>CAYUEE010000018.1:0-50598 GCA_964443615.1 uncultured bacterium | reverse complement strand
CGAGGTGGCGGAACTATGGTACAGAAACAACAGGCCAGCCCCGACGTTCAAAACTCTTCACCCACATCCGATCATCCGGCAATGAAACGGTTACGGGGACTGAGTATTCTCCTTGATGATTCCATTCCGGTTCCTGGCACCGATTACCGGGTGGGGTTGGATCCGATTGTGGGATTGCTTCCGGGGGCTGGGGATACGCTCACAGGCTTGGTCTCGGCCTACATTGTGATTGAAGCGGCTCGGTTGGGGGTTCCCGTTCCGGTGTTGGCCCAGATGGTGCTCAATATTGTGCTGGAGTCGATTGTGGGGACGCTGCCGGTGCTGGGGGATCTGTTTGATGTGGTCTGGAAAGCGAATTTGAAGAACCTAGAACTTATTGAAGACTACATGGTTGTGCCGGATCAAATCACTCGTCGTAATCAGCTCGTTTTTGTGGGCCTTGTGATGGGCTTAGTGGTGACGATCCTGACCTTTACGATTGGGGTGCCGCTGCTGGTGGTGAGTGGACTGATTCAGTTGATCTTTGGCTAGGATCCGGCTTGACGATTAGAGATGACTTGACGATTGCAAGCTACTGGATGATTAGAGATAACTTAACGATTACAGGCCACTTGAGGTGTTCAACGGATCCATGGATGTCATTTTGTGCCACCAATTTGCGGACTATGACACGTTTGGGGCAGCAGTGGGAGCGGCGCGTCTCTATCCCGGATCCGTGATTGTTCTTGCTGGGGGCACCCATGCCAGTATTCAAGACTTTGTTTCTCTGCATCGCAATCACTTTCCCCTGGTGGATCTCAAAACCATCGATCCGTCTGAACTCCGAACTGTCGTGATGGTGGACTGTCATGATCCCAAACGTCTAGGATCCGCCACCCGCTGGCTCGATCACCCTCAAGTTAATGTGCACGTCTACGACCACCACACCGGATCCGCTCCTGATCTGCCGATCGCGGCGACTCAAGTCTGTTTGGATCCAGTCGGGTCAACTTGCACGCTGATGGTGGAACAGTTACAGCAACGTCAGATTAAACTCGATGAATTTGAAGTGATGGCCCTGGCCCTCGGCCTGCACGCGGATACTGGATCCTTGACCTTCGCCAACACAACCCAACGAGATGCAGAAGCGTTAGTCTGGCTGATGGCTCAAGGGTTGAACCTAGATCTGATGCGTGGCTTTTTAGAAGGATCCTTAACCTCCGATCAACAGGCTTTGCTCAGTGACGCGTTACATGATCTGGGTATTGAACGGATCCGAGGGTGCAAAGTGGGATCCTGGTTGGTCACATTACCGGAGTTTATGCCCGGCCTATCGGGGCTCGTCATGACGCTGATGGAGTTGACCGGGGTTGATGTCTTGATTGTGGCCGCTCAGCAAGGATCCCGACTCAGCTTGATTGGACGGTCGCGGCAGCATCGGGTGCACCTACACACCATCATGGCCCGGTACGGCGGGGGAGGACATGCTCAAGCCGCTGCGGTCACCATTCGATTAGATGCCACCCAGGATCCTCAAACCCTTTTGCAGGATGTGTTGCGCCAGGTGGCCGCCCAGATTCCCCCTGCGTTGACCGCCGGATCCTTGATGTCATCGCCAGTCCGGACGGTGAGACCTGAGATCACCATTGCTGAAGCTCAACGAGTCCTATTGCGTTACGGCCATTCTGGGGTGGTGGTGGTGAATGAGCAGACGGAACTGGTGGGTGTCATTTCTAAGCGAGATGTGGATATTGCCCTGCACCACGGGTTTGGCCACGCGCCGGTGAAGGGATATATGACGACATCCGTGAAAACCATTGAACCGTCGACGCCCCTAGCAACCATTCGAGCCTTGATGTTGAAGTGGGACATTGGCCGCCTCCCCGTTCTGGATCGTGCTCAACTGGTGGGCATTGTCACCCGTACCGATGTGCTCCGCCACCTCCATGGTCTATCCCCCGAAGAGGTCTCCAGTTCAGACGGATCCGCCGCTGCAGTGACCCTCGAAACCCTTACCCCTCGCTATCAGGAGATCTTACAAACGGCAGCCGATCAAGCCGATCACTTGGGTGTTCAACTCTATCTCGTCGGTGGAGCGGTTCGAGATCTACTCCTAGGGCGGCATACCGATGATCTCGATCTAGTCGCGGATGGACCCTATCCTCTCACTTCGGATCCTGACCAACCCGGTTGGGGGGTGAAACTGGCTCAAGCCCTGCGCGCCCACTACCCCGAGGCTCGCTTGGAGATCCATGGTAAATTTCAAACCGCTGCTTTAATCTGGTCGGATGATCTCTGGATTGATATTGCCACGGCTCGCACAGAGTTCTATCCTTATCCCGCCGCGCCGCCGGAAGTGTCTTTAGGATCCATTCAACAGGATCTCTACCGCCGGGACTTCACCATCAATGCTCTCGCGCTTCGGTTAAACGGGGATCAAGCGGGGACGATCCTGGACTTTTTTGGGGGATTAGATGATTTGCAAGATGGGATCCTGCGGGTGCTGCATCCCAATAGTTTTCTAGAGGATCCTACCCGGATTTATCGAGGTGTCCGATTTGCGGTGCGATTGAATTTCAAGATTGACCCGCGTACGCAAGCTTACATGGAACAGGCGATGCGATCTGGGATCCATGACGGCGTGGGGGGCGATCGATTGAAGAATGAACTACGCTACATCTTGGACTCGAAACAGTGGCCCCAAGCCTTGACTCAGCTGCATCAATGGGGGGCGTTACGCTGCATTCATCCTGATCTGCACTGGCACCCCAATCGACTTCACCCCGTGCGGCAAGCCGGATCCTGGACCTTGTACTTACAACGGTGGTACCCGGAACTAACCCATCACGATGTCTGGCAACTGCGGATTGAAACCCTCATCAGTCCCCTTCCTAATGCCGCGATGGTGGCTCGACAACTCCACCTCACCCAAGCTGGCATTGACCGACTCGCCTACCGACCAGAATTACTAAGGATCCTGCAAGATTGGCTGGCAACGGATCGAGAGCCGAGCACACTGCTCAAACAGCTTCAGGCCGTCAAAGTTCAAGATATTATCCTCACCGCCGTTCAAATGGAGCGAGAGGGGCGACGGATCCTGCTGCGCTACCTATCAGACTGGCGGTTGATGAAACCCTTGCTGGACGGTCACCATTTGAAACAGATGGGATACAAACCCGGACGTCACTTTCAAACAATGTTATTCGAGATTCAGAAGGCTCAACTTCAGGGACGGATCCGGACAACAGAGGAGGCGTACACGTTGATTCAGTCGCAGTTTCCGTTAGCCGGATCCTGACCTATTCGGTAGCAGCAATGACATTCTGAGATCAGACCTATTTGTACGCTCTCTAGTTAGGCATCTCGACTCAGCGGCTCAAACTATGCAAATTGAACTACTCGAAGCCTCCTTCGACCAAATCCGACCCCAGGCCATTGCCTTCTCTGCCCGCTTCTACGACCTACTGTTCCACCACCATCCTGAGCTAAAGCCGTTATTCGCTGAAACCACCCAGGAGGCTATGGGTAAAAAGCTAATGGTCTCATTGGCTGCGATTGTCGAAAATTTGCGGAGTCCGGAGATTCTAACGGTGGCCCTGCAGAGTCTTGGGGCTCGTCACGTGCAAGTCGGAACGCTTGAAGAACATTATCCGTTCGTCGGGCAGGCCCTGCTGGAGACGTTTGCCGAGTATCTCGGATCCGACTGGACCCCAGAACTGGCCACCGCTTGGCAGGACGCTTACGGGGTCATCGTCACCATTATGCTCCAAGGCGCTGAGGATCCTGAAAGCCACCTTGAGCCTGAACTCACCTTCTACGATTGGATCGACTTGTATGGTGAAAGTAGTCCGCGAATTCGAGACGCCATGGCTGGTTTAACCGACTTCCACTATGGGAATCGACCGGATCCTGATGTGGTCAAGGACCTGGATTAAGTCTTCAATTAAGCTGGATTGACCAGTCCTGTTAGTTAAGCTGTGTTAATTACTGTCTAAAGTGAACACCGGCCCTGGATGCAAGTTGTCCGACCTGAACTGTACTCGCGCTCTGTGCCCACAACGGTAGAGGGTCTGGGGCTGGTGCTAAGTGTTGTTGTTACTGTGTCGCCACCTGTGGTTTCAACCACCAAACGATTGCCACCCTTGTTTAGATCAGAGGCACTGAAGCTGTACTCAATGGGGTGGACCCCGAGGGAGCCGATTTGAATCATTTGTGATGTTTCACCGAACCCGTCGATCGAGGCGGTGACTGTGACGTGTTCCGCTGGAATATCGACTGGAGCTTGCATAAATACAGTTACCCTATACCGAGACGGTAGGATCTCATAATCTCTAAATACTCGTTGCCGGCCTAGGTCGTAGCCTGAGTACAACAGATTCCGTCGTGTTGATTCTAGGGCGACAGTAGAGCGGGCATAGGTCACTCGATCCGCGTTCTGAGCAATTGGTTCACGACCTCTCGATTGTGCCTCTAGCAACGCTTCCAATTGGCGGCGATAGTCTTCTAACTCGTTGGTGCGCTCCGGATCCTGGTTTATCTGTTGATCGATAATGTCAATCGCGGTATCCCAATCCTGGCTATCCACCGCCGTTTGTAAGTCCTCGGTCCAAGTCTGAGCGTAACCTGGAGTCGTCAGCAGTATAACCAGACCTAGAGTCAGTAATTGCTTCATTTCTATCCTGTTTAGACAGGGATCCGTCCTTGAGTGAAATGGGATCCCTTGTGATGTTCAGTTGAGTCTAGCTCAGGATAGCTTTTTTCAAAGGTGACCTTGAGGATCTCCCCTCCTAACTAACTCCTACAAGAGGTCTGAAGTTTATATGAGGAACTGTTTAAGCGATCTCCAAAATAGCTTGGTAAACCGTCATAACGATCTCACATCTGACCATCACAATAAATAAAGCGCTCAGGATTGAAAGTAGGATCCTGACTATAATTTCAATATCTGTTTACGGTTTAGTACTAGTATTGGAGGATCCTGATGCTGAAACGGTGCTGCTACTGGGTTATCCTGCTGTTCATTGCTATTTCCACGTGGTCGTGTGGCGGGGATGATAATCCATCTACTATGTCTCCAATGCCCCCAGTCATTTGTACCGCTGAACTTCGACCGGCCTTGGTGGTTACGGTTCTAGACCCATCGGGCCAGATTGCTGCCGGTGAGATTATTGAAGTGACACCACTCAGTCTTGTGACCTTCTCCACCCCAGCCAAGTATGTGGTCTGTGGTGACCCGCAAGGGGGAATAGCTGGGATCCCGACAACAACGGTCGATAGCTGCCAATTCATTGCTATCGGAGATCAGGCTGGATCCTATCAACTCCGTCTCCTGGCCACTGATGCGGATCCGTTTGAAACGGTTGTAGGCACTGATGAGTGTGGAGTGGTAACGCAGGATGTTGAACTGGTACAAGGATCCTTTAATCCTGACTTGGCTTGTAACAGTGGATCCTTTACAACCTTCTGCCCAGCTGGATCCGATGCCATTCAAATTACCGATCCGGTCAGTCCACCAGGGTGTAATCCAGAGCTACCAACGAGCCCCTTGACCCCTGTCGGTGATACCTTTTGCGAGCTCATGCCCAGCCCAAGCTGCGATGAATGTAATCTGTGATGCCCTGGATTAACTCATTGACCTTATTTAATCTAGGTAAACCCGAGATTTGGGATCCCTACAGCTCAAGCCGGGTAGATCTAGACCTCACTTGAGCATCACCCGCTGTTAGAAACCTCTGTGCTGCTGCTGGGGATCCTTTTCTCTATCTTAATTAAAGTCTGATTGATGTAGTAGTTTGAGCTCCAGTCATTGAAGTGTCACACTCTAGCCTCATGACTGCGATTCTTTCCCGTAACCTCAGGAGAGCGTTGCAGGTGACCTATGGAGTTAGAAGATTTCAATCCACGCATTAAACGAGGGCACAGGATTTTTTCCAGGATCCTGACATTGCTAGCTTCAGGCGTTATTTTGACCCCAGTATTGCTGATATGGGCTACCTACATTAATGAAACAGTAACGACTGGCTCAGCTTACGGATTCACCATTGGGAGCTCTAGAGAGCAAGTGTATGAAACAGTTCAATCAAAATTGGAAGCTGGAGAGCTTGTTACAAGACATACATCTGACTATGGTGGCGCTGGTGGTATTTGGCTTGGTGAACGTTGGGATGACTTTGCCCAGCTAGAGGATATCAGGCTCGATCAATTTCGGCAATGGAAATACTGGGAACTCTGGCGAAAAGTGACACCGAATCCCAATCCCTTACTTTCACCGTTAAAATCGGTAGTTGACTTCAGCTTTGAAGGAGAGCGAGTTTTCCAACTGACATTACGGTCCTACGACAAACCTGTGGGACCAGAAGACAATCGGTCGCACTCAATCACCAAGGATGTTGTCAAAATTCCATTACAGGACAGAAGGGTTGTTGTCCGCTCTGGCCAAACCTACGAAGAAATTTACCAAACACTCATGACTCTTCCCCAACAAGATTCTGAGTTTTGGGTTCGAGGTAGGTATCATCGTTCGCTCCGCAATTGGTCAGATGAAGAATTTACGATCGCGCGCGAGTGGAGTGTTTGGTCCTTGTCTTATGAAGAAAACCCACCTCTCGATGGGCATAACAAAATTCGCCTCGAGTTCGAGAATGACCAGCTAAAAGAAATTAACCGCTGGCGTCGATATTTCTGATTATTTAACTCACTTGGATTAACCATGACAGCGATCGAAAAAAATAGGCATCAATATCCCAATTCGGCATTGAAATGGTTGACGCTCTCTGTTGCTATGCTGGTGGGGGGATTCACGGAAATACATGAGTACAGGCTCAGAGAAGCTAGTATTGAGCAATTATCTGATTCCAAGCCTCAAGTGCAACAGAACGCTGTTTTGAACTTGACCGCAGGGTGTTATGCGTTTGATAAATATCCCCTTCTTTTGGACTTTTCTGCCACTCTTCACATGTTTGTTTTAGAGCAAAGGTATGGTGCTTGTTATTCACTCAGAGGTGAATCATTAGCGCAGGTTGACCTCAGTGGGGCTAATCTCAGATTTGCAGATTTCAGAATCGCTAATCTGAGCAATACGAATTTCAATTCAGCTAACCTTCGTAACGCCAACTTCTACGGGGCTGACCTTGAAGGTGCTGATCTGAGCGAGGCAGACCTCATTAGTACCCGCTTCAATACCGCCAATCTCAGTAATGCCAGCCTTAATAAGGCTAATCTCGTCGGAGCCGACCTTAGCGATGTCAGCTTTGTTGGTACCGATCTCAGCAATGCCAACCTGCATGGTGCCAACCTCAGGAATGCTGATTTCAGCGGAGCCAATCTCGTTGGAGCAGACCTGCAAGGTACCGACCTTAACAATGCTAACTTCAGCGGAGCCAGCCTCAGTGGTGCCGACCTGAGTCGCGCCGACCTCAGCAATGCCAACTTTAGCCAAGCTACACTTCACAACGCCAATCTCTACTCTGCTGACCTCTATGGTGCTACCTTAGATTATGCCGATTTGAAGAGAGCTAATCTCAGGAGAGCCCGGCTCTATGTAGCTAGTCTTGAGGATGCCAATCTCAGCAGCACTAACCTTAGCAGTGCCAACCTCGTAGATGCCTACCTCATCAACACACAGATAGAAGGGGCCTACTATTTCGAAGCGACTATCTGGCCAGATAGTTTTGAGCCAACCCAGGTCACCAACCTGCTGTTGATTGGACCGAACCGTAACCTTGCAGGATCTGACTTCAGAGAAGCCGATTTCAGAGGAGTCAACCTCAGCGGCGCTAATCTTAGCGGAGTCAACTTCAAGGGAGCTGACCTCAGCAACACTGACCTCAGAGACACTAACCTCAGAGACACTAACCTCAATGGTGCCAACCTCAGTAATGCCGATCTCCGCGCAGCTAATCTCAGCAGTGCCATCTTAGACCGTACCGACCTCAGACAAGCCAATCTTCACGACGCTTACCTCCACAGAGCGTTCTACAGCAAAGAGACCAGATTCCCAGAAGGATTTGACCCAACTGGAACAACTATGATCCTGTTAGAACACTAGTTGTTTCCCTCCTAATCGGTTATCCCCCTGACTCCCGTTGGTGATACCTTCTGTGAGTCCATGCCTGACACCCCCAGCTGTGATGAATGCAATCTGTAAAGCCTACGTTTGTATCACTGACCCCAGCCAGATACACTAAGACTCGATTGTTGACGAAGGATCCGAAGTATGGTGAGCAGCTCATCTGACCAGCGCGTCTTGTGGCCTCAGGTTTGGGGAATTGCGTTAGTGCAGGGTGCCATCTCCCTCTGTTGGGTCATCTACAACCTGTATCTCATTGACTTACTGACTCAATTAGGATTTGCCGCAAGCCTAGCCACCGGTCTTCTCATTCTTGAAAACGGGTTGGGGATTGTGATGGAACCGCTGATGGGGAACTTTTCCGACCGCGCCCAACAGTGGTTAGGGAGCCGTTTCCCCTTCATTGCCATTGGTACCATCGTGGCCTCAGTCTGTTTCCTCTTAATTCCCCTCGTGGCAGGATTGAGCTTTGTGGTGCCGCTAGATGTGCTGCTATCGGGAGCTTGGAGCTTTGTCCGATTTGGTTTGCCCTTCATCTTGGTGGCCTGGGCTCTCTCCATGACAACCTTTCGGAGTCCAGCCTTATCTCTACTGAGTCGATATGCGTATGCCTCCCAACTGCCCTCGGCAGCTAGCATTTTGACCCTTGTGGGCGGATTAGCAGGTGCAATGGGACCATTGGCTAGTCAGTTTATTTTAGGGCTCGGTGCGTTTCCAGCCTTCACCGTTGGATCCATTGTTCTCCTAGTGGCTGCCACAGTGCTCCGCTCCACCAAGCCGAATCAATCCGTTACTGACACAGTTAATACTCCGGAACAGGATCCCAATCCCACGCCTGTTGCAGATGGATCCTTGTCTTTCCTAGGTTTAGCCCTTATTTTCGGATCCGGAGTAGGGGTATCACTGGGCTTTCGATTAATGATGCAGACCCTACCCACTATTTTGAACACACAAGTCGATGGCGCAAATGTCGGCCTGATCATGGGTGGTATCTTTTTAGCTCTAGCGGCCACCGCGATTCCGGCAGGATCCGTAGGAACTCGAATTGGCAATCGGCTTGCGATGCTCCTGGGCTTGAGCACGATGGCGGGTCTGTTAATCCTGACCGTGATGGTGCAATCGGTGCTGCTGGCGATCCTGATTGCCTTGGGACTGGGAGGCGCTTACAGCCTGGTGTCTAATGGCGTAATTCCCTTTGCTCTCTCGCTAGTTCCGCCCTCTAAAGCAGGCCTAGGCACTGGACTCTATTTCAGTGGGGGAGCTGCTGCTTCCAGCCTCTTCGGTCTTATTTTCAGTAATCCAGACGCGTTCACTCCCGTGGCCGGTGTATTGATGGGAGCCGCTGGATTTGGCTTATCCGGAGTGTGCATCTTGATCAGTAACCAGGTTAGGCTATCCGATCCGCTGCCTGCTGAAGTCTGAACTCCTCCACTCAGGATCTTTAAATGTCCAATCGACTGAAAATCTCATCCAAATGCTGGAGGTGACGTTTACTATCGAAGCAGTGTTCAATCTCGACCGCACTGAGATGTTGGGTTATGTCAGGATCCTGAAGGATTAACTGTTTGAAATTCCCCTCAGGCTGATTCCAGGCTTGGTGAGCATTACGCTGCACAACTTGATAGGCCCCTTCCCGAGTTAAGCCCTTATCCACCAACGCAAGCAACACCTGCTGGCTGAAAATAACCCCTCCATAAACATTGAGATTACGCTCCATATTCTCTGGGTAGACCTGTAAATGAGTGATCACCTTCGTCATGGAGGCCAACAGGTAATGACACAGAATCGAGGCATCCGGCAAAATCACCCGCTCTACGGAACTATGGGAAATATCCCGCTCGTGCCACAGGGCAACATTTTCGAGAGCCGATACGGTATAGCCGCGCAACAGTCGCACTAGTCCGGAAATTTGCTCAGATTTGATGGGATTGCGCTTATGGGGCATCGCGGAGGATCCTTTTTGGCCCTTACTAAAGGACTCTTCTACCTCCAAGACATCGGTGCGCTGCAGATTCCGAATCTCAACCGCAAATCGTTCCAATGATGCACCGATTAAAGCAATCGCCTGTACGTATTCAGCATGTCGATCCCGTGAGATCACTTGAGTTGAGGCGGTATCTGGACGTAAACCCAGCTTGGCACAGGCTAAAGCTTCCACTTTGGGTGACACATTGGCGTAGGTACCCACCGCCCCCGAAATTTTGCCGACGGCTAAACACTGCCGACACCGCACCAATCGATCTCGATGCCGTAAACATTCGGCTAACCACCCCGCTAACTTGAAACCAAACGTAATCGGCTCCGCATGGATCCCGTGAGACCGTCCCACCATTGAGGTATAGCGATGTTGTTGGGCTTGAAATCGAATGGCCTGAATCAAACATTCCAACTGTCGTAGGATCAAATCAAGCGAGGCCACTATCCGCAAGGATAACGACGTATCCAGTACATCTGAACTCGTCAACCCCACATGGATAAATCGACCCGCCTCCCCCACAAACTCATTCACATTAGTGAGAAAGGCAATGACATCATGCTGAACTTCCGCCTCAATCTCCGCAATTCGGTCGGGTGAAAATGTCGCTTTGGCCTTGATCTCCTCCACTGCGGCTGCCGGAATCAGCTCACACTCTGCCTGAGCCTCACACACTGCTAATTCCACCTGCAACCAGGTCTCAAACTTATGCTGCTCTGTCCATAACCGACCCATTTCCGGCAGCGTATATCGTTCTATCAAGGCGCTTACCTACCCTTTCATCAAGTCCAGGCCACATTCTACCTGTTCACCCCATCAATGATCAGGACCCAGAGGAAATGGGGTCTAGAGACACTAACCTGACGATGCCACTGATTCAAGATTGGTCTGGTGCGAGGGCGGTCCCCTTTTCGATTCCTCTGTTGACCTATTTGTTATCAAAACCAGACATTTAGTCCCCTCAATCCTGGTGGGGCTCAACAGTTTAGATGTACGGATCCTTAACGGTTTCGATGGGAGGGATGACCTTAGGATCCGGGAAGTCTTAGAAGAAGTCGTGAGGATGAAACGTAGATGAAACAAAGGTCTTGAATGGGTCTAATAGCCTAAATCTAGCCCCTTAAATCCTGAGAATCAGCTGTGGAATCCGTTGACTCTAGAGGCCCTATGAGCGGAACTTCAGGGTTAGGAGTTTAGCTTAGATTAGACTTGAAAATCACTTAAAATCGATTGCATTTATGACAATTAGAGCTATCATTTTAAGGAGATATAGCTTAAGAGATCGATGTCTGATATTCCTTCACAACCCCTTACAGGCAAAGCGTTGCTCCAAAAAGTTGAGGCTTCAGCTCACTTGTCTCGACGAGAAACGGCGAAGCGATGCGGCTATGTGAGTCATACTAAGTCGGGTAGCGTTCGGGTTAACTTAACGGACTTCTATGATGCTGTTTTAGCGGCAAAAGGATTGGAGTTGACCCCAGGTGCAGGGCGGGATCGGCGAGGTCGAGAACCGACTTTCCGAGTCAGTGTGCACAAGAACGGACAGCTGATTATCGGGGCCGCCTACACCGAGAAAATGGGCCTGCAACCGGGCGATGAATTTGAGATCCAGCTCGGCTATAAGCACATCCATCTCAAGCAAATTATGAATGGCAAAGCAGTTGAGGAGTAACACTTTCTGGGTTGTGAGACTCAATAGCAGGCGGTTCAACATCCTGAAAGGTTGAGTCGTCTACTTTGCTTGGTCCTGAATACTGCTACCGTTCAACTGGCTAGGGCTGATGCAATAGGTAGGCTGTTGTTCAATACTAGAAGCCCCGCGTTGAATGGTTGTGCACAGCTGATTAGAGCTAACTCAGGTGCAGATTCCCATGACAAAGAAGCAGCAACCTTCTCCTATTGGAAGATTACTGCTCTAGGTCGAGTCTACACTACGTAGATTTCAGAAGCATGGAATTCGGAAGCACAACTTTCAGGAAGAATAGCCTGCACCAGCTACCCTCTGCTCACAATTACAGGGTTAGGGAAGTCGCGTTCTCCTGCAAAAGGTGAGCTAAATCCTGTAAGAATGCTGCAGCATGAGCGCCGTAAATCACGCGGTGATCACAGGTGATAGTCACTATCATCTGGTTTCTGACGGCAATGGAGCCATCTGTGTTAGCGGTCACAGTCGGTTTAGAGGCTCCAATCGCCAAAATGGATCCGTGGTTAGGTGGCAAGATGGGGACAAACTGGTCCACCCCAAACATGCCCAAATTGGAGATGGTGAAGCTCCCGGTGCTGTACTCCTCAGGCTGTAATTGCTTGAGCCGGGCGCGATTGACAAGATCCTTCCAGCGGCGTGATAGCTCGTACAAGTCGACCCAATTAGCCTGCTGGAGGACGGGGGTAATTAGGCCACCATCATCCATAGCGACGGCTACAGCGATATTGATGTCTGCTTTGTAATGGATCCCAGCATTCGTATAAGCGGCATTGAGTAGAGGATGCTTTTCCAAAACAGTCGCTACGGCTTTAGCTAGGAGGCCTGTCATCGTGACACCCTTGGGCTTAACCTGCTTGTACAGAGCATCCAAGGCGGTCGTGATGATGGAGTAGCTCACTTGGAAAGTGGGGACATCTAGACTCACTGACATGGAGCGCACAACTGCCGATTGCAGTGTTGTCAGAGGGACTGTTTGGCCCAGAGGGATGTTCGCCGGCGCAATGGATTTCGGTGCTGGAGCAGCGGGAGCTTTAGCCGTACCTTGAGACGCTGCTTTCTGGACATCTGCTTCAACAATGCGACCCCCAGGGCCAGAACCCACTACCACTTGAATATCAACTCCTAATTCAGTGGCTCGCTTCTTCGCCAAGGGTGAGGCTACAACTCGACCGTCAGAGGTGGGCCGGACGATGGGTGCGATGGCCGGGCTAGGTGCCGGGGCTGGTTTAGCAATAGGTGCAGGAGTAGCCTTGGCAGCAGGCGCTGGGGCAGGAGTAGCACTGGAAGCGGCCGAGAGATTTGCGGCTTTTTGTTTGGCTTGGTCAACCTCAGCTTCTGTTTCAGCAATCAGGGCAATGGCTGAGCCTACTGGAGCTGATTCACCTGCTGCGACCACAATGGACGCTAGGATCCCACTATGAAATGACTCCACATCCATATCGGCTTTATCCGATTCAACTACAAGGATGTTGTCGCCTTTTTCGACAGCATCACCAGGGGACTTTAACCAAGAGACAATCTTGCCAGTTTCCATGGTGGAACTCAGCGCAGGCATGGAGATTTCATGGATCATAGAGGCGACGGGAGGCACAGCAGCAAAATTTTACCGCACTTAGATCCGTCCCGATAACCCATATGATCCCTGATCGAAGTCCACTGATGGGGACAGGTTTGTTATGGTGAGAGAAGTGGATAAAAAACTTAACATGAAGCGAATACTGATCCTAGGCGGCGGCTTTGGTGGGCTCTACACAGCATTGGAACTAAGGTGGTTTCCTTGGCCGGAGACACCGGAGATTATCTTAGTGGACCAGCATGACCGATTTGTCTTCCTCCCGCTACTCTACGAATTACTGACAGGAGAGATGGCGGAGTGGGAGGTGGCTCCACGGTTTGAGGATCTGCTCGAACTTGCTGAAACGGATCCGCCAGTGCCAATTAAATTCCAGCCGGGCCGAGTCCAGTCTGTCAATCTTCAGGATCAGTGGGTGCAGCTGGAGACCGGATCCGTGTTGAACTATGACTTTGTGGTGCTGGCTTTGGGCGGGGATACGCCTATGCAGCTGGTGCCGGGGGCGTCTGAACATGCGATTCCCTTCCGACGCTTACAAGATGTGAGGCGGTTAAAGACAGCGTTGGATCCTTGGTTCCATCATCGCCGACAGGATCCGGTCCAGGTGGCCGTTGTTGGTGCTGGGGCCAGTGGGGTTGAACTGGCGTGTAAATTGGCCGATCAGTTGGGATCTAAAGGCCGGATCCGTTTAGTGGATCGAGGTGAGTCTGTCTTAGATGGCTTTTCAGAGGTGAGCATTCAAGCGGCCCAAGATGCGTTGATTAGCCGCAATGTTCAGGTAGATTTGAATACTGAGGTTGTCCAGATTACGGCGGATACGCTTCAAACCCGTCAAGGATCCAACACGATTCAAACGGATCCGGTGAATGTGGTGCTTTGGACGGTAGGGACGCAGGTGCCAGCTCCCGTGAAGGCCTTGGAGGTTGCAAAGGATCCTCGAGGCCGGCTGCAGGTAACACCGACTCTGCAGCTGGTAAATCATCCCAATGTATTTGCCTTGGGCGATCTGGCGGCTGTGATTGATGCGGATGAGCAACCTGTCCCCGGAACAGCCCAAGGTGCCTTTCAAGCTGCGAGCTACTGTGCTTGGAATTTGTGGGCGTCGGTGAAGCATCGTCCGCTATTGCCCTTCCGTTATCAGCACTTGGGTGAAATGTTGAGTTTGGGTTTAGATTCTGCCGTGATGTCAGGGCTGGGAATCACCCTTACAGGTCCTCTCGGGTATCTAGCGCGCCGCTCCGTTTACCTATTCCGGTTACCCACCTTAGAGCATCAATTGAAAGTGGGTTGGAATTGGATCACAAAACCTTTACTTGCTCCCATGGCAGACGATTAGAGGGTCGGCAGGCTTTAGTTGTGATGTAGGATCCAATGTTGAGAACACACTATCTCAGAGGGCAGTCTCATGGGTCGAGATTACAGGTCGGGTCGGTCTGCGTTACGGATCCATGCCGATCAAGTTGCTGACTTTGGACGCTATTTGGATGACACGATGGGGGCTGTTGAGGATCCGTTTACTACGTTGAAGGATCAGCTCGGTGAGTATCTGTGGGAGTACCGTAGTACAGCGGACAATGTGCACTTATTTGTGTTGGATGACTCAGAGTCAGACGCTGACCTCGACTTTGACAGCTTTGTCTCGTGGTCGGATTTTATGGAAGATGGCAGTCACATTGAAGAACTCTACGGAGATGAAGCGCCAGATGATGTGGAGCTCCAAGCGGGTGAATATGTCCTAGCTCGCTGGGAGAAGCAACAAGGGGTGATGACAGCTGGGCTTTACGGGGTACTGAAAGGGAAATATCGACTGCTTGAGGAGTTTGATCCGGAAGATTAGAACAATCGCTGATGGTGGAAAATGACTCGTACCCGGTACTGAATGATTTTTCGGAGGGTCCGGATGATCTTGAAGCAGTCCGGATGACTTTTGAAGCGGTCTGGATGACTTTTGAAGCGGTCTGGATGACTTTTGGGTGGTCCGAATCATTTTCAGGGAGTCCAGATTGTTTCACTCTACGAGAGAACAGTAGAGAATTAGAGAGGAACGTCGGCTTGAAATGGGTCTGGTGCTTATGACTAGTGTTACTCAGCTCTCTGTCTGTCAACTGGATAGTCTCCGGCGACGGCGAGAAACGTTAGCGCAAACCCTCACAGCCCCAGTTATTCTCTGGTCGGGTGGCGCGTCATCTCGGAACTTCCCAGCGAATCATTATCAGTTTCGGGCGAGCAGTCACTTCCTCTACTTTGCCGGTTTACCCATCCCGCGTGCGGCTCTCTACATTGATCCCAACGGATCCGTTGACCTTATCATGGATCCGATCCCGACTAGCGCCCAACTGTGGGTAGGACCCGCTCTCACACCCGCAGACTGGGCCGAACGGATCCAAGCCCGCCATGTTTACACCTGGTCAGATATCCAAACCCGATGTGAAGGAGCCGCCACCCTTCCGGTTCAGGATCCTGTGACCCGAGCCGAGCAAGTGGAACTGTTAGGCCGTCCCATGCATGTCCGGGAATTGACAGATCCCGATCGGGCGCTGGCCGAGGCCATTATTCAACTGCGATTGAGCCAGGATCCTGGGGCCCTTGAAGGGATCCGGCAAGCGGTAGAGGTGTCTATTGCAGCTCATGTGGCGGGGATGGCCGCGACTCCGTTGGCTCAGACTGAGGCTCAGGTGCGGGCGGCAATTGAAGGGATGATGCTAGCCCACAATCACACGACCGCCTACAACAGCATCGTGACGACTCATGGTGAAGTATTGCACAATGAACAGTATCACCATGCCCTTGTACCTGGGGATCTCCTCTTAGTGGATGCTGGATCCGAATCCCCGCTGGGATGGGCGTCGGATATTACGCGGACGTGGCCAGTATCAGGATCCTACTCACCCACACAACGGGCCATTTACGATATTGTGCGGCGGGCCCACGATGCTTGTATTGAGCAGGCGGCTCCGGGGGTTGAGTATCAAGAGTTGCATCAGCTAGCGGGTCAGGTTATGGCAGCGGGATTGGTGGATGTGGGGATCCTCAGAGGGGATCCTCAGAGTCTATTCGAACGGGAAGCTCAGGCCTTGTTTTTCCCTCATGGTGTTGGGCATTTGCTGGGGTTAGATGTCCACGATATGGAAGATTTGGGGGATATGGCAGGCTATGCGCCGGGTCGGCAGCGGAGTTCTGCTGAGGGTCTCAAGTATCTGCGCCTGAATCGTCCGTTACAGCCTGGGATGGTGGTGACAATTGAACCAGGGTTTTATCAGGTGGAGGGGATCCTTGCGAATCCAAGGCGACGGGAGCCATTATCCGACTGTGTGAATTGGGATCGCCTAGCCGAGTTTGCGGATGTGCGAGGGATCCGAATTGAGGATGATGTCTTGATTACGGCGACGGGCTGTGAGGTGTTAACTCAGGCGTTGACGACGGATCCTGAGCAGATTGAGAGACACGTCCAGCAGGGGTAAAGACTGCTAAAGCCGAACCTGTGATCTAGGAGCCTTCCTTCTATAATCGATGAGTTAAGGAGGTTGTCGGCATGACGAAGGTCATTTTTATTACGGGTGGTGTCGTTTCGAGCATTGGTAAAGGAATTGTGGCCGCAAGTCTCGGTCGCCTGCTGAAGTCGCGCAATTATTCTGTGTCCATTTTGAAGTTGGATCCGTATATCAACGTGGATCCGGGGACTATGAGCCCTTATCAGCATGGCGAAGTGTTTGTAACCGATGACGGGGCTGAGACAGATTTGGATTTGGGGCACTATGAGCGCTTCACCGATACCAATATGTCCAAACTCAACAACGTCACAACCGGCAGTATTTATCAAGCGGTGATTACGAAAGAACGTCGGGGCGACTATCAAGGGGGCACGGTGCAAGTGATCCCGCATGTGACCAACGAAATTAAAGAACGGATCCATCGCGTTGCCCGAGATACAAACCCAGATGTGGTGATTGTGGAAGTGGGGGGGACCGTCGGCGATATTGAATCCTTGCCGTTTTTGGAAGCCATTCGCCAATTTCGTAAGGATGTGGGTCGCAGTCATGTGCTTTACATTCATGTGACGCTGGTGCCACTGATTAAAGCCGCAGGAGAATTGAAGACAAAACCAACCCAGCACTCTGTGAAAGAATTACGCTCGCTTGGCATCCAGCCGGACATGTTGGTATGTCGCTGTGAGCAATCTCTACCGCCGGGGATCAAGGATAAAATTGCTGGATTCTGCGATGTGCCGATTGAATCTGTGATCACTGCTCAGGATGCACCGAGTATCTACGATGTGCCAATGGTGATGGAACGGGAAGGCCTTGCTCAACAGGTGCTACAGCTGCTGTCTATGGAGCAACGGGATCCTGATTTACGACCGTGGCAGGTGTTGGTGGATCGGCTACATCGTCCCGACCATCATGTTGAAATTGGGATTGTGGGTAAGTATGTGAGTTTGACGGATGCCTACTTATCGGTGGCCGAAGCGGTTCGTCATGCTGGGTTAGCCCACAGTAGTGATGTGACGATTCGATGGATCTCGGCGGAAGATATTGAAATTCAAGGCCCAGAGCACTTTTTGAAAGATATTGATGGGGTGATTGTGCCCGGCGGTTTCGGCCATCGTGGGATTACGGGCAAAATCAATACGGTCCAGTATATTCGCCAGCACCGGATCCCATTCTTGGGCCTATGTTTAGGGATGCAATGTGCTGTGGTGGATTGGGCCCGCAATATGGCTGATCTCGTGCAGGCGGATAGTTCTGAATTTGATCCAGAAACGCCTCATCCGGTGATTAGTTTGTTACCCGAGCAGAAGGATGTTGAAGATCTTGGAGGGACGATGCGGCTGGGGTTATATCCCTGTAAATTGCAGCCGGATACGCTGGCGGCTCGGTTATACAAGGAGATGGTAGTGTACGAACGGCACCGTCATCGCTATGAGTTCAATAATGCCTATCGGAATCTGTTTATGGAGGCGGGATATGTCATCAGTGGCACGTCACCGGACAATCGCCTAGTTGAAATGATTGAACTCCCCAGCCATCCCTATTTCGTGGCCACTCAATTCCACCCTGAGTTTCGCTCCCGCCCCAATCTGCCTCATCCCTTATTCTATGGTTTGGTAGAAGCCGCATTAAACCGACGTCTTCAAGCCGAGCCGCCTCTGGTGCAGCAGTGGGATGTTCAGGAAGCAACCCCTTAAAGGTTAAGCACAGGATCCTCCCAGGCCAACCCTGTTGCAGGGTCCTTGTGTCCGGTGCTGTCGACTCTGGGCTTGATGAGACTTAACGTTGATCGGTCCGGATCCGTATCCCACCATGCAGAGATGACCCGAGGGGACTTCTATCGTTACAGTAGTGCTGTTGCTCCGGATCCGATGCTATGACCTATGCCCCTTCCACCTCGCGCGATCACTCACTACCAACGATCCAAGGAGATCGACTGAATCAGTCTATTGATGAGATGGCGCAGATTGGTCAGTTAGCTGATGGAGGAGTGTGTCGTCCCGCGTTTTCGGCTGAGGATCAAAAGGCCCGAGCATTAGTGCGCGGCTGGATGCAAGAACTCGACATGACGATTGTCACGGATCCTGCGGGGAATCTCATCGGGACGTATCCGGGTCAGTACCCTGATGCACCAGCGTTTGCAACAGGATCCCATATCGATACGGTGCCGACAGGTGGACGGTATGACGGATCCTTGGGGGTCTTAGCCGGCATTGAAATTGTACGGACGATGAAAGATCAACAGATGCATTTAAAACATCCCTTTCAAGTGATTGTGTTTGCTGATGAAGAAAATACGATGATTGGCAGTAAGGGGATAGCTGGCCGCGTGAACTCGGAAACCGGATCCTACGTAGCACCCGATGGCCGCTCCATTCAGACCTGTTTGCAGTCGGTGGGAGGCAATTGGGATCAGATTGGAGCTGCTCAGCAGTCACGGGAGACCCTCGCCGCTTTTGTAGAGTTGCATGTGGAGCAAGGCCGAGTGCTAGAGCATCACGGGTTTGATGTGGGTGTTGTGGAAGGCGTTGTTAGTCTCAATCGCATGGTGGTAAAAATCACTGGATCCCCCAATCATGCGGGAACTACCCCCATGTCAATGCGTCAAGATGCCCTGGTGGCGGCAGCTCACATCATCATGACCGTAAACGAACTTGCGAGTCAGACCCCAGGAGACCAAGTCGCAACGGTTGGATCCTTAAAGCTATGGCCAAATGCTGCCAATGTAGTCCCAGGTTATGTCGAACTTACCATTGATTTGCGAGATCTATCCCAGGAAAAGATCGCCTATTTCAAAGCTCAGTTTAAGCAGCGGTTTAAGGAGATTGCAGCCCAAACCCAGACCCATATTGAACAGGAGCAGATCTTAGCCGCAGAACCGACGTTATCGCATCCTGGGATCCTAGACGTGATTCGAGGGGTAGCTCATCAGTTGGATTTAACTCATCACACCATGCCAAGCCGGGCGGGTCATGATGCTCAAGAGGTGGGCAAAGTCACAGATATGGCCATGATCTTTGTTCCCAGCTCTGGTGGGGTCAGCCACTCTGAAGAGGAATACACTTCGCCTGCACAGTGTACCTATGGTGCGAATGTCCTATTTCACACCTTTTTGCGCTTGGATGATGCCTATCCTGTCTAGGATCCATCATGATGTCTGTCCCGATGAGTTCTGTCACAATGATTTTTATCATGGTGCTTGACGATGATTGAAATTATTGCCCATCGCGGCTGTGGCCAGGACTTCACACAACCCGATGCCCCTCCCGAAAATACTATTCCCTCCTTTTTAGAGGCATGGCAACAAGGGATCCTAGCCTGTGAAGTGGATATTCAACTCACCCAAGATTACGAGATCATTGCGTGTCACGATCCCTCAACCATCCGGACCACCGCCGCTGACTACCTCATTCGCGCCACACCTGTAGACCGGATCCTGACCCTTGATGCGGGGAGTTGGAAAGGATCCGATTGGTCTCACGTCCGGATCCCGACGTTGGCTCAAGTGTTACACACTGTTCCAGACCATAGGCACCTGTACATTGACATAAAAACGGGACCTGTGATTGTTGAATGGCTGGTTCAAGTAGTTTTGGCATCAGGTTTGGATCCCGGCCAGATTCGGTTTATTAGCTTCAACCTCGCCACACTTCAAACCCTCAAAACTCGACTCCCAGAGTATCAAGCCTACTCCTTAATTGCGTTCCAACCGGATCCGATGACTCACCACTGGACCGCTGCCTACTGTGAACCAACGTCTGAGCAGGATTTTCAATGGGTTCGACAGGATCCTCTGGATATTGAGGCCTTAATCCACTCTACTCAAGTAGCAGGTTTAGATGGCTTTGATGTAAGTTATCCAATGCCAGCTGAGTGGATCACAGCCATGCAACAGCACTCTCTAGAATGGATGGTGTGGACAGTGGATGATCCAGATGTTGCTCTCATGTTGGCTGCCCAGGGAATCTCAGCCCTCACAACCAATCAGCCAGTTTGGCTACGCCATGTTTTCAGTCAAGCAGGGTATCAGGTATGACTGCAGAGGGTATCAAAAGAGCTTGAGCCATTCCGTAGCAGGGATCTTTGCCTAGGATCCGTTGCATCAACCCCCCGACCTTACTTAGAGCCCACTGACCTGAGTCCATGCTAAGGTTTATCACTAGTTTTTCTGCCTGAACGGGTGGGAGGTATCACAGTGACACAGCCACTTCAAGTCGGCGTCATCGGCACAGGCTTTGGTCGTAAAGTTCATATCCCTGGCCTCCAAGCCTACGAGGGCACTCAGGTCTTGAGCGTTTATAGTCCAACCTTAGATAAGGCGGCAGCTGTCGCTCAGGACTTTAGCATTCCTCAGGCTTGGGATCGCTTAGATGAGATGTTAGCGGATCCTTACTTAGAAGCCGTGACCATCACCACCCCGCCCCACCGCCACTTTGAGATGACCCAACAGGCTTTACTTGCTGGCAAACATGTCCTCCTCGAAAAACCAATCGCCCTCTCCGTCAAACAAGCCTGTGAGCTTCACCGCCTCGCCCAGCAGCATCAACGGATCCTGATGCCCGATTTTGAATTTCGCAGCGTGCCCACCTGGCGGCAGCTGAAGCAACTACTCGATCAAAACTGGGTTGGATCCATTCGCTCTGTATTCATCAGTTGGTTAGTTCAAAGTCGCGCTAAGCCTAACCGTCCCTGGAATTGGTATGCCCAACGGGAGCTCGGCGGCGGTGTTTTGGGAGCTGTTGGATCTCATGCGTTCGACTACTGTCGCTGGCTCCTGGGTCCTACGGAAAAATTAGTGGCCGATCTCTCTACTCGGGTTGGGTCTTTGCCGGATCCTGCGACAGGTCAACCCCAAGCGGTTACCTCGGACGATACCACCATGATCCTGATGCGATTGACGTCAGGGATCCCGGTGCAACTGAGTTTGAGTTCCGTTACTTATTCCCCCCGCGGCCACTGGGTGGAAGTCTATGGCGATAACGGCACCCTTATTCTAGGGAGTAACAATCCCTCAGACTATATTCGTGGGTTCACCCTACAGGGCGCTCGACCCGGTGAGCCGTTAACTCCTATCGAGCCAGATCCTCAGTTCGCCTGGCAAGATGTGTATCCCGATGGTCGGCAGGTCGCGGTAATGGGGATCCTAGACCGTTGGGTTCAGAGTATTCGGCAAGGGATCCCCACGGATCCGTCAATGGAAGATGGTATCTACTCTCAGTTACTCATGGATCTCACGTGGCAGTCCTTTGACCAGCAGCGTTGGGTGACTATCCCCGATCTAGCTGAGGTTCTCGCTCATGGAGACGTGTGATCCGCCGCAGTCCAAGACAAGAGATGTCTACTAGTATAGGATTGTGGCCTTAAGGTGCAGAACACTATGAATCGGCGCTCAAAATCTCACTCAGCGGCAAAAGCAGACCCGGCCCCGATCGAGGCGGACTCCCAGCCCAAAATGGATCCGGCTGTCCAGAGCCTGCGAGAACAGGTGTTGACCCTAAAGCCCAAGATCGACCGACTCTCACAGGATGTTGACCAATTGCGAGGTTGGTTCCAAACCCTAATCAGTGGAATGGCGATTGCGATCCTGTTTGCCATTGGGATTTCAACCTGGTCGGTAATTCGATTGCTAGAACAGGAACAGGCTACCCGTCAAGAGGCCGCTAAAGCCGCCACTGCCCGTTCGGAAACCCTAGACCGCATCGTGCAAATGGAAGAAAAATTGCAGAGCATCTCCCAACAAGGCCCCGCCGAATTTCAGGAACTCGCCACCGTTCTAGAAGAAAGTCAGCAGCAACTGATGGAACTCCGTGATCAAATCAGCGGCCAGGAAGAAGTTGGAGCTGACGAGGAGACCAATCGCCCCCTTGAGAATCTCTTGAATCAGATCGGGGAGTCGCGGGATCCTTCCCCAACGCCTACAGCGCCGGTTCCTTCCCTGACAGAGTCTCTTGAGAACCTATCTGAGCAAGAGTCAGAGTAGATTGTAATGAGTTTGACGTATCTATCTCACATCACTGATCAGGATCCTTAAGTAACCAAAAGCCATTGAACATCTGAGCATTCAAATCGGTCTGAATGGCTAGAAAATGGATCCCGGTTGATCCCTGCTTACGTGTTTCAAAATGGTCAGCTTCTGCTTGGAGCTCAGGGTTGGTAAGGTTGCCCAAGATGTAGCTATCCGACAAGCCTGCTTCTAACACCAAGTTAGGTCGGTTCCCTGACACCGTGTGGACACAAGCCGGTTCAATGCCTCCCATCCAAGCGGCTAAGGCAGCAGCTCGACGGGAGACGATGATGACACCCGGGATCGGCAGCTCCGGATCCATCTCGTCCCAAGCAACTGGGAAGACATCCTTAAAGTCAGCCGGCCACTCGTCAATACCGGTCATCTCTGTGGCACGGAGATTCACCAAAGCCCACCGTTCCCCTCGCAATTTATCGGGTAGCACGGTGGGTGTCGGAGCATCTGGATCCATCGTCAAGACATCATTCGGCTGGTAGGTGAATTGTGATTCATTGGGGTAGACGTCGGCCGCACGCTGCTGCATCCACTGCTTGAGTGTGTAGACTCGCCGACTAGGCCGCATGGGTAATCCCACCGCCGCGCACCCCCGTTGCAAAATCGAAGCCATCCGACTGCGAAAGACCCGAACAGCAACAGGTGGGTGCGGCACCATGTCCAAATACTGCTGAAGCTGCTCAGCCACCCACTCACTTTTCACCTGCTGATTGTTACAGTAGCAGGCCTGCTTGAAGGATCCTGACGTATCACACACCAACAGCTCCCACACCCGCTTATCATTCGCATCCCGTAGGGGCAGAGCATTGAAGTCCATTTCCCAAATCATAGGGGTGGCCACACTAATTGATTGATTCGTCACCTGAGATCCTCTTGAGTTCAACACCTACGACTGGATTGTCCTGATGATTAATCTAGGATTGTCCTGATGATTAATCTAATGATTAATCTAATGATTAATCTGATGGTTGATCTAACAGTTAAACCGTTGCAACTCGATCACCCACCTGTTTCCAATCCTGTTCTCCAAAAATAGCTGAGGGTCTGCTATAGAATTTAAATTCTAAAAGGTTATGAAACGGATCCTCTAGAAAGAATGTACCGTGTTCAATGGGCGTGCCTGTAAAGCGCCAGCGGGGGGGTTGGTGGAAGGTTAGGTTATGTTCTTGAGCCCGAGCTGCCATCGCCTCCCATTGAGATTGAGTGGGAAAGACGAGACCGAAGTGGCGGGGATAGATACCGTTTTGGGGGGAGAGGGGCTCTGGGGTTACCTGGGCCACAATCTGATGCCCCTGCAAGTTCAAAATAACTGAGGCTGCAGATTCACGTCCCACTTCACACCCTAATCCATCCACGTAGAAGGCTTTGGTCTGGGCAATGTTGGAGACAGGAAACGCAAGGTGGAAGCGCACAGGATCCATACTAACCTCCTCAGTTCGGGTGTTGACAGGATTTGACTCAGTTGCGGATAGACTGTAGCAGACTCTTGTCCAGGATCCGCCAGACATAAGGATCCGCTAACGATTCGAGGAACGAAGCTGAGCACAAGTGGTGTTATAGGGTTAAATGTGACTGATTTTTAAGGATCCTTCAGGTGCAAGTCCCCCATAGCGTTTAAGATTATCCTGATGTGTTCGGGAGATCAGTTCTGCTCACCTGGAGACAATCGGAAATTACGGGAGTTGCTGACATGAAGACCATCCCATCGAGTCCAGTGCCCTGCCTGACCTCATGTGATCGCGACAGTTTAGTGGAATATTTCAAGGCAACCTGGGCGCTCGATGACTGGCTGATGCAGAGTATCCAGGCTAAAGCGACCTTTTATACGCAACCGGATCCATTGCGGAATCCTTTGATTTTTTACTTGGGTCATACCGCTGTTTTCTTCATCAATAAGTTGGTTCAAGTTGGCTTGGGGTCACGCATTAATCCAGCCTACGAGCAGCTGTTTGAGATGGGGGTGGATCCGGACAGTCCTCAAGAGTTGAAAGAGGCCAGTGAGGGCATCAAGTGGCCAGAGGTGGAGGCAGTTTGGGCCTATCGGGATCAGGTTTTCGAGCTTGTCTCGACGCTACTGCAATCTGTTGAACTCTCTTCTCCCATTGATGTAGAGCATCCCCTGTGGGCGTTGTTGATGAGCTTAGAGCATAGCCGTGTCCATTTTGAAACCTCATCAATGTTGATTCGGCAGGTTCCACCTGATCAGCTGCAGCAGCCGGAGGGCTGGCACTATGCAGACGATGTCGCTCGATCGACTGATGTTTGGCTTGAAGTTCCGGGTGGAGCTGTGCAGTGGGGTAAATCCTGGACAGATCCGATTTTTGGTTGGGATATGGAGTACGGCCAGCGGCAGGTTGAAGTGGCCCCTTTTCTGGTTGGTCAGCAGATGGTCAGTAATCAAGCCTTTTTAGAATTTGTCGCTGCCGATGGCTATCATTGTCCAGAGTATTGGAGTGTTGAAGGCTGGGCCTGGCGAGAACACTATCAGGTCCACCGGCCTAAATTTTGGATCCCGTCGGTTTCTGGGTACCGTTACCGAGCCATGTTTGAGGAGAGGTCGCTTCCCCTCCATTGGCCTGTGGAAGTAAACTTTTACGAAGCAGACGCCTTCTGTCGCTGGAAAGGGGAGGGATCCCGACTGATGACTGAAGCAGAATGGAGCTGGCTTGTCCAAACATTTGAACCCCAGGATCCGGCTTGTACAACGGATCGCCTAGACACTGCTGGCTACAACCTCAACCTCACCTACGGCTCCCCCCGACCTGTGAGTGTGCAAGATACCTCGGATCCTCAGGATCTCAGAGGAAATCTATGGGAATGGTCACAGGATCCGTTCACTCCTTTAGATGGATTTCAACCCCACACGCTTTATCTCAATCATGCCCAACCGTTTTTTGATGATCGACATCGCGTGATGCTGGGAGGATCCTGGGCGACGACGGGGACAATGGCGGCTAAATCTTATCGCAATTGGTTCCGACCCCACTTTTATCAGCATGTGGGATTCCGCTTAATTCGGGATATCTAAAGTAATGCTGATGTCACTATTGGCCGTGAAATAAGTCAATATTTTTGTGGCTAAATGAGTCAAGCGTGCATAAACACTGAGCAGAGTCTTGATGGAAGGATCCATGATTTACGAACTAAAGCCAACTTTACTTGATTTTCGGACAGAAGTGCTGAAAGGGTTATCTCAAACGCCCAAAACATTTCCACCCCAATTTCTCTTCCATGATGAAAAAGGATCCGATCTATTCAATCAAATTTGTAGAACTCAGGATTATTATGTGACACGGACAGAGACAGCCATTCTACAAACCTATTATGAAGAAATGGCCCAAGTGATGGGGAATCAGTATCTCTTAATTGAGTATGGGAGTGGCAGTGTCGAGAAGGTTTACCCGTTGCTGGGCGCGAAAAATTCTCCCGCAATCTATGCCCCCATTGATATTGCTCGGGATCACTTAGAGTCCTATGTAGCTCGCACAAGCCAAGCCTATCCCTCTATATCAGTTGTGGGTCTCCATGCAGATTTTACCCGTGGACTACTGTTACCTGATGACTTAAAAGCGAATCCAAATAAGTTAATTCTATTCACAGGAGGTACCATTGGTAACTTAACCCGAACTGAAGCGGCGGAATTGTTACAAAAGTCGGCCATTCTACTAGAGGGACAAGGAAATTTATTAATCGGTGCGGATCTAAAAAAGGATCCGGTGCGGATTCACGCAGCTTATAACGATTCGGAGGGTGTAACAGCAGAGTTTAATCTCAATGTGTTGAGGGTGATTAATCGAGAGCTAGAAGCCAATTTCGAGCTCAATAGTTTTTATCACTACGCGCCTTATAATCCAACTTTGGGACGGATCGAGATGCATTTAGTGAGTACCCGTCCGCAGATGGTAACCGTGAGTGGCCAAGACTTTTACTTCCGTGAAGGGGAGAGCATTCATACCGAAAATTCTCACAAGTACAGTGTTGAAGACTTCAAGGATCTAGTTGCTACGACAGGGCTGACACTACGGAAAACGTGGATGGATCCGGATCACTTATTTAGTGTGCATTGGGTTTCGGTATAACGTAGATTAATGGGAGCTCAGGATCCTGTTGAACCCATTACAACTTACGGCATAGCCATACACTAGGGATCTGAACGGTGAATCCAGCTTTTTCATACGCCCGGCGGGCTGGAGCGTGACTCGGATCCCCACCGGTTGCCACTGTTGCCACCAGCATCCTAGCCTCTTTCATGTGGGCAGCAGCAAAGGTATACATGGCGGTACCGATCCCCTGGCCAGCTTGCGCGGGATGAACTGCATTGAGTCCAATCTCCCCAACCTGTGTGTGCTGGTTGAGGTGAATGGCCACGAAGCCGACAATTGTGTCATCCCTCTCCGCGACGTAGACTTCCCAGGCAGATTCACTGGCCAACAGGGACGCTAACAGTTTCCCCTGCGCTTGATCCTCATGAGCCTGAGCAATGTCGTAAATGTCATCCCCCAAAATGGACCGGAAGGAGGCAAACACGGGGGCAAACGCGGCTTGTCGAATCGCCTCTAGGTCTGGGAGCTCCAGGATCCTGGCGGGACGGATGACCACATCAGGTTGTAGAGGGGTTGGACGTGTTGAGCTCATCACAGATAGGTTCTCTAGTGTGTTGGGTTAATCCCCCACCTAGCCCTAGTGTAAGTCCTGATATAGTGAGCATGACTCATATGCGGGTTGACTATGTCTGGGGACTACCTTTCTCTTGCCAGTACACGGCGGCGGCGACGGAAAACTCGGCTGGAACGCCTACTTGATGCGCAATCGACAGCCTCATCAGCAACAACAGAGCCAACGGGGGGACCGACCCTGCCGCAATTGCATCCCGTTGCCCCCACGCTGACATTCCCTCTCCCTGACCCGGAGCCCGAGCCTGAAGCGGATCCTGAGGATGAACCGCCGCCTCGCTTGCCTGTGATTAGAACCTCAGATCGTCTGCTTTCCCTGGCGTCTTACCATTGGGATACGGGTAACTTGGACGCTAGCCCCTGGAATTCGGGTCGCTGGCCATCTAGCCGCTCAGTGGTTCCCTCCCCCGCCCAAGCAGATGAACCTTTAGCGTTCGAGGACCAGGATCCATCTCTCTTCGACTTGCCGGAAGCGGATCCCGTGAGTACCTTGGATAGTGCTGTGCCAGATAATTTGTCTGTACCGATGCCTCGCTCCCGTTCTAAGCGTGCTCGTTTTCATCGTTCTCGTTCACCTCGCGCCGGAGTCGGTATCTTGCGAGTGGCAGTGTTGGCTATACTTTTAGGCCTATTAGTAGGTGGTGTTAACCAGTTGGTGACGGCCTTTGCTCCTGATGATGAACCGGCCACAATGGGTGATGAGGCCTTTGATCGGTCTCAAACGAATCTGCCGTTGGGGCCTGTAGATGACGAACTGAGAAACCGACTAACCCCCTTGCTTCTTCAACCGGGTCTCTCGGTGCAATCAGTGTTTTACGATGTCGATAGTCAGGCCTATGTTGAATTTGAAGGATCCAGACCTGTCGCGGCCGCGAGTGTTATTAAAGTACCGATCTTAGTTGCCTTTTTTCAAGCAGTGGATCGCGGCGATGTGGCCCTTGATGAACGGTTAGTCCTGCGAGAAGAAATTATGGGAGGTGGTTCTGGGACTCTGCAAACGTTGCCTCTGGGTACAGAGGTTTCAGCATTGGAGGCCGCAACTCTGATGATTACCGTCAGCGACAACACAGCCACGAATCTGATCATGGATCGTCTGGGAGGTATGGAGACCCTGAATACTGCCTTCATTACCTGGGGATTGCAGGAGACTCAATTATCTTGGCTGTTGCCAGACTTGGAAGGAACGAATAAGACTAGTGCCTTTGATATTGTAACTCTGCTCTACAAAGTGGAAGCGGGCGAACTGCTCAGCCGCCGAAGTCGAGATCGCCTCTTCGACATCATGCGTCGGACCCAGACCCAATCGCTGCTTTTGTCTGGTCTAGGGGAAGACTCTCGTTTAGCTAACAAGACAGGCGATATCCGATCCGCTTTGGGCGATGTGGGCATCATTGATCTGCCCAATGGCCACCGTTACCTTGCTAGCGTACTCATTGAGCGTGAGGCTCCTAATGATCCAGCGGCTCAGGCCTTGATCCAGGAGATGTCTGGTATTGCGCATGACTACTGGCTCACCTCACCCCCGAGTACGACTCTAGTCAACACGGAGCCTCAAGAGTAATCCCCAATTCCAGGCTCACTTTCCAGAATCTTGATACCACTGGGATCCGATGGTCGAAGATGTATTGAAGTTGAAGTCCAAGCTGTGTTGAGAGTTGATGAGTACACTGACGTTTGAAAACCCCTCTCCTCCCCTCTCCTACTGGAGGCAGAAAAATGGCTACTATCACCAGGACCTCGACGCCCTTCATCAATTCCTGATTCCACCGGGCAAACGAATTCTTGAAATCGGCTCTGGCACAGGGATCCTGCTCAATGCCTTGCAGCCCAGTTACGGTGTGGGTCTAGATCATGATCCTGAACTGGTCTACACCGCTCAACAAACCTTTCCTCATCTGCAGTTTTACGTGGGGGATGCCCATACGCCCCAGTTGCCGCAACCAGAGGATCCGTTTGATTACATTCTGCTAGTTAATACCATCGGCAGCTTGAAGGACGTGCAGGTGGTGTTTGAGCATCTTCACCCATTCTGTAGCCCCGAAACTCGTCTCATTATCTCGTATCACAATCCCCTATGGGAAGGGATCCTGTTGTTAGGATCCACCCTTAAAGAACGAATGCCACTACCTCGGGCCAACTGGTTATCGCAGCGGGATGTTAGTAATTTATTGAATCTATCTCGCTTTGAAGTGGTTAAAACAGGCAAACGGTTACTGCTGCCGCGATGGATCCCTGGACTGTCTCGGTTGGTGAATCAATTCATTGCACCACTGCCCTTGATTAACTCGTTGTGCCTAACTGAATATGTTGTTGCTCGTCCTATCCATGATCGGTCTGAGTGTCATGCTCTATCCTGTTCGGTGGTTATTCCAGCTCGAAACGAGGCGGGAAATATTTTAAACTGTGTGCAGACCTTGCCAGCGATGGGCTCCCGCACGGAAATTATCTTTGTGGAGGGCAATTCAACCGATAACACGTGGGAGGAAATTCAACGAGTATATCGGTTGTTTAAGCATCAGTATGACATCCGGATCCTGCAACAAGACGGTAAAGGGAAAGGAGATGCGGTGCGCAAAGGTTTTGGGGCAGCGACAGGGGATGTGCTTATCATTCTAGACTCAGATTTAACAGTGCAAGCTGAAGATATGTCCAAATTTTTTGAAGCGATTGCCTCAGGCCATTGTGACTTTGCAAATGGATGCCGGTTAGTGTACCCGTTGGATGCATTGACAATGCCTCGGTTGAACCGCTGGGCAAATCGGTTCTTTGCTGCGTTGCTCTCCTACATCCTGGGGATCCGAATTAAAGACTCTCTCTGTGGCACCAAAGCATTACGGCGACAGCAATATCAGGCTATTGCAGCAAATCGGCATGTATTTGGGGATTTTGACCCCTTTGGAGATTTTGATTTGCTGTTGGGGGCAGTGAAACAAAATTTGAAAGTCGTGGATATTCCAGTGCGATACTACCCTCGGGTGTATGGATCCTCGAATATCCAACATGTGAAAGAGGGGCTAATTCTGTTGAAAATGTGTGGATTTGCTGCTCGTAAGTTCAGATTCAATCGGGGTTGAGCTAGCTAGCTGGAACATTTTAGGCCTCAAGTGCTTCACGAGGCTAAGTTAGTGTGAGGATGGAGCTATGCGGATCACTCTTTGGGCAGCAGTCATCACTCTAGGTATAGTAGCCAGTTGTCCTACCTTAGCCACAGCTGTAGATGGATCCAGTCCAACCTTGACCGCCCAGAGTACTCCCTACGACCTTGGGACAACCTATGATCTGCGCCGAGCTAAAAATCTCGCTCGTCAAGCGGCAGAAGCTGAGAATGGGGGCCTGCAACAGTACAGAGCCGGAGCCATCATGCATGGCCCTGTTTCGGAAATCCCTGCAGAAGCCATACAGGTTAATGGTTCCAACAGTGTCACCTTCCTCTTTATGGGGGGGCCTCCAGGAACCGATCTCACGGCGATTGAGAGTGAGGTTCGAGTTGATTGGTTGAATGATGAATGGATAATTGATGTCATCTACAATGGACCCTCTCGCTCCCAGGTGGATGTAACGAGTACTAATGAGCTACCCAGGTCTCAGCCGATTGGGAACACCGTGGCATTGAATGATACCTATGATCTGAACAAGGCCAAAAACCTTGCTCGTCAAACAGCAGAAGACTTCAATGGTGGATTGTCGCAATACCGAGCTGCTAGCTATATGCATGGCCCTGTTCAAGATCTGCCTGCAAATGTTGTTAACATTACCAGTCCAACTACAGCCACCTTCACTTTCCTGGGGGGATCTCCTAGAGCAACCCTTAACACCATTGAAAGTGTGGTGGAAGTCAGCTATTCAGCCCAGGGAGAATGGGATGTGTCTGTTATCTATAACGGATCCCCCGAGAATAACAACAAAAGAGAGTAGTGACATGAATCTTCTGCATTCATTAGCTGGATGATTACCAGGATCCTCAAGTCTTCTGGGGTCCTAGGATCCTGAATAGTCGTAGGATCCTGAATATGAGAAAGGTTCCGTGGTCATGGATAAACCGTTGAATACCCAGCCGATAACCGGAATGAGCCACTCACCGCTGTCTGCATAGAGCTACAAAGTGTGAAGAGTGACAAATAGGGCTCAAAGGTTCGCAACCTCAAATGCTATTTTTTCAGGACTCGCTCAAGTAAATCTTGAGCTCCAGGATACTGAGGATTGAGTTGTAAGGTTAACCGTAGTTCACTAATTGCCTTTTCGTATCGTCCCATCACAGCACAAGCTGAGCCTAGCCGGAAGTGCGCATCGGTATAACTGGCATTGGCCTCCACAGCCAACTGGTAACTGCGAATCGCAAACAGCAGATTACCTCGGATCCGATATACTTCCCCTAGGCCATACTGGGCTTCTGGTGCTGTTGGATCCTGTGCCAATACCTGTTCAAATCGAGCCAATGCTGCTTCAATTTGACGAGAGTGAACTACCTTACGCCCAGACGAACTCCATTGTTTCTGTGCCATCAATTGGGCTAGCCCTAGACCTGCAGAGGCTTCCATTAACGCGGGCTCCAATTCCAAGGCCCGGCGATAACACGCAGCCGCTTGCTCTTGGTTCTGCTTGGCTAGATGCAAGAACCCCTGACCACAGTAAGCTTCAGCATGACTAGGATCCTGGTCTAACGCGCAGGTAAATTCTTGGTCTGCCATATCGTAATCCCCCGCATGAAGCAGAGCTAGACCAATATCCACATGCAACTTAGGTGTATCCGCAAAACTCAATGCTGTGCGATAGGATGCTAATGCAACTCGCAGCTGTCCTTGCTTCATGAGTGCCTGACCCATGCGGTGATGAACGTAGCCCAGTGAGTTATCTAAATTCAACGCTTTCCAATAGATTTCAATTGCTTTGTCTTGGTTACCTTGCTGGCTCAGCGCATATCCATAAGCACTAAAAATATCTGGATTGCTAGCATCTAATCTCACTGCTGTCTCAAGGACCCCAATCGCCTCCTCCCACTCCTGCTGACGGCTATGCAGTTGACCCAACTGATGGTAGATCGAAGCCTGCTCAGCCTTATTCAATGTTCCCATCGATAGAGCCATCTGAAGTTGAGTCATGGCTTCTGTATCATGCCCCTGTTCAATCAGGCCTTCAGCATAGGGCATGAGGGTTCGTGCCAGTAGGGTATTTAAATCGGGGAAATTGGGTTCCAATCGTTTGGCTGTCCATAATTGTTGAAGAGCCCGAGCCGTAAACCCTTGTTCGGCATAGATGGATCCGAGTTGAAAGAAAGCACGTGTTTGCTCTGGATCCTGTTCCAAAATAGAACGCAGGATCGCAGTAGCTCGGTTGTGATCCTGCTTATCTAACCAGTAATTGACTTGTTCATACTTTTTTTGCAGCTGACCTTCTGGACTTAGGGCAGGGAGGCGGCGGAGTAGACCCCGCAGCAGATGACAGAGCCTGACCACCTCTTGGTGTAACCACTCCCGCAGATGAGGCATCCAGTACCGCACCAGGGCTGTAAGCTGTGTTACCCGAGTTAAAGGATCCTCCTTTACTAGGGGATGCTTAACCTGAGCTAGAGTCGGTTGCCTGGTAGCGGTCTTGAAAGGAATCCCATCACCCATGACTGTCGCATGTTGAGGACTAGCTCCTTTAGTCGATGGTGATTGGTCCTCCTGCTGTCCTGGCAGATCGACAGAGGCAACATAGGACGCTTTGCGAGGCAACGGTATTGTCTTTTGCCACTGAGGCTGCTTATCACCAGCAACACGTCCATAGACAGTGACATAAGTAATCTGAGTAACCTGCTCAGCGGCATTGATCTGTTGATAAATCTGGTTAAGAACCCAGTCGTAGTTCAGTGCATGTGACTCTGGATACTCCAGGAGGAATAGTAAACGGTCACTCTTAACCATACATTTCGAAGGGAACCCGGTTAGAGCATCCTGCAAGGCTCGAGCCAACTCAGTTGGGTCAACGATCTGGGACATAGCAGCTCAGCCCGATACCACTTAGTCTGGTTCAATACCACTTGGTCTGGTTCAATACCACTCGGTCTGGTTCGACACCACTCGGTCTGGTTCGATACCATTTGGCCTGGTCCGTTCGGTCAATGGTACATGTTCGGCTCTAACAGCAGGATACCTTTGCCTCCAGCCAAACTCAGTACCAGGGATCCTCCAGCTTAGACTCTACTAGCCCGAAATCCCCACAACAGAAGTGATGAGGATTACCAGCGGCGGATGCTGTACCCCAGTAACAATGCTCACCAATTTAACCAGCAGGTGCAAAAACAGTCAAACACCTGCAGCTTACTATCCCTTCCCACCCGCTCTCGGACCAGTTGAACCCTTTGACAAGCTATCGAGCATCACCGCTCGCCCTAGTCCTCGTGCATTTCGTAAGGATCCCCGAGTTCCTTACTGGGGGGACCAAATGCAAGATAAACAGCGTAAGCTGTAATCACAATTAGAACGGCCGCAATTCCGGCCATCAAAACGACGGTTGAATCCATGAGACGTCTCCAGAGCAAAACTGAGAATTTGTTACGAGTATATTACACAAGTTTACATATGTGCGAGAAGAGTCCAGACCCTGTTACTCTCAAGGATAAACTGACCAGTTTAGAAACTGGTGTTGGGCTGTTTCTGCATTTGACCACCACTTACCCCCGAGAGATCTATGGCAATACGTACACGCTTGGGCGATTTGCTCCGTCCCCTGAACTCTGAATATGGAAAAGTAGCACCTGGCTGGGGTACAACACCTCTGATGGGTGTGTTTATGGCCTTGTTCTTGGTGTTCTTGCTCATCATCCTGCAACTTTATAACCGCTCGTTGCTGCTTCAGGATATTTCGGTATCTTGGGAGAGCCTGAGCTACTAGTCCCTGGGATAACACCAAGCAGACTGACCCGGACCTAGTCGATGGCTGGGTCTTTTTCATGGCTACTACGCCGCACTTTGCTACTGCCACTGCTTGCTGCTGTAGGAGGATAGTCTATTGTGGGAGAATAGCTCGGGTCCTAGGTTAGGCCCATGAATGATCTGAACTTGCCGGTTTTGCGTAGGTACCCTCCTTTATTCGGTTATGGTGCAAACAGCCTCGGACCTACTAGCTCGCTATGCCACGGGAGAACGAAGTTTTCAGGGAGCTGATTTGGAGGGGGCTGATCTGCGCTACGCCAACTTAGCGTGGTCTGATCTAAGAGGGGCCAATTTGAGGGGAGCTTTGCTGACGCATACTTCGTTAATGGGGGTTGATCTACGCTGGGCCCAACTCCACGGTGCTACGCTACTGGGTGCCAACCTCAGACGGGTTATTTTGAGTGAATCGAATCTAACAGATTTCAACTTCAAGGGGTTGTGCCTGGATGAAGCTGACTTGAGTGGCGCAGACCTATTTAATGCGGATTTGAGCGATGCCTCTCTACGATGGGCTTACCTGACAGCTGCAACGTTGAGCTTTGCGAAGTTGAGCCGGGCTAAACTTGTGGCTACTGATTTGATGGGTGCTGATCTCTTTGCTGCTGATCTAACTGGAGCAAATCTTAGGCAAGCGCAATTGTATGCGGCGGATCTGCGGGAAAGTCGATACCACGGATCTGATTTCAAAGAAAGCTGTTACAATCATCACACCTGGTTGGAGCGGAACATGGATCCTGTGAAATGGGGCATGGTCTGTAAAGAGCAACCGTTGACGCTTAGCATAATTTGCTAGGTAAGACCCGTTAGTTACGATCTGTGGGTCAGGATCTGCAGGTTAGGATCTCTCAGCCAAGTCTAGTGAAGTCGAGTCGAGTCTGGTCATGGGCGACATTACTAACGCAGAGCAGCTCCTCGAACGGTACCGCCAAGGGGAGCGTCAGTTTGTGGGGGCTCAGCTGCGGGGATCTAGCTTGACTCACGTATGTCTGGGTGGGATAGATTTATCGGGAGCAGATCTGGTGAATGCGGATCTAAGTGGGACTGACCTTTACGAGGCTTATCTGTGTCGGGCTGAATTGGTCCGAGCTCGTTTAGTTCGAACGCTGTTAGGCCTGGCTGACCTCCGAAGCGCTAATCTTTGGGAGGCCGACTTGCGAGGGGCTAATTTGAAAGGATCCAATCTCAGCGAAGCTGAATTAACGGGAGCTGTATTGGGTCGTGCTCGCCTCGCCGGGGCTAATTTAAGTGGAGCGCGGTTAGCGCGGGTGGATCTGCGAGGGGCTAATCTAGAGGAGACACGTTTGCGCGCCACTGACTTGAGTGAAGCTATTCTCCGTGCCGCAAATTTACAGAATGCAAACCTTCGTGAAGCCCAACTCCTCAGAGCTGATCTGCGAGATGCAAACCTCCGCTACGCCAACTTTACAGCTAGTGACCTGGAGCACTCTAACTTAGAGGGTGTCGATCTACGAGAGTCTAAGCTGTGGGGAACAACATTACGGTCAGGGAAACTTGCTAAGGCCAATTTCTACGGAGTCAATTTGAGCGGAGCTAATCTTTGGGCGGCCGACCTGCGCGGAGCTGACCTGAGGCAAATTGTAGCTGAAGATACCGATTTCGAAAATGCTCTGTATGATGATGTGACCCGTTTTGACGAGGACTTTGATCCCCGCAAGGCCGGCATGGTTAGAGCTTAGTTCAGTAGAGTTTCAGTTCAGGTTGAATTGATGAGCCTGTAGCAATCTTTACCCTTGCTACCAGCGCTCGATCTGAGTTACAACATGATTCAACATGGGTTATTATCATCTCCTTCGAAACTGACCTGGCTTAACCTCTCTCACAATAGTTTGCAAACGTTGGAGGGATTGCGTCAGTCTGCTTATCTCACTCACCTGGATATCAGCCACAATGCTGTGGAGACTGGATCAGAGCTTGCTGATCTACCCCGTTTATGCTCTGTTGTCCTCAATGACAATCTCATCTCACAGTTGCCGTGTATCACCGCACTGACTCTGCACACGCTCCATCTTTCCCAGAATCGAATACAGGATCCGTCTCCCCTTTCAGCCCCTACACAACTCCGGCATCTCAATCTGAGTGCTAATCGACTACAGGATCTCTCTTTTCTTCAGAACTTACCCAACTTAAGTAGTCCGATAGAAATAGACCTATAAGGATAGGGAAGAGTCCAGTAAAGGAGTTTGCTGCTTGGCGATGTCTTCCTGCCTAATTCGTAACTCCTACCACAAACTCAACTGCACATGATCGGATGGATCCGCACCCCGACGTCGACGACGAGAAGACTTAGATTTAGCTGAACGAGATTTCGCTGAACGAGGCTTGATATCAACATGGGCTACAAACCATGTCCGGAGAGCTTGCGCTTGCCCCTCGTCTAGTTCATCTAGGTTCAGCGGTTCAGGAAACAAGGCTTGGTCAGTCTGGTTTACCCACTGTACTTCAGACCCGTATTGCTCTACACCAAAGGGCACCAAAGATCTAGGTAACCGAGCTAAAAAAGGCACTACATTCTGTTGGCGTAGAAAAGGCTGACGTTGACGCTCCAACTGCTGAACTCGGTGCTGACGGGCTGTTCTGTAATCCAGGATAGGCCTGGGATAGGTCGACAGAACAGGCGGTTCCCCAATTTGATCAGACGGTAAGTGTGCAACCTCAGGAACCCACTGGCGAATAAAGGATCCGTCTGGATCACACCGGTCAATGGCTACTTGTTGGGGATTGTAGATTCGAGTCCACGTTTTGTCCACACAATGAGTTACGCCAGCTTGCATAGCCCATTGGTAATGATCGATCGGACAATCGCCATCAATCAAATGTCGCATGAAGTGGAGTGCGCCGTAACGCCAGTCCATTCCCAACAAATTAGTTAAAAAGCTCGCATAGATCGCCCGAACTCGAAAGTTCAATTGTTGCCAACCTCCTGTTGTTTGTAAACACCGCGCTGCTGCATCAATAATTGGGAATCCCGTGTAGCCCTCTTGCCAAGCTTGGTAGAGATTTTCATCGAAGGTCCACCCTTCCGCATCAAATACGGTGTAGAGAGAGCGCAGCTCCAACTGTGGTAAATATCGAAATCGTTGTGTGAACCCGCTCCCCCAGCGCAATCGGGCAATGAACTGCTGACAGCTGCGTTGAACGCGAGGATCCTCTGCTGATTTCAGAGCTCGCTGGGTCATGTGATAGCAATCCCGAGTTGAAATCACGCCAAACTTTAGATATGGACTTAAACCTGAAGTGACTGCTGCCCCTGGATATGATAACTGCCAATAATAGCGCTCTGTTTTCTCATCCAAAAAAGCCTGTAGCAGCCCTCGTGCCGCCTCTGTTCCTCCCACTGGGATCCGTTTGCCATCCTCCGCCAAGCCCAACTCAGCTGAGGAAGGAATGGGGTCCCCAGGAATCTCATCAGGAACAGTGAGCGCTCTTGGCGTTGGTGTCAACGGATTCTCCATCTGCTGAAACCACAAGTCACGGTACTGAGGATAGGGTATAAGATCAGGTGTTAATCCTGGCGGTTCAAACCAACGGATCCGCATAGATTGTTCAATTAACACTCGGTTTAATTGCGCATCCCGCACCCGGCCATAGAGTCGCTCACAGTCTAGGTATGCATAGATACCTTCCGCGTTGGCTTCTTGGATTAAGCGTGGGAGCACTGTACTCGGATCCCCTGTTCGGATAATTAATCGCCCCCCCCGAGTGTTCAACTCCTGGTTGAGAGCTGCCAAACACTGCAGCATAAAGGCCACACGCGCAACTCCGGTCTCGGGATGATGTAGCAAGGATCGATCCAACACGAACACCGGTACCACGGATCCCCGTTGAGCTGCTCGATACAACGGATCATGATCAACAATGCGCAAGTGTCGCCGAAACCAAACAAGGGTGCATGCCATGTGGACGTGGAAGATGCTGAGTCTATGTAATGTATTGTAACGAAAAGTTGGTCGTCAAAGTGTTTGGCTCGTGCTCTAGGATGGGCTATGACATGTTACCGGTTGGCTCATGAATACGTTTAAGCGGTGGGGCAGTCTATTCGTTAAGAGCTGTCGTAATAATCAATTTCTTGAAGCTTTAGGATGGTTTGAAGAGTTTGTCTCGAAACTGCTCTCGGTGGCGATGATCATCGTCATTATGGCAATTCTGTTCGATCTTTGCCGACTTCTGTTCATTTCCTTCCTGGGTGGGTCAGATTTCCTCAGTGCCGCACAAACGGAGATTTTTGGAGCGTTTTTGAGTGTACTGATTGGACTCGAACTCCTTCAGAACATCACGGCCTATCTGCAGAAGCAATCGTTTCAAGTTGAACTGGTCATCGTCACGTCTCTGATTGCAGTGGCACGCAAAATTATTATCCTGGACTTGGAAAAAGTGGGTGGGCTTGAATTAATCGGACTGTCTCTGGCGATCGTAGCTCTATCCATCAGCTTCTGGATCATTCGTAATAGCAGTACTAACCTTAAAAAAGGGCTCAAGATTGAAGATAAGGCTGAAACACAGCCTGCAACTCAGGACGACTCAGCACTAGAGTAGGGTAAGCTTGCGTCCCGTAATTTCGCCCAGTCACTAGGGGGAAAAGCGGATCCTCTCCATGCAGATCCTTTCCATGCAGATCCTTTCCATGCAAAGGGATCCACACTCCGCCGGCTGCTTGAATAATCACCCACACCGCCGCAATGTCCCACACTTTAGGTGTTTGTTCAATAGCTCCTAAGAAGGTGCCAGCAGCTACCCCCAGCATATTGTACGCTGCTCCCCCCAACATCCGAACTTTACAGGGAAAGCCTGGTTGTACATAGCGAGTACTGCGAGAACAAAAATTAAACAGCTCATTGGGTCCCGGATCCTGTTCACTAGTCTGGATCCGTTGCTGGTTCAAGTAAGCTCCGGTTGGGATCCCAGATAACCGATGAGTAGGATCCCAGTAGCCATAGAACGTTTGTTGAATGGGGGGGAAATGTACCAGCCCAAACACGGGTGTCCCCTGATAAAGCAGCCCTAATGATGTGCCCCAAATCGGGATCCCATGTGCAAAATTCGTTGTCCCATCAATCGGATCAATAATCCAACACCAATCGGTTGCTGGGAACTCATGTACAGATTCCTCACTCAAAATCCCGTGATCTGGGAACGTCGCCGCCACCGCCTGCTGTAATTGACCGTCTGCCCATTCATCCGACGGTGTAACCAAACTTCCATCCTCTTTCTCCACAGCTTGAGTCTGCCGAAAGTCAATCAACAGCTGAGCCCCAATGCTTGCGGTTATCTTGGTGGAGAAGTCCAGAACCTGACCCCAAAAGTCTGTCATGGCACCCTAATCTCGTTGAGTCCACTTGTACGATGCCACAGGATGGATCCTGACGATATTCCGGATCCTGACGACATTACCCCCATATCCTCTATACCTAGGAGGGCTTGTGTACCCCCGCTTGCCGTTAATGGGAACCGGAGTTCTACTAGCTTCAAGCAGGCTCTGGCACAGTTGTATCAGATTCCCGATGGCATGGTAATACAGTTAGGTCTTGATAAAACTCTTCCTGCCTCAAGTCCACTTGTGAGCGCGATGCCATGAGTAAGAGTGACCAAAACACTTGGATGCGATGCGGCTGCACGGATCCATGTGAGTTAGCTGTCATTTCAGGTTGAAAGGCTGCACCTTGATAGTGTTCAACCAACCGCTCAAAGCTGAGATTTTGCAGCCCCCGTTGCCAGAGTTGAGCTAGTAAAGACTCTAGTTCAGCAGTGGTTTCCAACAGGTTTTCAGGGTGAGCCAATTCTGTAATGGCGGCCATTGCCTTTTGCCGGGAGAGTCGCTTTTTCGGGGCTGTAGGTGGCTTTTCGGGACGGTTCTGCAGGATCCCTTCTAAATCTTGTAAATGTTGAATCAATTCCTTCAGTGTCACAGGTCGGGTGCGATTTAACCGAGGAACAGGGCGAGGCTTTAAAACTTTATCTAAACGTTTAGGGGACCAGGTTTCTAACGGATCCTCAAATAAGGATAAGGTCTCTGGCTCGGGGTCGGGCTCATCTACGGTAGGATCCGTTAAGGCCATCGCTTTGAGATATACCAACATAGCAGCGTATAAAAAGGCCTGGCCCGATTCAGACAGATCGTGGGTATTGGCAGCTGGGGACAATCGACTCAAGAACCGATCCACAACATCGATCACCTCCACATCCCAGGGATCGATCTCACCCTGCTCTGCCATGTCCAGCAATAGTGAAATAGCCTCTTCGGCCAGAGAAACTGCCATACTGCAACCAACTCAGAGTAGAGGTCCGGTTAATGATTTAGCGAATACTTGACAATTAAGCTGTCAAATCCTTTAGAAGATTGTAGCCGCGCAAACGCTATCTTTGGATGGATCCCTAGACTTTTCGGGAAAATCACAGCCTCCTGGCCCGATGCAATGATGGCGGTGCTGACATTAGCGGCCTGGATCCGTGAGTTCAATGCCCCAGAGGGATCTCTGTCGGGGTCCGGCCCGCCCAATGCCTGCCTAACGCCCGCCCAAGGTCTGCCCAACGCCTGCCCAACGGAGGAAAATTTTTCTAATGAAGACATATAACAGCCTGTGAAAAAACGTGACCTAATTCCTGCTTTGAGTCACAACCTCACAGGCTAGCTAGCTTGCCCCCTACGGTAGAGGTAGTGATTGAATGAGCCGGTTATCCATGAACATCTTTCGTGTCTATGCCTGTGACTCCCGCTTGATTGACCGGCGGTTAGAGCTCTTAATTGAGTCGACTGGGTGTTGTACTGCCTGTGGACACTACCAACGATTAACCCCAGAAGAGGTGGCGGACAGTGCTGGGCTAGATGATCGGTTTGAGAACGACCGTAATGCAGTGAGACGACTAGAACGAATGGCGGCTGATGGGTACAGTGTTTACCTATTAGAAGTATGGTGTCGCATTGAAGGATTTTGCCCGTATCGTCAATCATGTCACCCAGAGCCTCAGGTCTCATCTTCACAAACGGTTGAATTTGCTTACACTCGGCAACAGCGGAACTAGCTTTTCTGTGACTTTTACTACGCGATGTCTGCGGAGATCAGTAGGACTGGGTGACACCGATCACAACCAATCCGCTTTCTTGCAGACATGATGATGGCATCGATACCCAAGACAACTATTAAGGATGCTAGAGCAATGGAACTCCAGAATTATAAGGGTCCTCGTGCTACTCAAGCTGAGATCGCGGCTCGGATCCGTTACTTTCTTCAAGTTTGGGATGAAGACTATCTCTGCGGCTGCAATCTGACGAATACCCCCACTTGCCTAGTTGTCGCCTAACCTGAATCTTCAACTGAATATGGGTCAGTATCACCGGTCATTTAGTTTGATCGGTAACATCTAAAGCCATGAGTAAGCAGTCACAAAGAGCTTAACGGATCCACTTCTGGATAATTGTTTTCTCTATCCTCGTAGCTTGTGGACTACCGACTTTTAAACCCTTTTTCACGACCGCTCAGTAACACAGTGGGGGTAGGTTGGAACTCTATGTGGCCTGCAACTTCGTGGCGCAGAAGCTACAAGGGACGATTCGATACGGGAGCTAGGTGGGTGAGGGCACTCAGTTCATTCTGCCTTGCCATTGACATCGATAGTCCGGAGTAATGTCTAGAGGAATTTCTGGGCAATGTCCAGGCTAATTGAGGTTAGAGAATGCATCGTAATTAAAATATCAATTCAACCGGAGCCCCTCTGCTTTACTGATGAGGTGTGTTGTTAGGAGCTTCAGTATGACGAATGCCTCAGCAGAACCACCGCTGACCGGATCCAATGCGATTGCTCGCTATTTTGGATTTGCTGCATTAGGAACGACATTACGATTGGAAGTAGTGGCGGGGGTAACGACCTTCATCACGATGGCCTATATCTTAGTGGTAAATCCTGATATCTTATCGAACGCTATTTTTATAACTGAAAGTGGTGACCTATTTGGTGAATTGGTGGTGGCAACCGCGATCTCGGCAGCTATTGCGACGTTGATTATGGGTCTAGTGGCAAAGTATCCAATTGCGTTAGCGCCAGGGATGGGGTTGAATGCCTTCTTTGCCTTTTCGGTTGTGCTGGGCTTAGGGATTGCCTGGCCGGTGGCGTTGGCGGCTGTGTTTTTAGAAGGATTGGTATTCATTGGGTTGACGCTCACTAACCTACGGGCGGCGATCATTAAGGCGATTCCAGAAGGACTCAAGCGAGCCACTGCAGCCGGGATTGGGTTGTTTATTGCCTACATTGCGTTAACAGGGGATCCAGATGTGGGGGGAGCTGGGATCATTGTGGCCTCTCCTGCAACTAAGACAACGTTGGGGAATCTGGCTCGGCCCGAAACGGTGATGGCGTTGCTGGGGATTTTGGCGACGGCGGCGTTCCTGGCCCGACGATTAACTGGAGCTTTGTTATGGGGGATCCTGTCCACTGCGGTGTTGGGATGGATCCTGGGTATCACGCCGTGGCCACAAGGTATTGTTGGGATCCCTGCCTGGCCAGGAAATCTCGTGGGACAAGCGTTTGTGGGGTTAGGTCAAATCGGAGCCGTGGGGGTGGCTAACTTTTTAGCGGTTGTCTTTGTGTTCTTGTTTGTGGACCTGTTTGACACCATTGGTACGTTATCTGGGATTGGGATCCAAGCGGGATACATCCAGGAGGATGGGGAGTTACCGCGAGCGAATCAGGCGTTGATGGCTGACGCGATTGGGACGACTGCGGGAGCTCTGTTGGGGACGTCCACAGTGACGAGTTACATCGAGTCAGCCTCCGGCATTACGGAAGGAGGGCGTTCGGGCTTTACATCAGTGGTGGCGGCGGGCTGTTTTCTGCTCTCCATCTTTTTCATTCCTTTACTGTCAGCGATTCCAGGGTATGCGACAGCTCCAGCGTTAGTGATGGTGGGGGTGTTGATGATGGGTAATGTCCGAGATATTGAGTGGGCGGATCCGGCCGAGGCGATTCCGTGTTTCTTGACGATCCTGCTGATGCCGTTGACATTCTCGATTGCGGAGGGATTAGCTGTGGGCTTTATTGCCTATCCGCTGTTGAAGCTGTTTCAAGGGAAGACCTACCAAATTAGTTGGATTACTTGGGCCTTGGCAGTTGTCTTTCTACTGAGATTTGTTCTACTGGCCCTAAAGGTCGCCTAGTGGCTATCAGGATCCCTTGCACAACTGTGAGGATCGCTCTGGAACAGCGGGGGAGCCTTTATGAAACTGTGGGGATTACCTAGAGTAGTGGGGGATCCAAAGAGAGCTTATGAAATTCACTTAATCAAACGAGAGTAACTGTGGCGGCTCATCGATAGGTGCAATGGGGACATCATCTAATGCAGCCCCTGCCGTCGTACATTCATATAGGATGGTGCGGTACTCATAAGATTTCAACTCCCCTTTCACAATCGCTCCAGAGACATTAAACTGATACTCCCGATTCGGCAACACCTCACCCACTGAATACGTCACACTTGCTAATCCAAATGCTGGATCCGCCTCTTGAACGTCAAACACAGGAACAAGGAATCCTGTTTGCAGATCGCGGATTTGAACTTGCACATTACTTAAGTCTGCTTCGTCGGCCCCCCGCGCATTCACAGAAAATGACCACCGATAGGCGGATAGGGGACGACCGGAAAATCCAGCTAATCGATAGAGGTACCCATCTCGTTCGGGAAACGCAATAAAGCCAACCTCAGGATCCGGTAGCTCGTCATCAAACCCAAAGACATAGTTCGCATTCGCTTGATTGAACGATCCGCCATCACTAGGATCCGTGGCAATCGCAAACCCACCTTCAGCGTACTGAGGATAAAGCATCCAGCGCCGATGACCTACGTCGACAAAGTTGTTCACCCCTGGCTCAGCAAAATAGACATCCACCTGTCGAGTCAAAAGAATTGCCGGATCCAAACTGCCGAACCCTAGAATTGGCCCTCCGGCTAGGTTACTGTTGCGAGCCCCGGCCTGACCATCATCCGTGAAACATCGAAAGGTCTCGGGTGGGTCATGGTTCACTGTGTCGTTGGCAATTGTCATCAACCCTGCTTGCTGGGCTTGCACTTGAAAGTCTTCATTGAGCCGAACTGGGGGGAGAGCATGCATACTGCGCAAAAAGTTCAATCGATCCATCATGAACTGAGCTGCCTCGGGAGTGAGAGCGCCTGGATCGCACATGGCCACATTGGGAGGGCGCTGGTACAGCTGGCCTGTGAATAGCTGGGTGCGTCGATCCCCTTCACAAAACGGTGCTGCTGCCGCCACTTCCCCGACTGAAGGCCCGGATGGGTTGAGATCCATAGCTGAGGGTGCATCTGTACTCCCGCCACTGCCGCAAGCGACCAGACAGAGTCCAACTACAGTACTCCCCAGCCTGTTGAGGCCAAATCGGATCCGTTGTCGTTCACCTGAATAGGTCATGGGTTCGGATCCGTTTAGCTGCCCGATTCAGGGGAAGGCGTCGCCGGAGGCGGGCTAACCACACTGGATTCATCATCACCGCAGGCAATAACACCGCCAAGTAACATCAGGACTAAACATCCCTTTAGCAACATGTAAACAGGATTACGCATGGCTCATACCAAACAAGTTCAGCCCCGTTATAGCATTGAAGCTCTGGTTCCAAAGCACAATCATAGCCTCTCTGCCTGCGGTTAAACGCATAGATTCCTTAGTCTGTTGTAGAGTGTACAGTGTGTCATAGAGCTTAGGATGACATAATTTCAGATAGATGTTGAAAACAGTAGGGGTGTAGTTGTTCTCCGCCTCGTTACTGATGAGATGAGTTTCGTGGCCTCTCCTCATCCACTTAATTATCAAGTTCAATGACCCTCGGATCCCTACCCTCAGACTGATCAGATTTCAGACTAGCCAGATTTAAAAGACCCGCGCCTCAAGAATGGGGGAGCAACTGGGATATAATTTGGGGCTGGTAGTGCAGGATCCGTGGGATCTAGAAGGTGTCATGATTGATTACGAGAAGGATCTCTCGCTAGAAGAGTACGCTGCGATCCAGGCCTCAATTCGGCAGGGCCAGGCCACCCGCCATATTGCCTTTGCACTGGGATGTCTGGTGACGGTCTTCTGGGTCGGTCTGCGATTGGATCGGGTCCAACAAGGGGGACAGTACGAGCTAATGGTGACGTTTTATACGCTAGCCTTTTTGATCCCGGGACTGTTAACAGTGGTGGCCCTCATTAGTACCGCTCAGGATCTCAATCGGATCCGATATTTCAAGCACATCAGCCAGATTATTGATATTGGCAACCAGTATCGTTGGGTTACGGCTGAACTGCAAGGATCCCAGTGGAATCCTGGATCCGTGATTTTCAGCTTGGCCACGCTCTATCCGCTGGTGTTGATCCTTCTGAACGGGGCGTGTACTGCCTTGAATCTATTTGTTGTGAGTCCGTTGTTGGTGGTGGAGGCGTGGGGGCCTTACCTCCGGGCGATCGTCATTACGGCAGGCTTATCCACGAGCCTTATCGTGTCAGCATGGCTGTGGCTCCTGTTGAAATCTATTTTTCGGGGTCCTACAGATAAGCACACCGAAGAAGCTCGCAAATTGAAAGAAGAAAAACGCCGGATCCGAGAAGCCATTGCTGAAGCCCGAGGGAGCCATAAATCCTAGGATCCTTCCGCAAGGGTGCCGTAAAACCGGGATCCATCCGTTCACCAGTTAAATCGGGAGTCATCATGAGAGTCAGTTTCATCGGATTGGGCACAATGGGGGCTCCCATGGCTCTCAACATTTTGCAGGGGGGCTACTCACTCACGGTTTACAATCGGACTCGGGAACGAGAGGATCCGCTAATCGCAGCGGGAGCTAGTGCAGCTGGATCTCCTCAACAAGTGGCTGCCGCCGCCGATGTCATCATTACCTGTGTGAGTGACACTCCCGATGTCCAAGAGGTCATTCTTGGCTCCCAAGGCGTGATCCAGTCGGCTCAACCCGGATCCGTTGTGGTAGACATGTCGACGATCAGCCCGATTGCGACCCGGCAGATCGCAGAACAGTTGCAGGCTCGAGGGATCCAACTAGTCGATGCGCCAGTCTCGGGAGGCTCGGAAGGAGCTCAGAAGGGCACGCTCTCGATCATGATGGGGGGGGATCCTGGGGCTGTGGCCAAAGTGCAGCCGGTGTTAGCCACGATGGGGAAAACGTTGACTCATGTGGGTCCGGTAGGAGCGGGTCAGCTGACGAAAGCAATTAATCAAATCATTGTGGCGGGAACCTACTGGTCTGTAGCCGAAGGGATCAGTCTTGGGTTGAAAGCCGGATTAGACATGGATAAGGTTGTTCAAGCGGTCGGAGGTGGAGCCGCAGGATCCTGGGGATTAACGAATCGGTCGGGCAACATGATTGAGAATGCCTATCCGCTGGGCTTCCGTGTCCGCCTCCATCGTAAGGATCTCGATATTGCCTTGGAAACCGCTCGGGAGTTGGGGGTTACATTACCGATGGCTGCTTTTGTTGAACAGATTGAAACGGGGTTAATCAGCCAGGGCTTCGGGGATGAGGATATCTCGGCTATCGCTCGGAGCATTCGGCAACAATCGGGGATTGACCCTTAGAGGATCGAAAGGATTGCAGAGCAACCTGTGAGAGGACAGGATCTCAGAGGATCCGAGTGTGCCTCCAGTAAGTCTCTTTAGCGCCGACCCTCTGGACCTAGCCAGGTTAGAGTAGGAAAAAGTGCAGAGAGAACATCATGGTTGAGTCGCATCCCCGTGGCAAGTCTTACTTCCAGCAGCTCCTTCTCTACTTGAAACCCCACTGGCGCAAAGTGGCTCTCGGCATTGGAGCGTTGTTGGTGGTCAATGGGTTAGGGGTCTTCCTGCCGTGGTACATCAAAATCGTCATTGATCAACTCAGCGGGGCTGTGGGGGAATCTAGCTCCATTGGGGAAGGGCTAAGTGTCCAGTCTGGCCAAATTGCCTTCTATGCCCTTGTTGTGCTCGCGATCTCAACCATCATGATGGGGATCCGGATTGCGTCACGGGTGTGGATGTTTGGTGTCGGGCGACAGGTGGAGTTTGATTTGAAGCAAAGTATTTTTGAACATCTGTTAATCCTGCCCGGATCCTATTTCAGTCAGCAGACTGCTGGAGATATCATCAGCCGAGTCACAAGTGATGTGGATAATATTCGGCGACTATTGGGATTTGCCATCCTCAGTTTGGTCAACACAGTGTTTGCCTATGTCTCCACTGTTCCCGCAATGCTGGCCCTAGATGCCCGGTTGAGTCTGCTAACCTTGGCCATTTTTCCTGTAATGCTGATACTGGTGAAGTTGTTTAGTGGGCGTTTACAACAGCAGCAACTTAAAGTTCAACAGGAATTGAGTAATCTAAGTGATTTGATTCAAGAGGATATGAATGGCATCACCCTGATTAAAGTGTACGCCCAGGAAGGCCATGAACAGACGGAGTTCAATCGTCGTAATCAAGATCTTCTACAAGCGAACTTAGATATTGCCCTAACTCGCAACATCTTGTTCCCCAGTTTAGTGGGTTTAGTAGGCCTGAGTACATTAGTCCTACTTGGTGTTGGTGGTCCTCAAATTGCCTCCGGTGAGATTAGTTTAGGATCCTTTTCTGCGCTCACTCTCTATGTTGAACGCCTTGTCTTTCCCACGGCCCTGTTAGGCTTTACCATTACGGCCTATCAACGGGGAGCTGTGAGCATTGAACGATTGGAAGCGATCCTATCTGTTGAACCCTCGATTCAAGACCCGCCTGATGCCATTACGTTACCTTCCGTTGAGGGTCGCATTGAAGCCCGAGAGTTGACCTTTACCTTTCCGGGCACACGCCGCCCTGCCCTCGATCACATTAACTTTACGATTGAACCCGGACAGATGGTTGCCATTGTCGGGCCGATAGGAGCAGGGAAATCAACGCTGGCGGAAACCATTCCACACCTATTAGAAATCTCACCGGATCAGTTGTGGGTTGATGGATTTGATGTGACCCGGATCCAATTGCAGTCTCTACGTCGATACATTGCCTATGTGCCCCAGGAAAGTTTCTTGTTCAACGCCACCGCTATGGACAATATCCGCTATGGCAGACCCGATGCGTCTCCAGAAGAGGTGGAACAAGCAGCAAAGGCAGCCTATATCCATGGTGAAATCGATAAGTTTCCGCAGCAGTACGACACACTGGTGGGTGAACGAGGCATCACGTTATCAGGTGGACAACGGCAGCGGATGGCTCTGGCGCGGGCTCTACTGATTGATGTGCCGGTTCTAATCCTGGACGATTCCCTCTCAAGTGTGGATAATCAAACAGCGATGAACATCTTGAACAACTTGTCGAGAGCGACGGAGCGGAAGACCGTTCTATTCGTGTCGCATCGGTTGACTACAGCCGTAGATGCTGATCAAATCCTAGTGATGGATCGCGGTCGCATTGTGCAAGCAGGATCCCATCAAGATCTACTTTTCGACACTGATGGCCTCTATAACGAGCTTTGGTATAAACAGAAACTTGAGGATGCTCTTGTGTAAAGGATCCGAGTCGATTATGCGCAAAAAAATAGGAACCTGTCGTCTAAACATCAATGGTGCTTGCGCCACTCAGTAGCACTAACATTGGCTAAAGCCCCAGTGGATCTCTGCTATCAATCCTGCTCTTCAAGAGTCTTCAACGTAGCTGTGAAGGCCTCCAGTTGTGAAGCAATTTCGTCTACTCGTGCTTCCGTGAAGTGTTCAACGAACACCTGATCTAACTCGGCCAATATTGACCTAGCTGTAGATATCAGATGCTCCCCTTGCGGGGTAAACAGGATCTGCTTTTGCTGGCCTACTCCCTCTACCTGTTCTAGGTAACCTGCCTGACACAGCTCTTTAACCGTTTTGGCAACCATCTGTCGGGATACCTTCAAACGGCGAGCGATCTCAGCTCCGTAGTTAATGCCGCAGTCGAGGGTACTTAGGAATTTCAACACGGACGGAGAGATAGCCTTGAATCCCTTGAGATGCAGGTGTTCAGCAACATGCTCAAGTAACTGTTCATGGAGATGAGCAGAGGCGAATACCAGTTTTAAGGATTGGCTATCTGCCATAGGGATACCGCGCTTTGTAAACTGGGTTGACATAGGCAAGACTCCGTCCTACTTTTATGTAAACTAGGTTGACAAAGATATCGCTAAATAACCATACCCGTTATTGTGTCCTTGAGGTTGCTATGAACACTGCTCGTTCTCTGCGCATAGCCTTGTCTGCAAATTCTGTTTTTTCTGCTGTCAGTGGGCTAGCCTTACTCATCTGGCCTGGGTTGGTCGGGACTTTACTTGGCATCCAAGTGCCTTGGGTACTGCGTCTTGTGGGCTGCGGGCTACTGATCTTTTCTGGTGATCTAATCCATCAGGCGACGCGGCCCCGGCTAAAGACATGGCGCGCTCTCTATGCCAGTACTGCCGACTTGCTCTGGGTTATCGGCTCAGTTCTGGGGCTAATACTCTTTTCTGGTCTCCTCTCCCAGTCTGGGATGGCGGTGATGCTAGGGGTTGCTGCGGTTGTGTTGACGTTGGGTATCTGGCAAATATGGGGAGTAGATCGCGCCCACCGAGCGGGAGACCCAGCACTGCATCGTCATTGTTTAGTAATTCGGACTGAGGTCCCAGCAGCGATGATGTGGGAGGTGATTAGACACATTGGTGATATTCAGGACTACGCGCCATCACTGGCTCGCTCGGAGATTCTCAATGGCGAGGTTGTGGGAGTAGGTACGGTACGGCGCTGTACAAACCAGGCTGGCCAGTGTTGGACAGAGGAATGCACTGCGTTTGATCCAAACGGCTCATTCACACTTCACTTTGGAGCAGACGCACCAGATTTCCCGTTCCCAGCTAGCACGATGATTGGAGGATGGGAGGTTCAGTCAGCTGGAACAGGGTCTGATGTTGTGGTGTGGTGGGAACTGACTCCCAAACCACGTTGGCTCGCCCCTGTCCTAATGCCCATTTTAGCCTTGAGTATCGATCGTGACCTGGTACAGATTGTTCAACGAATGGCAGACGATGCCCTAGCTCAGAGTCCGACAGGTGCGATAGACTACCCTCCTACTCAACAGCAGGTTAGAGTATGGCTTGTGCCCTTATTCTGCTAGTCGTGCTGCTCTTTTCACTAGCTTATTTTCGCTAGCTTGGTGGTTGCTACTCAAGTGCGCCTGCTTTTACGATTACT
>CAYUEE010000017.1:6169-51330 GCA_964443615.1 uncultured bacterium | reverse complement strand
GGTCCGCGACCCCCGCGCCGCCCGGCTCGATGCGCGCGACGAAGCCCTCGCCGGCCGCGCTCGCCGCGAACACCGAGTTCAGGACCGGGAAGTCCGGTGAGGCGGAGAAACCGGCGAGATAGACGTCGCCGTCGCTGCCGACGTTCTCGGACTTCCCGAGCGAGTTCGAGCGTCAGCAGGGCGAGCCGCCGCTGCCCGTTCGTTTCGAGACTCGCGGCTCGGTCAATCCCGTTCGCCCGATCGTTCGGCCAAAGCCGGTCTCGGAGGACACCGATGTCTCATCGACCCTCCGGGGCGTTGGATGCTGCCCCGGGTTGGTCCGCGGGCGGGCTCGCGTGGTGACGGATCCTGTGGGGGTCGAACTCGAACCGGGTGACATCCTCATCGCCGAGCGCACCGATCCCGGGTGGGTCATGCTGTTTCCGGCGGCATCCGCCATCGCCGTGCAGCACGGCAGCGTTCTGTCGCACACCTCGATCGTCGCGAGAGAACTCGGGCTGCCATGCGCGGTTGCCGTTCCGGGATTGCTGGAGCGAGTCGCATGGTGTTGAAGATGTGGTTGGGGCTGGGGTTGTGGATGGGACTGGGCGGGCCAGTCTGGGCTCAAGCTCAGGATCCTGTTGTGGTAGCAGATGCTGAGACGCTGGTCTCTGAGTTAGCCCGAGCGGATGTGATTTATCTGGGCGAGATTCATGATGATCGAGAGGCTCACAACGCTCAGCTGGATATCATTCAACTATTGTTTCAACAGGATCTAGATCTAGCGATCGGCATGGAGATGTTTCAACGACCGTTTCAATCCGTTTTGGATGACTACATTGCGGGTGATCTCTCAGACGAGGCGCTCCGCCGTGACACTGAGTATGACGAGCGGTGGGGATTTGAGTGGGAGTTTTATACCCCGATTCTGCGGTTTGCGCAGCAACACCAGCTGCCTGTTATCGCTTTAAATACGCCGCAAGAGGTTACCCAGACAGTTGCCGCAGAAGGCCTTGCGACTCTAGAGGGAAAAGATTTGGAGTGGATTCCGGATCCCAGCACGGTGGTGACAGAGGATCCAGCCTACACTAACTTTTTGTTAGAGATTTTTGAGGGATTTCACCAAGGTGTGGGTCGAAGTGATGGATTTAACCGCTTTGTCGAAGCCCAAGTGCTGTGGGACGAGACGATGGCCGATACGATTGTGAGCTACAGCCAAGACCATCCAGAGACTCAAATGGTTGTTTTAGCAGGGCAGGGACACCTGGTGTATGGCTACGGGATCCCCAGTCGGGTAGAACGACGCTCACAGGGACGGCTCCAGCAGCAGTCTGTCTTGATTAATCCACCCGAGCCGGATCCTGACAGTGCGGTCCCGTTGGCAGATTACCTATACTTCCTCCCCTAGACTGAGTGGGCATTTAATGATAGACATTTGAAGTTACGAGCGTTGAGACTGTATGCTTCCCCCCCTGCGTTACTGGCAAAAGTTCCACCAAACACGCAACAACATGGCTTGGTGGGGTCGTCCTCGGGTGAAGCTCACGTTTAGAAACGGGCAATTTCAAATTGGAGGCCTGGGGACTTGGTATTCCTACTGGCGGGATCCGTATCATCTGCTGTTGACGATCCCGTGGACAGGATTCTTAGGGCTGCTGATTGCTGCGTTCGGATTGGTGAATGGTCTGTTTGCCGTGCTTTACTTGCTAGGGGGGGATTGTATTGCGAATGCCAAGCCTGGATCCTTTGGAGATGCTTTTTTCTTCAGTGTGCAGACCTTGGCTTCCATAGGGTATGGAGCTATGTACCCGACTACACTCTACGCGGATATTGTGGTCACGATTGAAGCCCTGGTCAGTATTTTGAGCATCGCGTTGATGACTGGGCTGGCCTTTGCACGGTTTTCGCAACCCACAGCGCGAGTCATTTTCAGTCAAGCTGTTGTGATTGCACCGTATAACGGGATCCCAACCCTGATGCTTAGGGTGGCAAATCAGCGGTCCAACCAAATTATTGAAGCGGAAATGCGGTTGTACTATCTGCAGGATGAGGTGAGTGCTGAAGGGGACTTTTTTCGTCGATTTTATGAACTGCCTCTGATTCGCCATCGGACACCTGTCTTTACACTCACTTGGACGGCTATGCATCCGATTGATGATAGGAGTCCTCTGTTTGGGGTGACGGAGGAGATGTTAGCAACGGTTCGTAGTATGCTAATCGTTTCCTTAAATGGTGTTGATGAAACAGTGGCCCAAACCATTCACGCTCGTTACTCCTACGGATCCCAGGATATTCTCTGGAACCAGACCTTTGTAGATATGCTGAAAGTATCACCAGACGGACATCGCTACATCGATTTCTCTTATTTTCATGAGGTCAAACCCATAGGCACTCAATCGTAGTGTTCGGCGTCAAAAAAGGGGATGCAAAATGTCACAACAAACGAAAGCTATTGAGGAGGTACTTCGGCTCTGCACCTCAATACACATTGCAGCCCAAGAGCTTTTTTACAAGCCGGATGATGACCAGCTCCTGACACGGTTATGCACTATTGAGCAAAAGGCTTGGGATGTGTATGCCCTGTTGCAAGATAGACTACACGAGTTGTCTCCTACGATAGTGGTTGCGTGTCGGCGACTGGCTTACTTCTTAGTCAATTATCGTGATAATCATTTGATAACCGATGAAAAGAGAGACGAGGCAGGCGAAACGCCATCGCTTGTTACTGAATCTGATAAATGCCTTAGAGAGATCGAGGAGGAGTATCGGCGGTCCGTAAGATCCGAGCTGGTGGAAGAACTTATCTTCACATTTCCAGAGGGCATCTTTCCATCAGATGTGACAAAAGTAGTGAACCTGACCTACTCCGAAGCGCTGATTGACTTCTCTAATGGGTGCCTCATGAGTGCAATCGCTCTTTGCGGTAAGGTGATTGAGACGGTTTTAGCAGCCTTGTATACGAAAGTCACCGAGGGAGATGCTGATGCAGAAAAGCTAGGTGCTGATGCTATCGCCAATAGACTAAGAAAAGAGGGTTATTCGTTCAAGGGGACGATGAAGGACCAGATGGGAGTTATAAAGGTGCATAGGAACAAGGCTGTTCACGGTTCCATAACCATACCGACCGTCGATGAGGCGAGAGGTGTCCTCTCCCTAACCAGAGACGTGCTACAGAAGGCATCATCGGAATGATCCTGCTTCTCTAGCTCAATAACCCGCCCAACAAGGCGCTGCACCGGACGGCAATTTCGCTGCGCTCCATTGCCGCCGGTGAGCTTGATCGATATACATCCATCACGATTAAGTGGGTCATCTGAGCAAGTGAACTCTCTAGGGGTCAATTTGCTTACTGAAGCATCTTACTTTATCAACAGGATTACTTTATCAACAGGATTGCCCTATCAACTGAGCTGACTGATTAGCTGAGCTGGCTGATTGACCGAATCAACTTATTACCTAGATCAACTGACAGGTCGCTGCGCATAGATTTCAAAGCCATCTTTCAAGGTACATCGAATCTCTGTTGGCATCCACACACAGGAGCGTGAAGGGTGAGGTGTTGAATCCGCCGAGAGAGGGGAAACAGTCGTGTCAGGCCCAGGTTCTGAGACAGTAGTGACCTCATCTGAACAATAGTAAGGCAGTTGAATGTAGCCAACATTGATCAACGTTGTAAGCGTTATTGTTGAAGGGATCAGCCACCTGAATAGGATATCCATAGTACTACTCCTCACATGCCTCGGCCTAAATCTGACAGACTAACGGTTGCAGAGTTATTTAACCCAATGCAGTTTCTGCAACTGGTAAATTCAATAACACGCAATAGCACAATTATCGGGGTGATAGTTCAACCGCTGATGGGTCTGTGGGCAAGGATCCGCCACCCATTTCAAGTCGGGTTTGCACCACCAGAAGGAGCAATTGAACTAAGACAGGGATCCCATCAATGAGGTAGCGCTTCCATAACCGGCGGGGTTCAAGACACAAACGGTGGAGCCACTCTAAACCCATTTCACTCATCCATTGGGGAGACCGTTGGCGATGGCCAGCCATGAAGTCGATCGCGGCTCCCACTGCCAGGAAAACCCGAACCTGGGGTAACTGCTGCTTATACTTATGGATCCACTTTTCTTGCTTGGGTGCGCCGAGACCAACGACAACGACAGTGGCCCCCGATTGCTTAATGCGCTCGATGATGGCGTCACATTCTGCTGGATCCTGCTCAAAGCCGAAAGGGGGAGAGTAGACGTCAACAACCATGCGGCGACCAGCGTGGAGATTAACGCGATGCTGAACGGTAGCCGCGACTCCCTCTTGAGCCCCCAGTAAGAAGAGTGTGATTGACTCATCGTGACGGAAATGATTGCAAAACGCAGGGAGTAAATCAGAGCCGGAGATCTTCTCCTGTAGCGGAGTTCCCAATGCGTTGGCGACTATCTTTAGTATTTGGCTATCACACACACGATAGTCAGCGGCCTGATACGCTTCAGCAAAATCAGGATCCTGTTGCAACTTACTGAGGTGGTCTACGTTAGGGGTAACAACCACACCGCCCATTTTCAGTCTATTGAAGAGGTCAGACAGGGTGAGGTTGTGAATAGATAATCCTAATAATGTAATTGCCATCATGAGCTCCAGGTGGTTTACTTGCGATCCTCAGGTACAGTCTCAATCTACTGAGAGGGCCTACTCACCTGACTCCCACAAAACTCAGAGGTTATCTCCGCTATTACGGCAGGCACAGGATCCGTCTCAGCTACATGGCTTAAACCAATGTCGTAGACGGATCCAGATTAATTTAGTGAATGAATCAACTAAGCTGAAGCATCCTCGTCAGAATTACCCTGCATACCCATATCGTTACCGGCAGAAAACTCCTCCATAAACCGGAGGAAACGATCCCATTCGGCTTCAGTGTCCATGTCATAGATGGCCTCAATCGCCTTGAATTCCCCATTGAGAAACTTTGCCTGGAGGTTGCGACACACCATCTCCCCTTCGGAGTCACCCATGGTGAGGTTGAGCAAACCTTGGCTATCAGCTTGTAAATCCTCAAAGCGAAAAATTGCCGTGGAGCGTGTCCCCGTTTTAGACTTAAGCACGCGCACATTGGTGGGAACTTCGGGCGTTCCGGGGGTGAATTCCATATAAGCCATGAGCACCTTCGAACCTGTAGATAATCTTTAGATCCTACTAGCTTGTGGCCACCCTGTCTGGATCGCCTGGAATGCTAATTCTTCCAGCCAATAGTCCGCCCGCCGGATGGCCTGGTCTACGGATCCGGCTACAGCCACTAACTCTAGCGCTTGCACAGAGGATGACAATCTCAAGTGAATTTCAGGATCCATACGTCCTGCCAAGACCAACACAGGTTTGCTTATTACCTCCGCCTCTGCCAGGATCCGAGACACCAACTTACCCATGAAACTCTGGATATCAAAGCGCCCTTCTCCGGTCACAATGCCATCACACTGACCTAACTGTTGATGGAACTTGACAGCTGTCAACATCAGCTCTGCTCCAGACTCCAACTGAGCCCCCAGAAACGCCACCAGCCCAGCTCCTGTTCCCCCCGCTGCCCCGCCTCCCGGCATCTGGGCCACTGCTACACCTAAGTCTCGCTCAATCACCTCAGCATATCGAGTTAGAGCAACATCCAGGGCATTGACCTGTTCGGGTGTAGCCCCTTTCTGGGGTCCATATACCGCCGAGGCTCCCAAGGATCCGATCAATGGATTCGATACATCACACATCACCCGAAACTGAGTCTTTGCGATCTCGGGAGAAACCTCTGAGGGATCGATTCGGTCTAACTGAGCTAACGCCAACCCTCCCGGAGGCAACAGATCCCCATTGACATCCAACAATCGATACCCTAGAGCTGCTGCAATCCCGGCCCCGCCATCATTAGTCCCTGAGCCCCCTAATCCAATCCACACTTCCTCCACACCCTCATGACACGCGGCCAGGATCACTTCTCCCGTCCCATAGGTTGAAGTTCGGGTGGGATCTCGCTGCTCTACTGGGATCCGAGTCAGCCCCGATGCTTGTGCCAGCCCTACAATCGCCACTCGACCGTCATCCACCAGGCCATACTCTGCTGTAATGGCGTGTCCCAACGGATCCTGCACAACTACTGAGCGCCGTGACCCATTCAAGGCCATCACAAAGGCATCCACAGTACCCTCCCCTCCATCTGCTAAGGGTAATTGGATCACTTGGATATCCGGCTGTGCACGATGGATCCCTCGACTGATAGCAGCAGCGGCCTGGGGGGCAGTGAGGGATCCTTTGAATGAGTCAGGACAAATCAAGAGTGTGATCATGATCGGGATCCTTAGATGAGACGTGAGATGAGACGTGATGGCAACCGAGTTGAAGGATGTCTGTTACAAGCAATAAGTGGTTAGAACCCAGTACGGAAAGACTTTTGAGGAGGGCTGGGATCGAGCACTCTCTCATCGTCGCCATAGCCCGGCTAGGCCCTGAGGAACAATCACGACTAACACGACAATCATGACACCAATCCCCAGCCGCCAACTATCGGTGATGCTACTCAACTGAATCTGAACAGCCTTGTACACAAAGGATCCAATCACCGGCCCACTCAAGCTCTGCACTCCCCCCAGCAATACCATCACTAATCCATCAATCGACACTTGGATCCCTAACACATCCGGAAAGACACTCCCATTGAAGAAGGCATAGAGACCACCAGCTAATCCACTTGTCATCCCTGCCAAGCCAAACATCTGCCACTGATATCGCCGAGGCGAGAGTCCAATGGCTTCAGCCCGCTGCGGTGAATCTCGAACGGCTCGCAAGGCATAGCCAAACGGAGTAAATAACCCCCACCGCAAGGCCAGGATTCCCACACTGCAGCACCCCAACACCAGGTAGTAAAACGGTCCCGATCCTGCCGCCCACTCTGCTGGCCAAACACCTAGGATCCCGTTGTCTCCGCCCGTCACTTCGTACCATTGAAAAGCAATAGCATACAGAATTTGAGCAAAGGCTAGGGTCAACATGGCAAGATACACCCCTGACAATCGCACGCACAGCCAGCCTAGCAATAATCCACCCACTCCCCCAGTGACGACACTCGCAGCCAAGGATCCCATCATGGGCCACGACAGCATCTTCACACTGAGGGCTACTGCATAGGATCCGAGACCAAAATAAGCAGCCTGTCCAAACGGATCTATGCCCCCCGTCATCAGTCCATGCACACTAGCTGCAAAGAGAGCAAAGATACACAATTCTGTCATCACGTAGGTGAGATACTCCTGCCCTAACAGCGGGATCCAAGGGAGTAAGAGTGCTCCCCCGAGCATCACCCATCGCAGACGGCCATCCCCAATCGGATCCTGGTGTGGAGGTATGACCGGAACCTTTGGTCGACCTAACAATCCCCAGGGACGAATCGTCAGCACAACTGCCATGATCAAGAAAATCAAGATCAAGGTAATGCGAGGAAAAAGCACAATCCCAAAGGCTTGCAATTCCCCAATTACCACAGCGGCCCAGAATGCCCCCACCACACTCCCCATACCACCCACCACCACCACTACGAACGCTTCTGCAATAATATTTGAGGCCATTAAATGACTTAACGTTTCGCGGGGAACTTGCAAGGCTCCACCCAGTCCCGCTAATCCAGCGCCCACAGCTACCACACTGGTCAAAATCACAGCAGGGTTATGGCCCAATGCCGATACCATCTCACGATCCAGAGATCCCGCACTCACCAGTAACCCCCACAGAGATTTATGAAACCCCCAACTCTTTTATTTTAATTATACCAGTACCACCGAGATCTACACTAAGTCATAGACTGGAAAGGCCTGCCCCATGAGAGTAATGGATCCGTCTAACCCACTCACTTGTGGACCCAGTCGATCTTCTGGCCCCCAAATGGCAATGACTAGATCTTCAGCAATCAACGCTAACCCAAATGTTGCCAGTAACGGTAACAGCTCTGGGCCGCCATAGAGCCGCTTCAATACCCATTCATTCACAATAATTCCCAGACCACCCACTGCCACTGCTGCTAACCCAACAGCAACCCAAAAGCTCATCCCTGTTGAGGGTAGAACAGTCATGCAGGAATAGGCGATGAAGGCCCCGATCATGTATAAGGATCCGTGGGCAAAGTTCACAATGCGCGAGACCCCGAAAATAATCGAGAGACCTGCGGCGACTAGGAAGAGAGAGGAGGCTGTCGCCAAGCCATTCAAGCTTTGAATCAGAATGAAGTCCATGGGTATGAGATATGGTTAGGGTTCCGATTCTACCGATTCGATCCTATTGATTCGATCCTATTGATTCGATGATCCTATCGATTCGATCCTACCGAACAAGCTAAAAGGATAAATTGCCAATCTCAGACCTCTTGAAATCTAAGCAATGCCTCTGAAGTAAACAACACTTGATTAGCTTAGAGCAGTACGGTAGAAGTGAAGTACCCCCTATTCAGCCTGATATGTCTTTACTCTGCAAGGGGGAGACTATTGACGTATACAGGACTACTCATGAACACTTCACTTCAGCCTAATGTGTCTAAAGCCTTAGCCTAGCCGTGATCATCATTCCTATCACAGCCTGTGGTGAAGCCACTCAAACAGCCGCTGTGGATCCATCTGAAACGGTTAGCCTCCAGCAATTTAGTGAAAATTCAACATGTTCCTATGTGTTTCCTCGCTTCGGTACGGCTGTGGCGGGCACTGAGATATCTATTTATGGCTCTAAACTGGCTGGTATCGACCAAATTCGGGTGGGAACTGCTGTATTCACTGATTTTAATGAGCAATCTGACACTGTCATCACTTTCATCGTTCCCGACGACTTAGAAGGGATTGCCATCGGTCGGCCGCGGTTATCCGGTCCACACAACACAGGTATTTGCCCAACCAGCCTCTTTGTATTCGGGACCCCCATGATCCCGACACCGATACCCACACCGACACCTGTACCCACACCGACACCATCTCCAACACCAATACCCACTCCAACGCCGACGCCAAGCGAGCTCCTCACCTGTTCAGCTCAAAATGTTTCGGTGTTGTCACCAACAAGCTTTACTGCTGTCATTCAGATTGAGCGCCAAGGTTTCTCCTTCAACCAGGTCTTCTTGTCAGCCCCTAGCCTTGAGTTAGGCAATACGGTCACGTTCACGCCTAATCCCGCTCAGTTTCCTGACACAACCGTCCAAGTAATCAACTCAGAGCTCGCGGTCACGTTGGCCAACCCCTTACCCTCTGGGTCGACTAGCTTTACAGTGGTCGGTCAGACCGATGATTTTGGTGGTGAGGTTACGCCGATCATGTGCACCGCTGAAGTCCTGGTCGTTATCGAAGATGACTATTACGACGACTTCGGGTAATCCCCCATCGTCCCCCGGATCAATAATCCTGATTGATACTTCGTGCTGACGAATATTTATAGTACTGACTAAAATACTCAGTACCGACTAAAAGGATCCGGCCCACTCCCATGAGTACCGGATCCTGATCCTTAATAGAAGACAACCCCTCCTGAGAAGGGATCCACAGCCTATAATTTCAGCCGATCGCTAATCCGCTGCATGGCTTCTTCAACGTTGGCCCGACTATTAAAGGCCGAAATCCGGAAATACCCTTCACCACACGCGCCAAATCCGGATCCTGGAGTCCCTACTACGTAGGCAGAATAGAGTAATTTATCAAACATATTCCAGCTGCTGAGACCTTCTGGGGCTTTCAACCAGATGTAGGGGGCATGGATCCCACCATAGACCGTCAATCCAGCTGATGTTAACTTCTCTCGAATCATCCGGGCATTGTCCATGTAGAAATCAATTAAACCTCGAATTTGGTGCTGACCAGCCTCTGAGTAAATGGCTTCCGCACCCCGTTGCACAATGTAGGACACCCCATTGAACTTCGTCGACTGTCGGCGATTCCAGAGGGGCCAGATATCAACGTTGGATCCATCAGCGGTTTGACCTTTGAGAGATTTAGGGACAACAGAGTACGCGCATCGGGTCCCCGTAAAGCCTGCATTCTTTGAAAAAGATCGAAATTCAATCGCACACTCCCGCGCCCCTTCTATTTCATAGATGGAGTGAGGGAGTACCGGATCCGAGATAAACGCTTCGTAGGCCGAGTCGAACAGGATGATGGATCCATGTTCCCGAGCATAAGTCACCCACTTTTGGAGTTCAGCCTTGGTGATGGTCGCGCCGGTGGGATTATTGGGGAAACAGAGGTAGATGAGGTCAACTTTTCGAGCGGGCAGATTGATCGTGAAGTCAGTCTCAGCCATCATAGGAAGGTAGACTAGGCCGTCATACTTGCCGTCATCAGTTGCGGCTCCTGTGTGACCAGCCATGACATTGGTATCCACATAAACGGGGTAGACCGGATCCGTAATCGCAATGGTGTTTTGATGGCCAAAGATGTCGAGGATATTGCCGGTGTCACATTTGGATCCGTCAGAGACGAAAATTTCGGAAGCATCAATCGCACACCCGCGAGCCTGAAAGTCGTGAGCCGCAATCGCCTCGCGCAACCAACTGTAACCCTGCTCCGGTCCATAGCCTTTGAAGGTCTCACGAATCCCCAGTTCTGCCACCGCTTGGGTCATGGCCTCCCGACAGGCTGCCGGTAACGGTTCAGTCACATCACCAATGCCTAATTTAATGATGGGAGCATCCGGATGCGCTTCACTAAAGGCTTTCACCCGGCGCGCAATTTCCGGAAACAAGTAACCCGCTTTGAGTTTTAAGTAGTTGTCATTGATGTGTGCCATAACCCTTTATCCACGCGATCTCCAGATAGCCTACTGTATCACCTCTCACTCCCGGATCCTTAACACCTAGCCCAGAGGATCCTCGTTCCCTGTTTAGCCTCATTAAAGTTGATACAGGTACAGCAATCAGACTTCAATTATAGGACTGCAAAAGCTCCTCACCGTGGCGCAACGGATCCAACTAGTCACTTATTGATCGCACTGAGCAACACAACGGATCCCGAGTGCTACTTATTGATCGCTCCGAGCTGCACAACGGATCCCAGGTACTACTCATTGATCGCTCCGGGCAGTAGAGAGGATCCTATGTGGTGCAGATAGATTCTCGGCAGAGATAGAAGGATCCCAGCAGCGATAGCGACAGAGGGGTTGAAAGAAAAGCAGATTGAACTATCACACGTTTCAAGTCTGCTTGCAGTGGCAAGGCAACGCTAGCCTACACAAAATCAGTTAACTCCATCTTGATCAGGTCACTGGTTTTACCGTAAAAACGCCACAACAAAATGACAGAGGCAACACACAAGCCGATGATGATCCCTAGCCATACTCCAACACCACCCATCCCCATCCAAAAGGTGAGTAGCCAGCCACACACCATCCCCACAGCCCAGTAACTGATCAGTCCAATCAAAGTGGGAATCTTAGTATCCTTCAAACCTTGTAAAGCCCCTCGAGACACCAATTGAATACTATTAAACAAGCCTAGGACTATGCTGAGTAACAACAACGTTTGAGTAAAGTTCATCACCTCCCGATCAGTCTCATTCTGTGGATGAATAAACAAACCTGTAATTTGATCGTGAAAGGTCAGAATAAAGGCCCCAAAGATGATCACAATAAGCGCACTGAACAGAATACTGACCAGGCCCGCCCGTCTTGCCCCATAAGGATCCTGTTTACCCATCATCTGGCCCACACGTGTTGTGGCAGCATATGACAGTCCCAGCTGAGCTCTGTAAATCAATTCAGAAGGTTGCTTAGCAATTTGATGAGCAGCTAGCGCTACAACGCCGATACTACCCATAATGTAGTTTGCAGCTGTAAATAATCCACTCGCTAAGATGACAGTTACGGCATTAGCCCATCCTAGCCCCGAAATCTCCCTACATATAGCGCCGTCAAATATATACCAAGACTGGAGTAGCTTATACTCTTTTAGACTGGGGCTCGATGCCGTGTAAAAGAGTGCAACCAAAAACTGAAACCAGAAGATCAACGCACTCGCTAACCCAACCCCTGCAATCCCCATCGCTGGAAATCCTAGCTTGCCAAAGATAAAAACATAGTCAAGACCCACATTTAACAAGTTACTCACTAGCATAATCAAGGTGACAACCTGGGGGACATTCATCGCAGTCAACACATTTTGAATCACCGCAAAACCAAGAGCAGCCGGGAATCCCCAGCAAATATAATCTAAATAGACTTGAGCCAATGTAATAGTCGTATCAGTCTGCCCCAGATAGGCCATTAGGGGTTTGGTGTGAAGTAACACCGCCACCGCTGGAATTGACAGAACTATCGCTATCCAAAATCCCTGCCCCACAATTCGCGTGAGCTTATCTGTCTCTTGGGCACCAAATGCAATCGCTGAAACAGCCCCTGTTGCCGAGAGAAACCCAAGCCCAATCGACTGAAAATAGCCAAATGAAACAATACCGATGGATCCTGCAGCTAGAACATCACTGCCCAGCAAGCCCAACATTCCAGTATCAATTAGAAGAATACTAAATTCTGCAATCAGAGCAATAACTAAAGGCAGAGATAACGCCAGACATTCTTGAAGCTCGTCCGTAAAGTCTTGCGGGAGCAATGACAGCTTAGACAAGCTATTTCGCCTTCTATTTTGCCCTATAGTGCTTGACATAAGTTCCCGCCAGGATAAAGTAGCTCACTCGTCGATTATAGTTTTGTTCTAAAAATCTCAGAGGAGTCACACGCCGATAGGCCTTTATTCTTCATAAAATTAAAGCACTACCTTTTGCCGCTGTAGCGAAAGTAACAAAACTCCAATGGGGTGTCTCTAAGATAATGAGGTGTCTCTAAGATGCATTAACATTGAAGACCTTAGTTAGAGAACTGTATCAAGCACTCATGCAACCCTGTACTGACTTGAGCTTTACTGTTGATGGCACCCCCATGCATCTGCAAGGTGCCTCTCCGACCCAAACATTGTTGAGTTATCTGCGAGACCATCAGTTTGTAGGCACAAAAGAGGGCTGTGGTGATGGGGACTGTGGTGCCTGTACAGTTGTGCTGATAGGGACAAGTGCAGAGGGTCAACCCCATTATCAGGCGGTCAATAGTTGCTTGCTTCCAGTCGGCGCTTTGGGTGGGCGCAACATCTACACGGTCCAAGGTATTGCTACAGAGACACTCCATCCCATCCAGCAGGCCATGGTAGAGCTGGGTGGATCTCAGTGTGGCTACTGCACACCGGGCTTCATCATGAGTTTATTTGCAGCCTATTACAACGGTCAGCTAGATGATAGTTCTGTGGAAGGCAATCTCTGTCGATGCACAGGTTACTTACCCATCCGGCGGGCAGCCCAGCAATTAGCAACCCACAACCATCCAGTCGATGACTTTTCACAACAGCTGGAGCAAGCAACAGGACAGCTCAATTTCACAGCCTACAGTGCCCAGGATCAACATTTTTATCGCCCCACTGACCTTCAAACCGTTCTTGAGCTATTGCAAACCCACCCAGAGGCTACCTTAGTGGCGGGTTCCACAGACCTCGGGTTGGAAATGAGTTGGTATCGCCACTACTACCCGATGATCATCGCCCTGGAGGGGGTAACAGACCTATTGCAACTAGTGGAGACTGACACTGCCGTTACGATTGGAGCAGCTTTACCTCTCAGTCATATTGAAGATCATCTGCGAGGACGCTTTCCCAGTCTGGATACCATGCTCCAATGGTTTGCCGCCCGTCAGGTGAGGAATCGAGCCACGTTAGGGGGCAATCTAGGCACAGCCTCTCCCATCGGTGATATGTCGCCTGTGTTAATGGCGTTAGAGGCTACGGTTGAAGTAGCGGGGATAACGGGGCGTCGAACCATTCCTATCGCGGACTTTTTCAAAGGCTATCGCGTAACTGAACTCCGCCCTGGAGAGGTGATTGTCTCTGTCACTATTCCTAAAACGTACCCCCCACGAATCCGGCGACTCAGTCAGTCCTATAAAGTGGGTAAACGGGGCGCTGATGACATTAGTATTGTTGCCGCCGCCTACACAGTCGATGTCGATGATCAGGGTCAAGTGGTTCACGCTCGGTTGGCCTATGGAGGAGTAGCAGCAACACCAATACGGGCACTAGCCGTGGAAGATTGGCTGGTGGGTAAGCCTTGGATCCACTCCACTGTGCTAGCTGCTAAGGCGCAACTCAACACCGTCTTTACGCCTCTGAGCGATTTGCGGGGAAGTGCGGACTACCGTCGTCGGCTGGTTGCTAATTTGTTTGAAAAGTTCTTCGTAGACTTTGAGTAGTCTTAAGGATCCCACCAATGCCCAGCTCCATGCCCAAGCCTAGTCAGACTAAAAGCCATGAAAGTGCCGTGAGCCATGTCACGGGAAAAGCAGTTTACACCGATGATCAGCGCCGACCAACCGGCATGGTTTTTGTCTATCCAGTGATGTCGTCCTGTGCCCAGGGTCGCATTCTCAAAGTGGACATAGCTAAGGCCTTAGCGGTAGAGGGAGTCTTGACAGTTTTAACAGCAGAAGATGTCCCAGGTAAAAATGATACCGGTGTTATTCGTGCCGACGAACCGTTATTGCCAACCCACACCGTCAGCTACTGGGGGCAACCGGTGGTTTGGGTAGTGGGAGAAACCGAGACAGCTGCTCGACTGGGTTCTGAACAAGTCCGGATTGATTACGCCCCCTTGCCCGCGATCCTGTCTATTCCAGAGGCAATAGCTGCCGGCCAGTTTCATGCGGCTCCCGATGTTTGCCACCGAGGGGATCCGGACGGCGCCTTTGCTATGGCAGAGCATGTCTTTGAAGGCGAGGTGTCGATGAATGGACAGGATCACTTTTACCTGGAAACCCAAGTAGCCTGGGCCATGTCTGAGCACGACGGGACGGTTCAAGTCTATTCTTCCACTCAACATCCCACGTCTACCCAACACGCAGTGGCCGAGACCCTAGGGATCTCTGATAACCAAGTTGTGGTGACCTGTTTGCGCATGGGGGGAGCGTTTGGGGGGAAGGAATCTCAGGCGAACCCTTTAGCAGCAATAGCCTCTTTAGCCGCGATCAAGACAGGGCGACCCGCTCGCGTAAGTTTCCGTCGCCATCAAGACATGATCATCACGGGCAAGCGCCACAGCTTTTTAGGACGGTATCGAGTAGCTTGTGATTCCCAGGGATCCCTCCTAGCTCTTGCACTTGATCTTTACAGTGATGCGGGATGGAGTCTTGATTTGTCGCCGCCGGTGCTGCTCCGAGCTCTGCTGCATATCGATAATGCGTACTACATTCCCAACCTTGTCCTCAACGGCTATATGGCCAGGACCAATCGAGTTTCCAATACAGCCTTTCGCGGATTTGGCGGCCCTCAGGGAATGTTGGTTATTGAAGAGATTATGGACCGCATTGCCCGAACCACCCGATGGGCTCCGCATGTTGTCCGAGAGCGCAATTTTTATCACGGCAGTGGTGAGACGAATACAACCCATTACGGCCAGGAATTAGTCGATAACCGGATCCTACGAGTCTGGTCGGCGGTGAAAGACAAAGCTGATTTTGAACAGCGCCAGAGTATCATCACTCAGTTTAACCAGCACCATTGCCATTGCAAACGAGGATTAGCGATTACACCTGTGAAGTTTGGTATTTCCTTCAACAAAAAAGTGTATAACCAAGCAGGCGCTTTAGTCCTAATTTATACGGACGGTAGCATTCAACTGAACCATGGTGGTACGGAGATGGGCCAGGGGTTACACACCAAAATGCTGCAAGTGACCGCCCAGGCTTTGGGGGTTCAGATGGAGCGGATCCGGGTGATGCACACCAGTACAGACAAAGTTCCCAATACCTCTGCAACGGCGGCGTCTAGTGGCTCCGACTTGAACGGTCAGGCGGTTAAGGATGCGTGTGAGGTGCTTAAGTCACGGTTGGCACCCGTTGCTGCACAACTATTAGGTCTGGACGGCCCTGAGGAGATGGTGTTTGAGCAAGATGAGGTGTACTGTCGTTCAGTGCCCTCTAAACGGGTCTCTTTTAGTACTGTTGTGAAAGCAGCCTACAATGAGCGCATTTCGCTGGCAGCAACCGGGTTCTACCGCACCCCTAACCTGAGCTGGGATCCTGACACCTACAGCGGTCATCCCTTCTACTATTTTGCCTACGGTGCTGCCGTGAGCGAGGTTGAGGTAGATGGCTTCACGGGGGCTTTCAAGCTTCGTCGAGTCGATATTGTTCACGATGTCGGATCCTCTCTCAATCCGTTAGTGGATCAAGGTCAGATTGAAGGCGGCTTCGTCCAAGGAATGGGTTGGCTCACAATGGAGGAGTTGGTGTGGGACGATGAAGGTCGATTAAGGACCTACGCGCCCAGTACCTATAAGATTCCGACAATTCGGGACGTGCCTGAGGACTTCACTGTCACCCTTCTGGAACGAGCAGCTCAGGATGGAACGATTTATGGCAGCAAAGCTGTCGGTGAGCCCCCCTTCATGCTGGCCTTCTCAGTCCGAGAAGCAATTCGAGCGGCAGTAGCGGCCTTCGGGGATCAGCCGGATTACATTCCTTTGCCGTCTCCTGCAACGCCGGAAGCGACTCTAATGGCTATTGACAGCTTGCGAACACCTGCTTTGAAAGCTGTGCCCAGTTAAGGACCACATTCCGCAGGGGGGAAATCAGACTGTGGAAATTTGATTAGTCCACTAGATCATCTCTGGTGGAGATAGTGAAAGAGGGGTTTGGAGAAGTCGACTGGAGTAGCTCATGTTTCAAGCCTGCTTGCCAAACAGCTATTCCAGATAGTGGCCAGCTCGATCGAAACGGCAGCAGAGTCATCCAGGACAACAGCAAATTTGTGTGGGGTAGGGAACAAATCATTACGGACCGGAGCACAGTCACAGTTGATAGGTGAGTAGTCACTTTTGGTCGGTTCACAGTCATTTCTGAGTGTCCCCAAGGATCTTCAGAACTTGGGCCCCACAAATTGAATCTTGAAGTCGGTGGCCAGTTCCCACTTGGCATACTATTCTGACTATTCATAGGGATCTAAGGATCCTGATACAACGTGTGGTGTGTGGAGTGAGATGTCATGAAAGGATCGCTTGGAGAGTCTAGCTGGATCCTAGCGGGGAGTGTCAGTTGGTTAAGACCTGAAACGTGGGGCCGGGATTGGTGGATTTTGGCAACCGTAGCCTGGATTCCTGTTAACGCCTTGCCGAGCCTAGTGACTGCAGTGGTGGGGTTAGTCCTAACATTGGGACGTGAGCGTCTTCATCTTCAAGATCCGTTAGCCAGAGGGTTAATTGGACTGGCTGTATTAACAGGACTAGTGAGTGTAGGGGCAACTGATCGGTCAATGAGCTGGTTAGGATCCTTCAATTACTGGCCCTTCTACCTCTGTGGCATGGCGGTGAGTCTATGCTTAACCTCAGCCACTCAGTTAAGACGCTTGGCGACAGTCATACTAGCTAGCAGTGCTGTGATCTCTAGCCTGGGACTGGCGCAGGTCATATGGGGATGGCAAGGACGGATCCAGATGAGCTTTATCACCCTGGGCCTGACCTTGACAGATCGACCCGCGGCTATTTTTGCGTCACCTAACGTGTTAGCGATTTACCTGACAGTGGTGATGGCAATTGCGGTGGGGATGATCTTGGCCTCAGGATCCTGTCGGGTGGCCTGGGTTGCGTTGGGATTGGCAACGCCTCTGTTAGTGTTGACAGCCTCACGGAATGGGTGGGGTGTAGCGTGGTTGATGGTGATCTTGTTTTTGATCTATCAACGCCAGTGGCAGGGATTGAGTGGCTGGTTAGGGTTGAGTTTTCTCCCTGTGGGGGCCGCTTTGGGCGTGCCGGGGTTACGGTGGATCGTGCCGTCAATGATCTGGCAACGGTTAGCCGATACGGTGGATCCTCAAGCCGCTTTTTTCAGTTCAACATCCAATCGTCTCGATGCCTGGCAGTTCGCACTCAATATGGTGCAGCAACGACCGTGGTGGGGATGGGGATGGCAAAGTTTTGCCGCTCTTTACAACACTCAAGATCCGTCCCCCTCTGAACATCTAAGCCATTGTCATCACCTGTACCTGACCTTGGCTGCCGAAGGAGGACTGATCGTGTTGCTTGGATCCGTAGGTGTATGGGGATGGATCCTGTGGCGAGGATGGCAGGCACGCCAGGGGAGGGATGAAGCCCTAGTAGTGGGGATCCTGATTGGATTGACGGGCTATTTTGTCTCTGGTTTGTTGGATGCCGTCTACTTCGATGCGCGGATTAATGTGTTGATCTGGATCCTGTTAGGCAGCTTAAACGGAATTTGGTTAGGAAAAGGACCGGATCCTGAGGCCAGCTCATCTGAGTTTGTGAATTTATCCTAAACTTGTCAGGACCTTCACACCTATCAGCCTTGTCATTGGGCCATAACTGAGTAGTCCAGTGTTGCCATATTAATCAGATGGTATGACTCGTCTATTCGCATGAGTCACCTGTCCATGCTTATGGGTGAGGTGTTCTTCATGCTTCAGTAGCTGTGGCCAGAGTTTTGCTGTCGGAGCCATGCAATTAAAATCATTAACTGAGTTTTATTCTCAAGCCATCACATTACCTTAAGGATCGTCATCATGACTACACTGTTTAACTCTTTGACCGAGCCCCAAGCTGAATCCATCAGTGGTGGTCAAACACTCATTAACGAGATTCAGGTTGACCTGCAACAGGGCGTCAGTCGCCAATCTGTCGCTGATATCGTCGCCCGCATCCAGAGCTTTATCGAAAATTTAGTCCTCACAATCCAAGATCAATTTTTTAATGGCCCTTTCTCCTGAAGCCTATAGTTTGAAGGGGTAATTCAGATCCTTAATCTATCACCTTAATCTATCAAGAGTTGGATCCTTCAAGAGTTGGATCCTTTGAGCATCTCAGAGAATTTACCAAAGCTTAAAGCCAGCCATACTTGAAGGTGATAAAGTCAATGCTGATCTGTATTTTGTACAAGATTTTGTACGAGGAAAAGCCATGCAAGACCTATTGACTCCTTTAACTGACCGCCAGTCCGAATCAGTTAGGGGTGGCGAGTCTGTCCTTGCTGAAGCCTATGCCTGCTATCAATCTATCTTGGCAGTGAGTCTCTTCCCAGAGGACACACCTCCCTCCACTTATCTCCGAATCCTTATGGGATGCTTGGTTGACGCCGCTCTGAGCTAACTGCTGACTCATTCTATTTCAGCATCTCTCTTGGTCTCTCCACATCAAGCCGAATGCCAGTCGAGTCAAATGCCAAGCCCAGGGATCCTCTCTGGGTTTGGCTGTGTATGACTCTGCTATCTCCCAACGATTCTATTCAAAAATCGCATCTTAACAATCGTTAATATCAATAACTGGATCCGTTTTGTGCCTCCAGCTACAAAATCTCATGGGATCCGTCTTTATGGTATGGCCACAGGTGGTTGCTAATACAGCACCTCTGACTTGCACACTAGGAGTGACAAGGACATGGCCAATAAATTCGAGCAGATCAAAATGGATAAGGATGGCCTCGCGGTGAAGGCTGAACTTGACCATTTTGCTCAAATCGGCTGGGAATCAGTGGATAAAGATGACCTCGAACATCGCCTCAAGTGGGTGGGTGTGTTCTGGCGGAAGCGGACGCCGGGCAAGTTTATGCTGCGGTTGCGGATTCCTAATGGCACCTTGAACTCCTCCCAACTACAGCGGTTGGCCAGCTTTATTGAACCCTATGGCGAGGACGGTGTCGCTGACATCACCACTCGGCAAAACCTGCAGCTGCGAGGAATCCAACTAGCGGATATTCCCGATATCTTTCGGCAATTACAGGACGTGGGCCTGACCTCCGTCCAATCCGGCATGGACAATGTGCGAAATATCACTGGATCCCCTTTGGCAGGTATTGATCCGGATGAAGTCTTCGACACACGAGTATTAACTCAACAGGTCCAAGACATGATCACCAATAGTGGTGAAGGCAATCAGGAGTTTACGAATCTTCCCCGTAAGTTCAATATTGCCGTTGCCGGGTGTCGTGATAACTCCGTCCACGCTGAGATCAATGATTTAGCATTTGTGCCGGCCTATCATGAGGGCGAGCTTGGCTTCAATGTGTTGGTGGGGGGCTTCTTCTCTGCTAAACGCTGCGCCGAGACTTTGGCCTTGAACGTTTGGGTTCAGCCTGATGAGGTAGTGGATGTCAGTCGAGCCATTTTGGTGATTTACCGAGACCATGGGTTGCGGCTCAATCGTCAAAAAGCTCGCTTGATGTGGCTGCTTGATGAGTGGGGGGTTGAAAAATTCCGAGCTGAAGTTGAAGCTCTTCTCGGTAAGTCCCTCACACCCGCTGCACCCACAACCATTGTGGATCAACCCAAGCGCGACCTCGTGGGTGTGTTTCCCCAAAAGCAGCCAGGTATGAACGTTGTGGGGTTGCAAGTGCCTGTGGGTCGTCTGCAAGCCCAGGATCTCACGGAGATTGCAAGACTAGCCCAGGAGTATGGCGACGGTGATATTCGCCTTACGGTGGAGCAGAATGTCCTGATTCCTTTCATCCCCGATGCTCGACTAGAGGCATTTCTGGCGGAACCGTTGGTTCTCAAGTACTCCCCCAATCCGGGTCCGTTGCTGCGCAGCTTGGTGTCATGTACGGGGAATCAGTTTTGCAATCTAGCACTGATTGAAACGAAAAATCGGGCTGTGGCTCTAGCAGAAACCCTGGAAGCAACACTGGATATGCCCCAACCGGTCCGGATCCATTGGACTGGGTGTCCCAACTCTTGTGGGCAACCTCAGGTCGCCGATATTGGGTTGATGGGGACGACGGTACGCAAAGATGGCAAAGCGGTGGAAGCCGTTGACATCTACATGGGGGGAGAAGTCGGTCACGAGGCCAAGCTAGGATCCTGTGTACGCAAAGGGATCCCTTGTGAGGATCTGCAACCGGTGTTACAAGAATTGCTCATTGAATACTTTCAAGCGGTGCCCAAAGCTACTGCGAAAGCAAGTGTTTAACCTGAACGATTCAATTGGAGATTCTCCCTTACCCTATACGGTTAAGTTAGTGCTTCGGTAGGCTGACGAAAAATCCGAAGCCGAAGGGCTAAGTGATGCTTGTGGTGGTGGCTATTGCCATCTACGTAAGGTCACAGTTGTTAGCGCCTCCGATTTCTCAGTGCCTTTCTTTCAATGAATCAGCAAAAAGTCACGTAGCTGAAGTCCTGGCGGATTGAGCTACGTGACCGGCTGATGTACTAATTCATGCTCGGGAGATTTTAACATGCTGACGGAGATGTGGTCATTTAAGGGCCGCTATAAGATCCTTCATATGACCTGGTTCGCCTTCTTTCTAACCTTTGTGGTTTGGTTCAACTTAGCGCCTTTGGCCACCACAATCCGGCAAGAGTTTGGCTTCGAGGTTGGACAAATCCGCACCATTGCAATCTGTAACGTTGCTCTAACGGTCCCTGCCCGCGTCATTATCGGAATGCTGCTGGATCGCTTCGGGCCGCGCAAGACGTTCACGGTGCTCCTGATTTATGCCGCCATTCCTTGTCTTCTATTCGCAACCGCGCAAAACTTCAGCTCACTCGTAATTAGCCGCCTGCTTCTTAGTATTGTGGGTGCTGGATTTGTGATCGGGATCCGGATGGTGGCCGAGTGGTTCCCGCCCAAAGAAATTGGTCTAGCAGAAGGGATCTACGGCGGCTGGGGGAACTTCGGGTCGGCAGCTTCTGCCTTCACCTTACCGACAGTAGCTGCTTGGCTAGCGTTTGGGGCTGTGAACCCTGCCACTGGCGATGCCATGTTGAACTGGCGGTGGTCCATTGCGCTGACTGGGATCATCACTGCCTTGTACGGAATTGTGTACTACTTCAACGTGGAGGATACGCCTCCAGGTAAGACCTATCAAAAACCCAACCGTCATGGCGGATTAGAAGTCACGTCTCAGTGGGATTTCTGGTTTCTCCTGTTCATGAACATTCCGTTGAACGGGATCCTGGCGGTACTCGCGTGGCGTTTAAGTAATGTCGGCTTTCTCACTCAAACTCAGTTGTACGTGGTTTGGGCATGCCTGTTGGGACTGTACTCATTTCAGACCTATAACTGCTGGATCGCAAACTCTGACTTGATGTCCAACAAGCGAGTTTATAATTCTGAAGATCGCTATGACTTTTCCCAGGTGGCTTTGCTGGAATTAACCTACATTGCAAACTTTGGGTCTGAGTTGGCGGTTGTATCCATGCTGCCCAGCTTTTTTGAAAATACGTTTGGCTTATCAGCCCAAGCTGCCGGTATGATTGCCTCGTCGTACGCGTTCATGAACTTAGCCTCTCGTCCAGGGGGGGGATTGATTTCTGACAAACTAGGAAGTCGGAAGTGGACCATGGCAGTGCTCTTGGCAGGTATGGGCGTTGGTTACTTGTTAATGGGCGGTGTCACCAGCGGCTGGCTCTTGCCATTAGCTGTTATTCTAACGATGGCCTGCTCATTCTTTGTTCAAGCCGCGGAAGGATCCACATTTGCGATGGTGCCCCTGATCAAGCGGCGCGTCACAGGCCAAGTTGCGGGTAACGTGGGAGCGTATGGCAACGTCGGTGCTGTTGCTTACTTGACAACCTACAGTTTGCTGCCCGAGGGAGCAGTAGGGAATCGGACCTTTTTCTTTGTCCTGGGTGGAGTGGGCTTGTTAGTGGCCCTGCTGTGCGCCATCTTCCTAAAAGAGCCCAAAGGATCCTTTGCAGAGTTCCACGAGGGCGAAATGGAAACCCTGGAAGTGGGTGGCATATCGCCGCTGGAATCGATGTCCTAAACTGCTTGCATTGTGGCGGCCAGTTCGACTAGGCCACTTTAGCCAAAGCCATTGTGTTGATGGATGAGGAAGATCCCAATGGAACCAACGAAATCTTTGTGCCCTTACTGTGGTGTGGGGTGTGGGTTAGAAGCCCTACCTCCCGCTCTCCCTGGTAAAGCAACGTTGACGGATCCGGAAGGCACTCCCATTTGGCGGATCCGTGGGGATCGACAGCATCCATCAAGCAAAGGCATGGTGTGTGTCAAAGGGGCAACAGTGGCTGAGGCCTTACACAAGGATCGGCTACGCTACCCGATGATGCGGGACTCGTTATCGGATCCGTGGCAACGGGTGAGTTGGGATGAGGTTTTTGAACGGATTGTGCAGCGGATTCAGGCAACTCTGTCTGAGTTTGGTCCTGACGGCATTTGTATGTATGGATCTGGTCAGTTTCAAACCGAGGACTACTACACGGCCCAGAAACTAATGAAGGGCTGTTTAGGAACCAACAATTTCGATGCGAACTCCCGGCTCTGTATGGCCTCAGCAGTGGCGGGGTATAGCCAAAGCTTTGGAACAGACGGGCCCCCTTGCAGTTATGACGATCTAGAACAAACAGACTTTGCCTTTCTTGTCGGCACGAACACTGCAGAATGTCATCCGATTATCTTTAATCGTCTTCAAAAATATCATCGTCGGCATCGCCATCGAGTCAAGCTTGTGGTCGTGGATCCGCGCCGAACGTCAACGGCAGATGAGGCGGATTTGCACCTTCCCATTCAACCCGGTACTGACATTGACTTATTCAATGGGATTGCTCACCTGTTAATCCAGTGGGGCGCTCTAGATTCTGATTTTATTGAGGGTTGTACCGTCGGCTTCAGTGAACTCGTCGCTGTGGTTAATCACTACACACCAGATAAAGTGGCTGAGCGCTGTGGGATCCCAGTCGCTGACATTGAGACCGTGGCACGCTATTGGGCTAAGTCGAAACGGATCCTATCTCTATGGTCGATGGGGTTGAATCAGTACGCAGAAGGAACAGCTAAGGTTCGGAGTTTAATCAATCTGCATTTGATCACAGGTCAGATTGGGCGACCTGGATCAGGTCCGTTTTCGTTGACAGGGCAACCGAATGCGATGGGGGGCCGGGAAGCGGGTGGTCTTGCTCATATTTTGCCAGGCTACCGAGTCGTTCACAATTCGGAGCATCGATCTGAGGTTGAAACGCTATGGGGACTACCCACTGGACGCATTTCGCCCAATCCCGGACGCATGGCGTGGGACATCATTACAGGGCTAGAAGAGAATGCAATAGGGGCGCTCTGGGTGGCTTGCACTAATCCGGTAGTGAGCTTCCCTGATTTAGAGCGGACGAAGGCTGCATTACAACGATCTCCCTTCACGATTTTTCAAGACGCGTATCACCCCACTGAGATGGCTGATTTTGCCCATGTGCTCTTACCTGCAGCACAGTGGAGCGAGAAGACAGGAACCATGACCAATTCTGAGCGAGTTGTAACTCTGTGCCCTGCCTTTCGGCATCCACCGGGCCAAGCTAAGCCCGACTGGGAGATTTTCGCTGAAGTGGGTCGTCGATTAGGGTTCTCAGAGCTATTCGCCTTTACATCCTCTGCGGATATTTACGACGAATTTGTGCAACTCACGCGGGGCCGCCCCTGTGATATGACTGGGCTGAGCCATGAGCAACTGCAACAAGGACCAGTGCAATGGCCCTGCCGAGATTCAGGCTGGCTCAAACCGCAGGAACCGGCGCAACTCTACGGTGATTTCAAGTTCAACACGCCAGATCATAAAGCCCGATTTGGAGCCTTTCATGCACGAGGGCTCTCAGAGCCACCGGATCCCAACTATCCGTTTATCCTCACAAATGGTCGTCTCTACGGCCACTGGCACACGCAAAGCCGCACCGGGCGGATCCAAAAAATTCGTGACATGCATCCTCACCCCTTCCTGGAGATCCATCCTAAAGATGCCGATCGTTTAGGGCTTCGAGAACATCACTGGATTGAGATCACATCGCGTCGAGGTCGCGCCCGGGTCCGCTTCAAAATCACAAAAGGGATCCCTCCGGGTACTGTTTTTCTCCCCATGCACTGGGGATCCTTGTGGGCTGAGCAGGCCGAGGTGAATGCAATGACTCATCCCACTGTTTGTCCTGCCTCCAAGCAACCGGAACTGAAGGCTTGCGCCGTTCAACTGACCCCTGTCGTTCCCACCCCTCCAATGGCTGTTGAGCACGACATCATCATCCTGAAACAGGATCCTGTCCCCCAAGCTGTAGAAACCCTTTAGCGAGCCGAGTCAAGCCCATGGATCCTTTCTTTCAATTTGAGTCGGACTTTGTTGAATCTCTGCGCTGCATCCCGATGGTAGTGCGGTATAAGCTAGATACCTGTGGCATCAAGTTGAAGTTGAACCACTGGCATCAATTTACTGATGTACAGAGACAAACCTTGGTTTCACTGCCCTGTTCGACAGAGACGGATATCGTAGCTTACCAAACTCATCTCCAGACACTCATTTGGCAGATGACTGGGGAGTCAGCTCAGGAGTTAACAGTGGATCCGTCGCCACCTTGGACGCAACTGGATGTTCCGGATCGGGTGCAAGCGAAAGCCCAATCAATCGGTATTCATCTATCGATGGCGCAATGGCAATCTCTTGATTCGTTGCAGCGATTTGCACTAGTAAAGTTAAGTCGTTCTAATCATGAAAATCACAACTTCCTACCCGCTCTCCGAGAATTTGAATTAGTGGATATTACCGCTACTCATTCAGGACCTTGAAGGAATCCGTTTCAAAGGTATCAGCCAGGAGGAGGGTGGATCCTTCAACCTTCGTGTATAAGTCTACTACTTTCTTACGAATAATGCAGGGTAGCGTAATTGGCCAAAGGGTGGTGGCAGCAGCGATACATAGCCAACTCACAGCGTCATCATTAGGGGTGGAGTCATCGCGGAAAAGGGCATTGGACGTGAGGCCGAAGACAAGAGTAGCAGGCAAAAGATAGAACATCATAGAACTACAATCTCACTAATATAGGGGCTGATAGCGCCTTATTGTTACTATGCAATGGATTCGCAAGGAAAAACATGGCTGAGGGTACGGAAGTTTGAGTGGAATGATCCAATCGGATCCGTAATGATGCTGAGGCCAAGGAGGCACCAGGGGGGCCTAGAGGAACTCAGTCAGCCATTGTATTTCCGGGCTTTAGAGTAGTGTAGGTTCTCATCCTGAAATTACGATAAGCAGAGTTTTAACGTTTATTGACCTCGACAGCTAAGTCAGCGTTAGTCAATGCCGATTAAAGTTTAGAGAGACACTCAGACAGGGATTGATCCGGCTTGAGGCTGTTGAAAACAGTGCAGATCTTGGATTAAACGCACCCATCCTGCTGCCATGGACTCAGTTAAGACTTCACCTTTTTCACGGGTTGCTACTGTGGCATCTCCTAAGGCTCCACTTTGAGTTAAGTCACGAGTGACCCAGGCAAACGGCATCCGGCCCTCCATACTCAGTAAACTCTCGGTGGGTAGCCCCCTGGGAAACTCACACACCGCTTTATCCATCCGCACAGTCTCCGGTAAAATGTAGAGCATCATGCTGGTCTCTGCATCCCCCGCATGGATCCCATACTCCCGCTCTTGAGCCGTCATCAGTTCGCCTCCTTTGTGAGGCACCCGCCAAACACCGATGGGAAAGATCATGAAATCATCGAAGCGCTGATGGAGATCTCGGGCTACGATTTCGAGAACTTGCGGTTGCCCGCCATGAGAATTGACAAAAACTAGCTTGCGGAAGCCCGCTCGGTAAATACTTTCTCCCACTTCTACTAGCACCCGCATTAGCGTTTCGGCGGTGAGCGTAATAGTACCTGGAAAATGCCAATGCTCGTTAGACTTGCCATAACACTGTGTCGGTAGAGCGTAAGCCGGTACAGCCGGATCCAACTGCTCCAATGCTCGCCCCACCACGGCGCTTCCCAACACGGAATCCACCATGAGTGGAAGGTGGGGACCATGCTGTTCCACTGAGGCAACTGGCTGCAGGATGACAACATTTTCTTTATCAGGCATGGCTTGAATTTCAGTCCACGTCAGATAAGGAAAGTAACGATGAGGAGGAATGAAGCCGTGCATCATAGCGATTATCTCGGTAAGGATCCAGTCAAACCACCTTAGCGCAGGCCTCGAGCCTCAACGGGATCCTTCACGGATCCGTGACAGGGTAAGCCTTGATAATTAGTCCTTGATAGCTAGTCCTCAGACCGTTAATCCTTGACAGGTTGATTTCGCTGACCTTGAGCATGACAAAATCCACAGGTAAACCAGCGATCTAGTTCCTCAGGCGGGGTCGGGCGATGACAGAGAGGACAAGGAGCCATACTGGTTTGGTTTGCGAGCACAAGATGTCGCCAGCGGTTCAAAGCGTCTTGAGGGGTTTGAGGAGGCTTTCGCAGAGGGGTTTGGGAGTGAACGTTGACTGGTGAGAGGGGGGATGACGGTAGGGTCATACGCTCAGGGTGGGGGCGACTGGGATGGATCCCTTGCCGATGCCACTCACCGGGGAGAAATCGAATATCGACCAGTGACATCGAGAGTTGACGATTCAGCTTGGTGAGAATGAGGTGGCGCTGGAAGGCTAAATTTTGAGCCCAGGCTGGGGTTGAGGTCGCAACCTTCAAAATCTGGCGTTGAATCCCTATCGGCACCGTATGCTGAGCAACAGCAGCACCCACAATCTCCGGCCAAGCCCACTGCAGGTGCTGGAACTGTCGATGGTTAGCCCACACAGGATCCGACTGGAAATCTCGGAGAGTGTCTTGGAGAGAACGCAGAGCCATAACTGATTGGAGGAGAGTAGGTTAGTCCAGAGTTAAAGGGCAGAGTCAAGCACGGTTATCTAAAATAGAAGTAATGAGTGGATGAGGCAGGATGATGACAAGAGTAGCTAAAAGCTTGGTTCCTATTCTACTGGGCGTGTGGGGAACGACCGTTAGCCTGACATTACCCGTTGTGGCGCAGGAACAGTTCAACCTTCAGGCAGTGCAGCTTCAGCAGGGCACAGTTATTCCAGTGGTCGGCACCAGTTCAACGGATCCCCAGTACTATGCCCCCGATAGTAACCATTCATTGACGGTAACCGTCTCCGAGACTATCTACAATGCCACTGGGCAGATCACCTTACCTGCCGGCACCAAGATTTATGGCCAGTTGCAGCCCGTAGCAGGGGGACTTCAATTTATCTCTAATTCGCTAGTTCACAACGGTCGGAGCTATCCTCTGCAAGCTCGTTCGACCCTGCTGCCCGATGAAAAGGATCCAAGACAGTACTCTTCCCAGTCCATTGCTGGAGATGCAGCGATTGGTGCTGCTGCGGGTACCGCACTGGGCGTGTTGACCGGTGGTGTTTCAGTCAGAACCGTTCTGGGGGGGGCTCTCTCAGGTGTGGCCGTGGGCAATGTCACCGCGCCTCAAGTTGTAGTGTTGCCTCCAGGGCAGTCGTTCTCAATTACGTTAGAAACCCCATTGCAACTGTAGGAAGCCATTAGCCCAAAGAGTCCGTGGGATTAGGTTGGGATGGCATCGCAGCTCGTAAGGTGTTGTACAGGTCATCAGTCAGAGCCGCTGCTCTCTGTTTGTCTGTGCCCAGCTCAGGCCGCAGGTAAGGTTGCGGCGTTAGCGCCGGTAGAACCTGTAAATGAACTTGAGCACCTAGCTGGGGTGCTGGCTCATAGTGAATTTGAATAGGGATGACGGGGATCTCTTTTTGAAACTTAGAGTTTAAAGCCATAACAATGCGACCCAGTCCTGGTTTCAACTGGCCGACATACCCTTCTCGGATCCCACCTTCCGGGAATAGGACGAGCGGCTGATCAGCTAAGAGATACTCTTCTAGCAGTTTGATCGTAGACGCCCCAGCTCGTTCTCTCACGATCGGGATGGCCCCCAGTCGGCGAATCAACCAGCCGTGAAAGCCTTTGAACTCAGTATGGGTAGTGACAAATCGAAGGGGTCGAGAAGTCAATAGCCCAATCACCAACGGATCCCATCGACTCGAATGTTTGGGAGCCAGGATAATCCCCTGCTGGTCTAGAGGCGCTAAGGATCCGGAAATCGTGACCTGAAAAGCCATACGCATCAACAGGTGATAGGTGGGTCTCAGCAGATCCATCAACCGGGGAGACACTTGATCTTGAGCAGGCAAGGGCTTCGATGGCGGTGACATGTCAGTGTGCCAATGAACGGGTGGGCAACTAAACAGTGGAGGTCATAACCTTATCCCAGACACCGAGCGGGGCAGGGTTCTGGCGAACGCTTTTGAGTTTACCCAACTCTGAGAGATAATAGGGAAGCTTCATTCAGAGAGAATTAGTCAGATGCAGGTTGGTGCCAATTATCAAGGAGACAGTCAATGTCAGTTTACAGTTTGGGCTCCCCTGCTCACAGACGTTAAGCTCAAGCTCCTAACTCCCCAAGAACGTCTTATTCCTCTGCAACAGAATCTCCAAGGGTATTGGAGTGTTCTCGTATCCGACTGCCCCCCCGGCACTCGTTACCTCTACCGTCTAGACGATAAGGAGCGCGCGGATCCAGCGTCGTTTTATCAGCCCGACGGCGTCCATAAGGCCTCTGAAGTGATTGACCATACGGCTTTCAGTTGGACTGATACTGATTGGACTCCTCCTCCCTTCCCTGATTGGGTGATCTACGAGTTACACGTAGGTGCGTTTACCCCTGACGGATCCTTCCATGCCATCATTCCTCGGTTACCGCGATTGAAAGAATTGGGCGTGAATGCCATTGAAATTATGCCTGTGGCTCAATTTCCTGGCGAGCGTAACTGGGGCTACGACGGGACTTATCCGTTTGCTGTGCAGCAGTCCTATGGTGGCCCAACCGGATTGAAGACACTAGTGAATGCCTGTCATGAGGCGGGAATCGCTGTTGTTTTAGATGTGGTGTATAACCACTTCGGCCCAGAAGGCAATTATACCCGTGACTTTGGCCCCTACTTTACCGATCGCTATCAGACACCTTGGGGAAGTGCGATCAATTTCGACGGATCCTACTGTGATGGGGTTCGCAACTTCATGATTGAGAATGCCTTGTACTGGTTACACCATTTTCATATTGATGCTTTGAGACTGGATGCGGTCCATGCCATTTACGATCTAAGCGCCAAACACCTATTGGCGGAGCTTTCCGAGCGAGTACAGGAGCTCATGCAAACGCAAGGCCAGGGTCGATATTTGATTGCTGAAAGTGATTTGAATGATCCTCGGATTATTCGCCCCCATCACCAAGGTGGCTATGGCATGGACGCACAATGGAGTGATGAATTTCACCACGCCCTCCATGCCCTTCTCACAGGGGAACGATCGGGGTACTACGAGGACTTCGGATCCTGTCATCACCTTGCTAAGGTTCTGCACCAGCGCTACGTCTACACCGGCGATTATTCACCCCACCGCAAACGCCGTTTCGGAGCGGATGCCTCTGATCGTCCGACGCACCAGTTCGTTGTTTGTAACCAGAACCATGATCAGGTGGGAAATCGCATGTTGGGTGAACGTCTTTCCCAATTAGTCTCATTTGAAGCATTGAAATTAACAGCAGCCACCATGCTCCTATCGCCCTACACCCCAATGTTGTTTATGGGAGAAGAATATGGGGAAGAAGCCCCGTTCTTATATTTCATCGATCATGGGGATCCAGATTTAGTTGAAGCCGTCCGAGAGGGTCGGAAGCGAGAATTTGCAGCATTCCACGCCCAAGGTAGTCCCCCCGATGCCAAGAGTCTGGACACTGTCGGAAGAAGAGCAAAAGCAATGGCGTCACTTTGTACTGAAATTTCAGCAGTTAACCGGGCCTTTAATGGCGAAGGGGATTGAAGACACCTCACTGTACGTCTACAACCGCTTTGTCGCGCTCAACGAGGTTGGGGGCAAACCATCCCAGACCGGCATCAGTATTTCCGCCTTCCATAGTTTTGGTCAACACCAGCATGACACATGGCCCCACGCCATGAATACCACTTCAACTCACGATACCAAGCGCAGTGAGGATGTACGAATGCGGCTGATGGTGCTTTCGGAAATTCCGGAGGAGTGGGAAGCCGCAGCTAAACAATGGCATGATCTCAATCGTCCCCATGCCACGGCAGGATCCGACCGTAGCATCCCAGATGCGAATGACGAATACTTTCTCTATCAAACGCTAGTGGGTGCTTATCCCTTCAATGACTCTGAGTATCCCGAGTTCATTCACCGAATTAAAGAGTACATCATTAAGGCCGTGCGCGAAGCCAAAGTTCATACAGCTTGGCTCCAACCTGATGCCGAGTACGAAAATGGATTCACTGAGTTTGTTGACCGAATTCTGGATCGAGCTGAAAACAATGTGTTTACAGAAAAGTTAAAGGCCTTTCAAGCTCGCATTGCTTTCTACGGAGCCTTGAATTCCCTATCTCAGACTCTGTTGAAGATCACAGCTCCAGGAATCCCTGATTTCTACCAAGGCACAGAATTATGGAACTTGAGTTTAGTGGATCCGGACAACCGACGTCCCGTGGATTTTGACCATCGCCAGCAGACGCTTAAGTCTATCAAGGCTAGAGCCGCCAGTAACTTGCCCACACTGATATCCGAACTATGCGAGTCTTGGATGGATGGCCACATCAAACTATTCTTGATTGCGCAAGCGTTATCCACCCGCAATCAGTTATCTGAAGTCTTTTCTCAGGGGACCTATGAGCCTCTGGAAGTGATTGGTCCTGCTCAAACCCATGTCATCACGTTTGCCCGTCGTCATGGAGATTGTACCATCATCACAGTGGCAACGCGCTTTTTCACGAATTTGGTGGAGCCAGGTGTATTCCCGCTGGGGCCGACAGTCTGGCAAGAGACTCGCATTGAATGGCCTCAGGACCTCATCACATCACCAACCTGGACTAATGCCTTGACAGATGAAACCTTATCCAGCACCGAGAGCCTGCCACTGGGTGAAATTTTGCGACAGTTTCCTGTGGCTTTGCTGGTAAATCAGACTGGGGAGTAAAGGCCTTGTCAAGGGTACGATCTTGAAGATTTGAGAGGGGTTGTGTAGTATCTCATACCACCTCACAAAATGTTCACAAATCACTCTCTACACTTGAAACTTGCAGAGGACCCTGCTACCATCACCTCTTGGATTAATGGAATGGATACCTCCGGTCCACGTGTCTCCAGATATGGATCCTCTCTGTGTTGTTAGTGAGGCTAGGCCATGCAACGGTCGACCAAGGGTTTGCTGCTCCCGATCGGGATCCTGGCTATTGCGTTACAGAGTTGTGGTACTGAGTCCGGACAATTACCGGCCATGAATACAGAGGTTGACCTAGCTTCTGAGTCTGACGGGCTCCGTACCATCACGCTAGACGCACCCACACCCCACCTAGCTCCTGCTGGCAGTCTGCTATTCCGTCTCTCATCAGCGGATCCTTTACCTGACGAGTTTATCGTTGGCACTGTTTCATTTGCGGCACTCCCCACTCGACAGGAGGATGGCTCCCGAACCTATGCAGCCACTATCGATGCCGCCTTCACCCATTTAGACTCCATTATCAAACTAGAACTACCTGTGACTCAGGCCACCGTTGAAGTCTCATCATCAGTGGCAGGGGCTGAGGACAAGCTAAATCATCTAGATAAACCGGATCCTACTGCCCTTATCTACTTTGGGAATCCCGAGCAGGTTACCTTCGAAGAGTTTGTCATTGTCAGAGCTACAGCTGATCTACCTCCTAATCTCCGCACACCCAGCCATGTCGCCACCCGTGCCAATGAGTTATACCCAGCCGGATCCTTTCAAGACGTCCAGCTGAATCCTATCCCTGATAACGTGAGTACAGATTTCGCAGATGGGGGCACGGCTCCACCACCTGACTCGGTCGATGCCTTGGTGGTCTATGCGTCTACGTTTCTACCACCAGATTCTCGCACCCCAGAAACGATTGTTGCGACAGCCAGCGTTTTAGCTCCAGGCATCAACCTATCTGTAGAGGATATTGCGGCTATCCCAGGCCAAGTCTTGCCGGGTGGAATAGTGCTCTCTGTGACCGCACGCGTGGCAGGATCCTTTCAACTCTCCGTCCAACAGGTTCCGTTCCCTCTTCCCACCGTCACAATCGACTCCGCTCATTTTGTCAATATCGGCTCGATGTTCCCAGGGTTTACCTCATTTGTGGCAGACCCAGACTCTAGCTCGATCAGTTTAACCTTCAATCAGGTGGTCATTCCTGACTTAGATCCAGGGATATGTGTGATTGCGCATACGTCAGGTACGGATCCTGAAATTGCAGAAAACCACATCGCTCGTTCAGCAGCCTGTCCAGCCCATGCAGCCATCTTTCCTGTGGCTCAAACCCCTAATCTAATTGATGGTGATGACACTACCCTAGGCCGCTTTGGTGATGGGGGCGATCCGGCGATCTATGTGCATCCCACCTCACCCTCGTTGAGTGTTGTCATCACGACCTTACAAGAGGGAGGACTCGCGGTCTACGACTTGGACGGCAGTGAATTGCAGTTTATTGACCCTGACTACGGAGCACCTGAGTCGGCTCGCTTCAATAACGTAGATCTGCGGTATAACTTTCCACTCGGTGACACATTGGTCGATATTGTGGTCGCAACGGAACGAAATAACAACACAATCCGGATCTACAAAATTGATCCGGAGGCACGTCAAATGGTCGACATCACAGCAGAGTCTATCGGGCCTAACTTGTTCCCCGATTTCAAGGTGGGCAATGACAACGGGGAGGCCTATGGGGTATCAATATATCGTAGTGTAATATCGAGTAAATTCTACGTATTTGTGAACAGCAACGACCGCTGTGATATCGCCCAGTTGGAGCTTGTGGATAATGGTGACGGGAGTATTGCTGCGACTCGAATTGAGCGCCCTATCATTCTGCCAACCCAATGTGAAGGTATGGTTGCAGATGATGAATTAGGTCTTCTATACGTCGGAGAAGAGGACGTCGGCCTTTGGAAATTTTCGGCAGAGCCGGACGGAGGGACGACAGGCACTTTAATTGAACAAGTGAAACCCAATGGATCCGTCCTGGCAGCTGATCTAAAAGGTCTGACACTCTATTACGGATCCGGAGGTCAAGGTTACCTGTTGGCCTCCAGTCAAGGTGATAGCACGTTTGCCGTGTTTACACGGGAAGGCGACAATGATTACCTGGGTAGCTTTAGTGTGGGGCGAGCTGGATCCATCGACAGTGTTGAAGCGTCTGATGGTGCTAGTGTCATCAATCTACCGATGGGTCCGAACTTCGCACAAGGCTTGTTTGTAGCCCATGATGGCTTTAACGAACCAGAAGTCTTGGTATTAGACGATGGTGAACTTGAAAACATTAACACAAATTTCAAACTCGTCCCTTGGGAACAGATTGCGAACAGTTTTGACCCTCCCCTGGTGATTGATACGAGCAGCTACAACCCTCGGGATCCGTCCTGACGGATTTCTATTTTTTTCAGGCCCAGGATCCCGATCGCGGCATAATAAGAGAGTTATGTTATTGAGGATCCTTATGAGCATTAACGTTGCCGATGTCGCGGTTAGGACGATTGAGGGAACTGAGAAGACATTGGCGGAGTATGCCAATCAGGTGGTGCTAGTCGTGAATGTAGCTTCTCGGTGCGGGTATACCCCTCAGTACACAGGGCTTGAACAGTTGCATGAGACGTATGCAGATCAAGGCCTGCGGGTATTGGGCTTCCCTTGCAATGATTTTGGCGGGCAGGAGCCAGGATCCAATGAGGAGATCTTGAATTTTTGCACCACAAACTATGGTGTCAAATTTGAACTGTTCGACAAAGTTCATGCCAAAGGACTAGAGCAACACCCTCTCTACGCCAAGTTAACTCAAACGGATCCGGCGGGAGATGTCGCCTGGAATTTCGAGAAGTTTTTGATTGATAAACAGGGCAATGTGGTCGGTCGCTACAAGAGCGGTGTAGGGCCAAATTCACCTGAACTAACATCTGCTATTAAACGCGAGCTAGCCCGGTAGGTCGTTCGGCACCAGGTTATGGGCTCAGCACTCCCAAGAGCAGGGTCCAAACTAGATGAGTGGACAGTCCTGTTAGGGATGATTAGTGAGGTAGAGGACTCGAACATCCTTAGGCAATTGTTGAAAGAGTTGCTGACGAGCTTCCTGCGTCATTATTTGAGCCTCCTGAGGGGATAGAGGATAGCCCTCCTGAGTGAGTTGAGCCGCAATTTGGTCAGCAGTCCAAGCAAAGCGATCTCTTAAGAGCAAAATGAAGCGGAGATCAGGGGCCAAAGCATCCAAGCCCTGCATCAAGTAGCAAGTCAGAACAGGTGAGTGGTGTGGGATAGGGGTCTGAGGGGCATCAGAGGATCCTGTGAGCCAAGGACCTAGTGATGCTCCTGCCCCAGGATCTAGTGACCCTGTTAATATTGCCTGTGTTTGCTGCGCAAACCAATCGGTTAACGTTGCAATAGACTTCAGGTCTAGCGCTAAGAGGGTGTAGTGAAATGAGGTCCAAAGTCGATGGCGCCAGGCTGGATGGTCGGCGGAATCAGTTATAGTGGTCTCAAGGATCTGGTCAACAGCAGCATGATGCCGGCAGAATAGCCCAATAAAATAGCGGGCGGTAGTGGGATCCTGTTGGAAGAGACCGAGCAATTGCGAATCGGAATAGATCTCCAATCCCCGAATCATAGACGCTTGACACTCAGGCCAAGACCAAGAAGACTCCACATCTGGCATGATCGTAAGACTCTGGAGGTGAGTGGCGGGTCAGACTACCTGGCACTAGCATTTGAACACATTAGTCCGGTCAATCTTCCAATGAATTAGCTCGGATCGCAATCCAATCTTGCCAGAATGGCCATCTCATCTCTGCCTTCTCATTATTGCCCTCTTGAAGACACAGATCCCGAACACTCGGACAGAGTAACCCCACCAACAAGGCACTGATGACAGGCTCGAATCAAGGCTCGATGGTCAGCCTGAGTCCTGACAGCTAGCCGAATATAGCGATCCCCTAACTGTGGAAAGCTTCGACAGTCACGAATCAGAATATGAGCTGAGCGTAGCAACTGATATTGGAGGGCCACTGCTGATCCTGTGACATGGGCCAAGATGAAATTCACAGCACTAGGCAATGGTGTCACGCCCGGCAGCTCACTTAACCCCTCCCTGAGATGCTCACGAGCTGGCCCTAACCAGGCTAACGTCCTTGCCCGAAAGGGTTGGTCTTGGAGGGCGGCGACGCCAGCTACTGTGGCCAAGCCATTGACAGTCCATGGATCCCGCCAGGCTTGCCACTGCCTCAGGTAATCAGGATGGCCAACGGCGAACCCTAATCGGATACCGGGAAGCGTGAAGAACTTCGTCAGGGAGCGCAGGATCACCAGTTGCGGATAGTGCTCCAGATAGGGCATCAGACTCCCCACCGGATCAGCCACAGAGGCCGGCTCCAGGAAATCCATAAAGGCTTCATCTAGAACAATGAAGTCAAAAGAGGGCAGGATCCCCAGGATCTCCTCTCTCGACCAGACGTGGCCCGTTGGATTATGGGGATTTGTCAACCATAACGCTCGGGATCCTGGTGTCAATGCAGTCAGGTGTGAAGCTAACGACCAATCTGCCTGAGTTGCTTGGATCGGGTCAGGCAGGGGACATACCACTGGAACGACACCCATTGCATCCAGAGCACGTCTATAGTCCCGGAAGGCGGGAACCGTAAGGTAGGTTGTCTGGCAAGTCGCTGAAGTCCGAGCAGCCCAAGTCATGAGTTCCGCAGCGCCATTACCCACCAGGATCCAGTCAGGGTCAATGTGATAGTAGTTACTAAGGGCGTGCCGAAGTTGAATGGAATAGGGATCGGGATAGGTGGCTAGCGCCAGAGGGTGAGGAGATTGAATCGCATCAAGGAGCGCTTGCTTCACTGTGGAAGGAGGGCCAAGAGGATTGAGACTCGCAGAGAAATCTAGCAGATCATCAGAAGTACAGCCGGCCACAGTCGCAGCCCATTGACGATTACCACCATGAGGCAGCACCTGTGGAGCAAACGAGACCTCTTCTTCAGAGATCGATACAGGGCCGTGTGAGGAGGTAGAGATTCCGGGAGTCACTTAGATATCCCTGACCGGATCAAGGCTGACAGGTATTAGGGCATTTTCGCCGCCATGAGACTCAGATCGGAGAGGCAGCCACTTATCCTGATTTAGGAGCAATCCAGTCATCTCACTCTTTCGCATGGCCTGAGCTGACAGCATCCCGGAAGGATTTACCCGCTGTGAAGGCAGGTACAATGCTCGCCGGGATCACCATCTTCTCATTGGTCTTGGGGTTACGACCTTCCCGCTCTTTGCGCTTGCGAGCTTCAAAGGATCCGAAGCCCACCAAGGTCACCTTGCCATTGGGTTCCCCCTCATCATCCCGGCTGGCAACTTCTTCGATGATGATCTCGAGAGCAGCAGTCAGGACAGCATCTGCTTCCTTTTTGGTAACGTTGGCCCGGTGAGCCACAGCATCGACTAATTCAGCTTTATTCATCACAATCTCCTCATCCGTGAGTAATGGGTTTTAAGTGTAATGGGTTGTAAGCGCCATGGCTTCAAATTACTGACATATTCTACAGCCTAGATGAGTGAGAAGCCCTTCTGGTAAGGATTTTCAGAGATCCTTTAGCTCAATTTGGCGTTCGAGGGCGGTGGAGTCAACTCCAATACCTCTAGTTTAGCTAGCCCTCACAAGAGAACGATTGTCAAGAGGCTTGTGCGTGGGTATCAGGTACAACAGCTCAATAGAATGAGTTAGGCGGCTTTGACTAGGATCTAGTCACGTCTCGACAAGATAACGTTATGATCTGGCTCATTGGCGGTACTCGTACCAGTGCTAACGTAGCTCAAGCTCTGGCGGCAAGGGACTATCCTTATGTCGTTACTGTCACCACAGCTCAAGCTCAACGGCTCTACCATCTTCTTCCTGGTACGGTGGTCGTTACTACACTAACCTTGCATACAATTTCTGCCTTTCTCGCCGCTTGGTCTATTCATCAGATTATTGATGCGTCTCACCCATTCGCAGTAGAGATTTCTCAGTTAGCAATGGCAACAGCTCAGCATTATCAGCTGCAGTACCTCCGATTCGAGCGTCCACGGGTGGAGCTGGATCCAGCAGCAGAACTAGTACCTGAGATGAATACAGTTTTGCAGGCGACCTATTTTCAGGGTCAACGGGTGTTGTTGACAGTCGGAGTCAAAGCCTTGCCTGCCTTTCAATCCTGGGCATTAGAGGGGCCTGTGTGGGCGCGGATCCTGCCATCATCCCAAACCTTAGCAGAGTCGTATGGGTTTCCAGCCCATCAGCTGATACTAGGCCGACCTCCATTCACCGCGAAGTCAGAGACTGAACTGTGGACTCAATATGCTTTTGATCGAGTAATCACCAAGGCCTCAGGTCAGGACGGCGGATTGGATATCAAACAGGCTGTTGCTTTGAAACTAGGGATCCGTTTAACCATCATCGATCGCCCAGCCATCCAGTACCCTTACCAGACCAGCGATCTGCAGCAGTTGCTGAATAGATTAGAGCTTGGTGATAACTAAGATCTCTAGTCTAGTGTTCAACCAATTAAACCCTTTTACTGAGAACCTTTTTATTGAGAACTGACTCTATTATTGAGACTTTGAAGTTCGGTAGGTGGCCTTTGCATCAGGACCAAAGGTAACAACATCACCCGGCTTTAGTTGATGGGCTGTCGCCTTCTGGCCATTGATGACTAAACCATTAGTACTTGGTTTACCCTCAAGGTCTCCGTCCAGGATCCGATAAAAGTACTCACCTTCACGATCAGCGGGCACTCTCAACAACATGGCATGGTAGCGGGAGGCAAACTGGGAGTTGAGGCAGATGTCGTTAGCAAGGTCGCGGCCAATAAAGTACTTTGGGGAACTAAGAGTATGGGTTCGACGACCATCGCGATCCTCGACCACCAGTAAATGCTGAAAACCGGTTGTGGCTTGAGAAACTGATTCGACCATAGCTAACGGCTACCTAAATCTTGCTCACAAATTAAGAGGAGATGTTGGCGGGAACACTGGTAACCCTATCGAGTGTCCTCAATATATGAGCGACCTAAGTCGGTGGGTAACCCTAGGTAAGGAACAACATACTCAACTATACTTCCTGGCAACGCCGACTGTGTCAAGCACCTACCTGGAGCAAAGATTCGATCATTTCGGGCACCACACAATAGGCTGATGTAGCGACTTGAGCAGCGCCGACTACCACATCCGTCTGGCCACTTACCAGAGCTTGCCAGATAGCGGTGGCAATGTCTTCAGGCTGACTGACAAACCAGCTATCCAAAACTGATTGCATTTGAGCACGACCAGAATCCGACGAGGGCAGTGCTTCAGAGTCAGAGGATAGGGGCACATCAGATGGTTGGGAATCCTCAGCAAAAAGCGCTCGTTTCATAAAGTCGCTGTTGACCACACCGGGGTGAACTCCAATAACTCGGATCCCTTTAGGAGTGAGTTCTAGACGCAGGGCATCGGTTAGTCCAGTCACAGCATACTTACTAGCGCAGTAAGTAGCCATCCCAGGTAACGGCATTTTGCCCCCAAAGGATCCAACATTAATGATTTGACCTTGACGACGGTTGAGGAAATGCGGCAGGACAGCTCGGATGGTGTGAATATAGCCCCAAAAGTTCACGTTCATCAGTTGATGGATCTGGTCGAGGGAACTATGGGCAAAGGATCCACTCATACAGATACCGGCGTTATTGATCAAACAGTCGATGTGATCGTAGCGGTCTAGGGTGCGGGTGATTAGGGTTTGTGTTTGCTCAGGATCCGTAACATCCGTAGGGACAGCGAGAACATCACAATTGAATTCAGATTCGAGGGCCAGAGCTGCTTTTGTCAGGGGATCAGCGGTGCGGGCGGCCAGCACTAACTGGTATCCATGGGACGCAAAGGTCTGGGCGGTGGCGCGACCAATCCCCTCGGATGCACCTGTAATAAGGACAACCTTGGTCATCACATCTCCTGACTCTCAATTGTGTGGACGTTGTATCAAGGGATCCACTCTAGCACTACCCCGAAGTGTCGGTCTTTACGGATGGTGGTGTGCTGCCACCGGTAACGACCGGCTATACGGATGGAGGGGCTTAGAGCATAGGCAGCGGTGACATCGGCGAGTGTGGCCCACCCATCGTCTGTATTCACTGGATCTAGCCAGGTATAACTAAGCGTAATGTCAGCTGCCCGAGGTGCCAGAGCTACACTGACCTGAGCTCCATACTGCAATCCGCGAAGCGACCGATTGGATTGATCTAGTGTTCGATACCCAACCTGAGGGGCAAAGTTGATCAAGGAGCCAGCCGGAGCGACGTAGTAACGCAACACAGATCCGAACTGCCGATCGTCGGGTTCATCAAAGGATTGCTGGTAATCGCCGCTCAGCGTCAAACGAGGGACAAGAGTTAGATCGGCTAGACCAACGGTCCAGTAGTCATGACTGACGGCCGCTTGAAGCCGTGTGGGCAAAGCAGGCGTTGTCCGAATTTCATCCAGGAGGTCAGGGGGTTGGTCCAGCCACCGTTGCAAGACCGGACTAGACTCAATGATGTCTTGTTCAATCCCAAGATCTAAAGCATTATCCGGCTCCGAGGCGGGGTCCGCTTGGGCCAAGAACCGTTCAGTCTGTAACCAAATCGAAGCAGTGGAAATAGGCTCCGAGAACACGGGTTGAGCCCAGACTAGACCGGAAAGCAGCAGTCCAGCGCTTACCCACGTGCAGCCAGTCACAAAAGAAGTCTGAGTCATGAGAAAGGTTCGCAGCAGATAGGGTGACCTCGTTCCCTACTGTAGCCGCATCCCGACATAGGATCCCAGTCTGAGAGTGTCTAGTCTTTGCACACTCAGCTACGACCCTCCGTAAACTCTTTGAAAGGTCTCTTTAGTCTTCACCTAACAGACCTTTACGTCATTTAATAGACCTCTACTTTACCCAAGAAGCCCTTTCCATCGGACTCTAGGACTGGGCTTAGTTGCTGGAGAGGACTCGGACTCGGAACTTGATTGCACCGGCAAGGCCATCAGTAGAGGGTGTTAGCTCATCTACATTCACTACAATAACGCCATTTAAATTAGAGCGGGTGTTGATGCCGCAGACCTCTGGAACGATGAGCTCTGGTCGGATGAAGGCCCCAGCATCGGCGTCATCGGATCCTGAAAGCACCGTGGATACACCGCCAATTTCAACCCGGAGAGGCGCTAGGAACTCAGTGCCGGCGGGAATTAGATCACAGATGGCCACCGCCTGACCAGCCACCGATCCATCAACTAAGAAGTAGAGGGTAAATTCTACTTCATCACCCGGTTGGACGGACTCGTCAACACCGCCGCGGAGGAAGGAGGTAGCCCCTCCCGGCCACGGAACACCGGCATCATCATTTACATCACCCGGTACATCCCGGTATCGATTGAGCGTGCGACCGTTGATAGCAGTAATCCGTTTGGCGAAGAAGACCGTACCGGATCCGTCAGGTCTAGGCGTTGGGGTGAGGGAGGGTCTGGGCGTTGGTTGGGCTGTGATGGTGACTGTAATTTGGGCGAGATTGGAGGTGAGGCCGTTATCTCCGTCGACTGTGTAATTGATACTGGATTCACCAGTGAAGCCCGCATCAGGTGTAAAGGTGACATTACCGCTCTCATCCACAGTAAAGGTCCCCTCGCCAGGTATCGTTACAGTTGACTGTTGCCCTGGTGTGGCGGGATCCAAGTCCACAGTAGATAGGTCTACCTCTCCCCGATCATTGTCCGTGATGTTAAAGGTAACAGGAGTATTCGGCGACGTTGATGCTGTATTACTAACCGCAATGGGAGGCCGCTCCAGCAAGCCAATCGTGATGGTAATCGTGGCCTGGTTGGACGTGAATCCATCATCATCGTTGACGGTATAAGGCAGGGTCACGGTACCTATGAAGCCAGGCTCTGGTGTAAAGGTTACATTGCCTTGATCATCCACCGCAAAAGTTCCCTGACCAGGCACCGTAAAGGTGGAATCAAGCTCAGGAGTCGTAGGATCTAAGTCAACCGTGGTTGGATCAATCTCACCATCTGGATCCGTATCATTGTCGGTGATATTAAGCGCGACTGGGAATCCAGGGAGTCCGGTAGCTAAATCATCAGCGGCAACAGGATCCTCACCACCGATAGTGATCGTAATGGTAGCCTCATTCGAGGGGAGACCCTCATCATCACGGACGAGGTAAGGCACAGTCACGGTACCCACAAAGCCAGCATCTGGCACAAAGACAACACTGCCGTCATCGTTCACTGTGAAGGTTCCCTGTCCAGGGATAGTGAGGCTGGTCTCTTGCTCAGGTGTTGTGGGATTCAAGTCGACGGTAGTTGGGTCAATGGCGCCATCAGGATCCTGGTCGTTAGCCACAACGGGAACAGTCACCGGTGTATTGGGTGGTATAGCCACATTGTCATCGTTAGCAATGGGTCCAGCGCCAATCGTCACCTCAATCAGGGCTGGCTCCGATGTCAAACCATCGTCATCGTTCACCACGTAGGGAATCGTCACGGTGCCGCTGAATCCAGGGATCGGCGTGAAGGTAACTAGACCGGTCTCATCAACGGAGAAGGATCCTTGTCCAGGGACCTCGAAGGAGATCTGAATACCGGGGGAGCCAGGGTCGAGATCGACTGTTGTTATATCAATCTGACCATCCGGATCCAAGTCATTCTGCGTGACATTAATAGTGACAGAGGTGTCCAGAGCCGTGGTCACACTGTCATCACTAGCTACTGGCTGGTTTCCAATCGTCACAACAATCTGCGCAATATTGGAGGTCAAGCCATCGTTGTCGTTGATGGTGTAAGGAATCGAAACCACACCGGTGAAGTTAGGGGCAGGCGTAAAGGTTACTAACCCAGTGTCATCAACGGTGAAGACCCCCTGACCCGGAATAGTCAAGGTGGATTGGAGACCCGGTGTGGAGGGATCGAGATCTACCGTCGTGGGATCAATATCACCATCTGGATCTGAGTCATTGCCGGGCACATTGAGTGTTACCGACACGTTAGGTACAGTAGTCGCCAAGTCATCTTCGGCTAAAGGAGTCTGGGCTACGGCTACAGTCACTGTGGCTGTATCTGTGTTACCTATCGGATCCGTAATGGTGTAGGTGAAGGTATCGGTGCCGCTGAAGCCAGGATCCGGAGTGTAGATTACAGTATCATCCGTCGGGTCATCTGGAGTGTCGTTGTTGTTGATTTGAACGGTTCCATTACCCGGGTTTGTTGCAATGGTAATTGTGAGTGGATCGGTGTTGGGATCTGAATCGTTGTCGAGAACATCAATATCAACCGGCGTAGCCTCTGCTGTCGTCTCGTTATCATCCACTGCGACAGGAGCCTCGTTCGTCACCACAACAGTCACGGTAGCTGTATCTGTATTTCCAGCCGGATCCGTAATGGTGTAGGTGAAAGTGTCAGTGCCGCTGAAACCAGCATCAGGGGTATAGGTAATAGTGTCATCTGTCGGGTCATCCGGCGTGCCATTATCATCAATGGTCACCGTGCCGTTCTCAGGATCCGTTGAGATAGTAACCGTTAATGGATCATCGTTGGGATCCGTGTCATTGGTCGTGACATCGATAGACACCGGCGTTGAGGTTGGCGTTGTCACAAGATCATCGCCAGCCTCAGGAGCCTCATTTGTGACAGTAACCGTTACAGTTGCGACATCAGTACTACCTGAGGGATCTTGAATAGTGTAGGTAAAGCTGTCAACACCGCTGAAGCCAGGGTTAGGGGTGTAAGTAACAGTGTCGTCTGTTGGATCATCTGGTGTGCCACTGTCATTGAGTTGAATGACACCGCTATCTGGATCCGTGATGACTGTGATAGTCAAAGGATCATCATTGGGATCTGTATCATTTGATAAGACATCAATAGCGACAGGTGTTGCCTCAGGTGTAGTGTCTTGGTCATCGACAGCTACTGGAGCATCGTTGGTAATAACAACCGTGACAGTAGCAGTATCTGTATTACCAGCCGGATCTGTAACAGTGTAAGTAAAAGTATCCGTACCACTGAAGCCAGGATCCGGTGTGTAAGTGATGATGTCATCAGTTGGATCATCCGGTGTGCCATTATCATCAACAGTCACTAAGCCGTTCTCAGGATCCGTTGCTATCGCAATTGTTAATGGATCATCGTTGGGATCCGTGTCGTTATCGAGCACATCAATCGATATAGGTGTCGAGGTCGGTGCGGTTGCCGTGTCATTGCTAGCAACAGGTGCCTCATTCGTCACCGTAATGGTGACAGTCGCCACATCAGTATTGCCTGCAGGATCCTGGATTGTGTAAGTGAATGTGTCAGTCCCGCTGAAGCCAGGATCCGGTGTGTAGATGATCGAGTCATCTGTTGGGTCATCCGGAGTGCCGTTGGTATTGACCTGAATCGTGCCGTTTTCCGGATCCGTCGTAGCCATGATTGTAAGTGGATCATTATTAGGATCCGAGTCATTACCCAAAACATCGATATCCACCGGCGTTGCATCGGCTGTGGTATCACTATCATCCACCGCAACAGGTGCTTCGTTAGTCACTACAACCGTTACAGTAGCCGTATCAGTGTTACCAGCAGTATCCGTAATCGTGTAAGTGAATGTGTCGGTACCACTAAAGCCAGGATCCGGTGTGTAGCTGATAGTGTCATCTGTCGGATCATCTGGAGTGCCATTATCGTCGACCGTGACAGTCCCATTGTCCGGATCCGTTGCCACCGCAACTGTTAATGGATCATCGTTGGGATCCGTGTCGTTATCGAGCACATCAATCGATACAGGTGTCGAGGTCGGTGTGGTTGCCGTGTCATTGCTAGCAATAGGTGCCTCATTCGTCACTGTAATGGTGACAGTTGCCACATCAGTATTTCCTGCAGGATCCTGGATTGTGTAGGTGAAGGTATCTATACCTGTGAAACCAGGGTTAGGTGTGTAGACGATTGAGTCATCTGTGGGGTCATCTGGGGTACCGCCATCATTGATTTGAATAGCACCGTTGTCAGGATCCGTAGTTGCACTGATGGTCAGAGGATCGTTATTAGGATCCGTGTCGTTGGCTAGGATATCAACACCAACAGGCGTAGAATCAGGCGTTGTGTCCTGATCATCCGTCGCTACTGGAGCATCATTCGTTACTGTAACCGTGACAGTTGCAGTGTCTGTGTTGCCTGCAGGATCCATAATCGTGTAAGTGAAAGTGTCGGTACCGCTGAAGAATCCTGCCCCTGGGGTGTAGGTGAAGGTATCATCCG
>CAYUEE010000017.1:0-6069 GCA_964443615.1 uncultured bacterium | reverse complement strand
GTATCCGTGCCAGTGAAGAATCCAGCTCCAGGTGTGTAGGTGAAAGTGTCATCTGCAGGATCCGCTGTCCCATTGTCATTGACAACGGCTGTCCCTCGGCCTCCGTTCGCTAGCAGCGTAATTGTTAACGGATCCCCGTCTGGGTCACTATCATTGGCCAGTACATTCACTGACACAGGAGTATTAGGCTGAGTCGTTTCCGCATCATCAAGGGCAGTGGGAGCACTGTTATTGATAGTAATCGTGACTGTGGCAGTGTCTGTGTTACCAGCAGGATCCGTGATGGTGTAGGTAAAGGTGTCTATACCACTGAAGAATCCAGCTCCCGGTGTGTAGGTAAACGTATCATCCGCCGGATCCGCCGTCCCATTATCGTTAACAACTGCTGTCCCTCGACCTCCATCCGCTAGCAGCGTAATAGTCAACGGATCCCCCTCAGGATCCACATCATTCCCTAAAACATTGACGGATACTGGTGTAGTTGGGGTAGTTGTCTCTGCATCATCGACAGCGGTGGGAGCGGCATTATTGATCGTGATTGTGACTGTTGCCGTGTCTGTATTACCAGCTGGGTCAGTGATCGTATAAGTAAACGTGTCTGTGCCACTAAAGAATCCAGCTCCCGGTGTGTAGGTAAAGGTATCATCGACTGGATCCGGTGTGCCATTGTCATCGATGACAGCCGTACCTCGACCTCCGTCAGCCAACAGCGTAATTGTGAGCGGGTCGCCATCCGGATCCGTATCATTTCCCAACACATCCACAGAGACTGGTGTAGCAGCTTGTGCCGTAGCAGTATCATCCAGGGCAGTGGGAGCAGCATTATTAATTGTGATCGTAACTGTCGCTGTGTCTGTGTTACCGGCAGGATCCGTAATGGTGTAGGTGAAGGTATCCGTGCCATTGAAGAAGCCGCCACCAGGTGTGTAAACGAAGACATCATCCGCCGGATCCGGTGTCCCGTTATTGTCAACGACCGCTGTACCTCGACCACCGTCAGCTAGCAATGTAATCGTCAGAGGATCCCCCTCTGGATCAACATCATTACTCAATACATCAATCGACACAGGAGTATTGGGTTGTGTGGCGACTACATCATCTGCAGCTGTCGGAAGCGAATTGGGTGTTGCAGTAAAGTTTACTGGGGCAGTTGCTTCACTTGAGTTAGGTGGGTCGGAGATGATGCCATCGTCATTGACCGGATCCCCAACATCTAGATCCCGGAAGACAGTAGCCGTATTGGAAACAACTCCATTAGCACTTCCAGCCACCACACCACTAATAACATATTGAACAGTACTACCCGTATCTAGATCGAAAGTGGCGTTGAAGTCATTACCTGTGAACGTGGCATCAACACAGGATCCTGTTCCCGTAACGATGGTACAGGAAACCAGCGTAGGATTAAGAACCTCAGCCGGGATAGTATCATTGATAATTACTCCATTTACATCACTAACACTATCTGGTGGGCTATTCGTGTTATCAACAGTAATAGTGTAGGTGACGGTTTCCCCTCCTGTTGCCGTGGCAGGGACAACTGATTTATCGATCTTTAAGTCAGCGGCTGCGATCTCCAACCCACCTGACAAGCTCGTGTTAGGAGAGAAGATGAAGGTCCATGTTTCAATCGCTGCCGCCTGTCCCCAGGCATTGGTAGGACTGGATCCATCAAACCCTCTAGCCCCCCCACCTGAGCTATCAACTCCTTCAAATACAGAGGGAACATTGAGTGGATTGGGAGGTGTGCCGATACCTCGCCCCAGAAGTGCCGCATTGTTGTCATTGTAGAACAGTTCAAATGGGTCGGCTCCACCCGGATCTAATCGTTGTAAAACCAGTCCACCATTGACCCCACCTTCAAACCGCTCTGGATCGAAGAGAGGGAAATGAACCTCACCGGTGGCAACTGTAACATCAACAACGTAACCAACGTTGCTAGGTGGAACCGGGTTTCCTAAGCCGTCTAGCCCATCCCAAACCACTTCAATTGGGTTATCAGCAACGAGCGAAGGACCCGTGAGCACTCGATCGATTGGGTCTAAGAAACTGCCATTAGCATCAATATCAAGCGTAATAAAATAGGTACCATCTTCAGTCGTGTCGAAGAGAAAGGAACCACCCTGTCCCGGTGCTGCTGTCCCGGAAGTACTCGCTTCTGCCCCTTCAAATCTGAAGGAAGCAGGATCGACAGCTGTAGGCGCACTAGGCTCAGTCAGTAGCGTTGTGGTGTTACCCAGAGCTCCGGAAAGAGTAGCTGTAGAAGGTAAACTAGGATCCGGACGGTTGAAGAAGATCTTGTGAGTTGATGGGGCAAAAACAGACGGATCCTGAAAGTCAACGGAATTCCCAATTTCATTGAAAGGTACAGATTCAAAAATCGAAGCCCCTGCAGGAATTGTATCACCCTGATTATTCACAAACGTGCCATCACTCACCAGACCACGCTCATCCGAGAAAAAGATGAATCCAAACGGATCCAATCCATTGAAGTCCAAAGAGTATTCGAAGCCTTGGCGAGTTAAAACGAATACTTCAGAGTTAATAAAACCACCATTAATGCCTCGTCGCCCCATGTTGAGAGGAAGATAGTTGGTGAAAACACGCCCTTCAAATGTCCCTGTACCTGCTGCATTTGCAACAGTCACATCCCAAGCTTCAATATAGGATCGACCCGTATCTTGGGGAGCCCACTCAGCCGTTGCTAGAACCGCAGGGTTAGGGTCAGTTCGGTTATCCGGCGCAGGGCTTATGAAGGTAACCTGCCAAATTCCATTACCTTCAGTGGTAGTCGTAGCTGAAGGAACGATACAAGGCGTGTAACCACCCGCTGTAATGGGGGCAGGTCCAGCCAGCTCCTCCGCCAGATTATTAATGATCCCTAGAGCTAATCCTCCGGCTCCACAAGTCAGGGTTGTTCCTGTTGGAGACACAACTTGAATGGTGCCCAACCCTTCTCCAGCTGCACTTGAGCCTAGATAAATCGTTTCGCCAGCATTGACATAAGCAAAGATGACTGTTCGACGAGGGATCCCTGCAGTAGAGGCATTAGGATCAGTGCCAAGTCGATAATCTAGAAAGGGACGATTATCCTGGCCACCCTCAATGAGATCCACACTCCCTTCTGCTTGGACAGGTTGCTCAGCGAGCGTTGTCATAGCCAGGAGCAACGTTAGCAAACCAAGCCACTTTTTCTTTGGGAATTCAGCTTGTAACTTCCCCAACCCGTATTTCAACAGTGTCATCATGTCCGGATCCTCACTTCCCAGTCATTCAAATGTTCAAGCCGTTACTCAACCGTCAAACGCACCGTATTCGACTCTACTCGGACCCCATTAACCGCCAATACAGCTGTATTCGTAATTGTGAAAGACACAAACTCATCTAACTCTTCAGGTGATGGCAACGGCAGACTTAGACGGCAAGGCTGGTCTGTTTGGTTCCCTTCAGGGGCGTAGCAAACCTCTACAAGCTCCTCAATCTCAGGGAATCCATCACTAATCACCTGTTGCACCACTTCATCCAGGGTGATGGCTTGGCTCGAAATCGCCACCTTTACCCGCAAAATATTTTCTAAATCTCGAATTTCAGAGGCTGTATAATTTGCAAACAAAGCATTTTCACTCAGAAGGATCTGATAGACGGCCTCACTCCAAACACTGACATCAACAGCGGCACTGAACACAAACCCATGCAACAGCTCAAAGCCATTGCTCACCTGCACCACAGTCCCAGGCGGATTAAACAGACTGCCATCAAACGGGATGAAAAACTCTGACTCCACATCCACAGTAGCCGTTCCTAAAGGGGGCTGAAGGATGGATCCTCGCTCATTTAACCGATATAACGTTGCCGTGGATCCAGGCGGGAATGCTGGCCCAGAGAGCACCGAACACACCCCAGCCTCAATCAATGGACTGGCACTCGCACACAAACTAAACGGATCCAATACCCGCCCTTGAATACTGGCCGAAGCCGCCGGTGCGGATCCTGGATCTGCAGTGGGATCAACTGCCGTCACTAGCCCCGACCCACCACCACCGCCACAGGATCCTACAAATATCAACACTAGTCCTGTCAGTGCATGGACTAACCGCCACCGCATTTGCTCTGGCTGACTCACACGCATTATGGCCTCCTCACGGCACAATCAAGACAGCATTCGTGAAGGGCGTTGTCACCTGAGCCCCGTCCCGAGTGAACGTAATTTGACCACTCAGCAAGTATTCATCTGACGCCAATAGCTGATCACTAGCGATCGCCACTTGCACCCGTTGTTCACCCACAGCCGCTGGGAAAAAGTTGGCAAACGCCACACCCAACTGCTCTGGAAATAGAGATAACGCAAATGTCCCATCCGTCGCATCCGCTAATTGCTGCAGCTCTAACAGCTCAAGTGCGGATCCCAACCCGACAATGTATGTAGAAATACTGAAAGAAGATCCGTCTGGGATCCCTTGCAACGCCACAATGGCTTCATTCAGGCTCAGTTCACTGTCGTTATCAATACCATCCGTGAAGACCACTAACCGGCGATTTACCGCATCACTGCTGCTAAAGTCACTAAGATACTGAGCGGCTTCAACCATGGCATCGTAAAGAGCCGTCTCTCCACCCGGTGTTGCTGAGAGGATCCCACGCTGCAAATCTCCCAGGTCACTGGTAAACGGTTGCAGGAGCTGAGCTGTTTCGAGGGGGCGACCCAAAGGTGTAACCCCAAAGCCGGTATCCTGATTATCAAACCGGAGAATCGCACCCAAATCCAGTGGCAAAGGCCGAAACTGATCGACTAATCCAAAGGCCGCTTCAAATCGTAAATCTCGAAGGTCTGTGACAAATAAACTACCGGATCCATCCATCAACACTGTCATTTGAACCGGTTCTGTTGCTAATGTAACCGGAGGATTGATAATAGAGGCCGGGGTCAATGAAATATCAACCGGCAGAGGGATCCCCTGAAGATCCGTGACGTTAGTCACCTCAAAGGCCAGCTCAGAAGGAGACACATCTACTAGCGGTATCAGCGGGTCTCGTTCTGTCAAGACTGTAACGTTAAACTCCATAGCGCCTGCGTTCAGCTGGAACGACTGAGTGAGGGCACCATTGAAGGTAAGAGCCGCCACACCCTCAGGATCCAGATCGGGAGAAAGCGGAGTTACAACAGTAGTTCCACCTCCAGATCCGCAACTAGAGACGAGGATCCCAAAAACCAGACAGGCACTCCAGAGAGGGCCAGCGCCCGTATGTGTAGAGCAGCGCATAGTTCACCAGGGTTAATCCAGCTAGGCATCCTATATACTTACCACTCTTTTATGTAAATTGGTATCAATTGTTTCAACGCTTTAGGTAGAAAATCTCAGTTAACACACGAGCCTCACGAATATCTTCTCTACATAAACCCTTCTAGGGTATTCTATGACACTCAAACTGCCTGAGGCGCAGGCACCCATATTCAGATTTAATCTACACAGACTGAAAATAGAAGTTTCTTGTGAAGTTGGTATCCTTCTCTAGATTGAGTTAGGTCTAACTTAGACCAGCAAAACTATACCCGGAGAGATACATCGAGGGAGCTAGTTAGATTGCAGGGAATGAGGTCACAGGGAATAAGGTTAAGAGGAATGAGCCACGCTCAATCGAGTAATGGCAATGCCTCCCGAGAGACAAACATCAGTATCCGCTCCAGGATCACGCCGCCGCTCCCCATAGCGACCAACATAACGGTACTGCGTTCCCTCTAGCTGATAGGCCGTGGGCAATGGTTGAGTACAAAGATCACAGAAAACAATCTCCGGATCCCGAGCGCCAGGATCCAGGTGAGGGAGGTTGACATTCCAGTACTGACCGGGTTCAAGAGCTTGGCTTGTGAGGATGGGGAGAAGATGGGACACCCACCGAGTAGCGGCCTCCCAGTTGAATGGGGTTGCACCATGGCGATAATGAGAAAAGGCAATACCTGGCACCCGGTGAAAGGCTGCTTCACGCACTGCTGCCACCGTTCCTGAAATGTAAATGTCAGCCCCCATATTCCCCCCGGCATTGATCCCTGAGAGAACCCAAGTTACTCGC
>CAYUEE010000016.1:0-53191 GCA_964443615.1 uncultured bacterium | reverse complement strand
ACGCCGACTCCAACACCAACGCCTGAGGCAACGCCAACACCGACTCCAACCCCGACTCCAACACCGACTCCAACGCCTGAGGCAACGCCAACTCCGGCCCCACCCCCAGAAGCAGCTCCATCACCATAGACGACTGCAACTCCAGAAGTGACTCCGACACCAGAGGCTACACCTGAACCAACACTGACTCCCGTAGGATCCCAAGCAACACCAACTGGGTCTGCAGCGGAAACCAGTGAGACTCCCGCCCCTTCACCCTCAGAAAGTCCAGCACCCTGAGGAGCCGATTCAGAGTACGAATAGGAGATGGATCCTAACGAGAGCGATCCCATTGCAACCGTTCAATCGCACTTTGAATGAGTTGAACTTGAGTAGCTTCTGGAACCCGAGCCCGTTCGTACTCGATCAACCGCTCCGCCATCGCCTTGTCCCCTTGAGTGCGTTCAATCAGTTTGCGGCGGAGATGGCTCTCTAAACTAGTCATACTGTTCTTAGAAGAGCGTTGAGAGAAGGTGTAGAGTCCCCAACCTATCCCGCCAGCACACAGAATGTAGAGGATCCATCCGAACCCTGAGCCTGCTAAGAGATAAGACACAAAGATACCTGCTAGTCCAGCCGCCACGTACCGGGTCCACGGTTGACGGGGGGTAATCTCGTCATCAGGGTGGGCAGAGCGGGGTAGTAGGTGCATGGTCTGTGCTGCTTCAGACCAGCCCGTTTCCTCATCGGATCCGCACTCCGGACAGGCTTTGGCATTGATGGGTACCTCGGCACCACAGTTGGGACAGCGGAAAAACTTGGGCATCGTGCCTCTCTTGAACTCAACCTGCTTAGACTCAACCTGCTTAGACTCAACCTGCTTAGACTCAACCCGCTTGCACTCAACCCATCAGTCTTGCCATGACGGATCCGTTCTGCGAAGCTGAGCCATAAGGCCTTTATACCGCAGCGCTATGACTACCAAGCTTCTATTTGTCTGCCTAGGCAATATTTGTCGCTCTCCTGCGGCTGAAAATATCATGGATTACCTAATTCAGCAGGACCCGACGGATCTCGAAATCATCTGTGACTCTGCTGGAACAAGTGCCTATCACGTTGGAAGTTCGCCTGATCGCCGCATGCAGCAAACAGCCCAGGCCTACGGCATTCCGATGCAAGGCTCCGCTCGCCAAATCCGCCCTAAGGATCTAGAGGAGTTTGATTTGATCCTGACGATGGATCGGGAGAACTACCGCAATGTATTGGCGTTGGATCCGCAGCAACTGTACACAGACAAGATCAAGATGATGTGTAGCTACTGCACTCAACACACGGATACTGAAGTACCGGATCCGTACTATGGGGGAGACGCGGGTTTTCGGCATGTGATTGAACTGTTAATGGATGCCTGTCAAAATTTGCTTGCGTCATTGCAGAAACAGCAGGAAAAAGGATCCTAATTATGCTCGGACTTTGGGACACAATTGCTCGAGATATTGAAGAGGTAACAGGTCAACCGTTCAAACCAACCCAGCACCGCTCAGTAGGTGGGGGGAGTATTAATTCGGCCTCTGTGGTAGCCGATGAGACGCGATCCTTTTTTGTGAAATGTAACAGTGCATCCCAGTTAGATATGTTCCGGGCGGAGTTGCAGGGGTTGAAAGAGTTAGCCAAGCCGCAAGCGATTCGGATCCCGCAACCCTACTGTCATGGGATCCACGGATCCAGTGCCTACCTGGTGTTAGAGTACATTCCCTTCAGCTCCGGAACCTTTGAGTCTAGTGTGCAATTGGGGCTCCAGTTGGCTGAGCTTCACCGATATCATCACACCCGCTATGGCTGGGACCGGAACAACACTATTGGATCCACACCGCAAGTGAACACCTGGGGGGATGATTGGATCGCGTTTTACCGAGATCATCGTCTAGGTTTTCAAGTTAAATTGGCTCGGCGACAAGGGTACACCGGATCCTGGACTGAAGATGCGGCGGAGCTAATGGATCGTCTTGATGATTTATTTGTCGGGTACAGTCCGCCACCCTCTTTACTCCATGGCGATCTCTGGGCTGGGAACTACGCAATTGATCGAGAGGGGAATCCCGTGATCTTTGACCCAGCGGTGTACTACGGCGATCGGGAGTCAGATCTAGCAATGACCGAATTATTTGGTGGCTTCCCGTCCCAGTTTTACAAGGCCTATCAAGAGAGTTATCCGTTAGATCCTGGCTATCAGAGCCGCAAGCCGTTGTACAAGCTTTATCATCTGTTGAATCATTTGAACTTATTTGGTGGAGGCTACCTGTCTCAGGTAGAGCGAACCCTGCAGCAGTGTTTGAAAGGGATCCGCTAACAAAAATGTAGAAGGCTCCAATCCGCAAGCTTCGATTGCACTACTTTCGATTGCACTACTCTGGATCAGAGAGGATAAGTGACTGCATGAGAGCATCAACAATCCGATCCGTTGCTATTGGAATAATCTCCTTGCCATACATCCCTTCTTGCGTAATCGCAAAGTATACTAATGTCCCGATGAAGATCCGTGCCGCTGCTTCAGGATCCGTAATTCGCACAGCCGGACAATCCGCCAAGTACTGACTTAAGGCTTCAATCGAGGGCTTCTCCACTGTGTTTATAAAGGTTTGTCCCAACTTCGGAAAGCGTCCAGCCTCGAAGATAAGCAACCGCATAAACGCAACAATGTGAGGATCCTCAGTTACTCGGGCCAACATCATCTCCGCCACTTGCCGTAAGGCCGCCCGGGGATCTTGATGCTGAGTGTCCAGTTCCTGAAGGCGAAATATCAAGCGCAGCTTATCTTTAGCAATTGCATCGATTAAAGCTAAGAAAAGAGACTCCTTATCTTGAAAGTAGGCATACAACGTAGACTTAGACACACCAGCAGCACGGGTAATCCGATCCATGCTCGCCCCGGCATACCCTTTAGCCAGAAATTCCTGTAGAGCCCCCGCTAGGATGGCATCCCGCTTCGTGGATGATCGAACCATCGCTCCCTCCTCTCTTGACACGATCAGACTGAACAGTCTAGTCTAATCATATCGAACTAAACGGTTCGGTTTGATTTGTCTCAAAATTTTGTCTCAAAATGGAGGAGGGCTCACCATGGTATCGACGCCAAGGGAGCAGACACTTCAACCGCTGCAGGGTTTGCGTCCAGTGCTGCTCGTTCTCAGTGCTGTGTTAGTCACCGGTGGCTTAGCAGCCCATGTTTTTCAGCTCACTTCAACACACTCTGAGCCTCTGCAGGATGAAATGCCTCCTTCGATTTCAACGCTATCAGCCCTAGGTCACGTAGAGCCTATGGGGCAAGTGATTCAATTAGCAATCCCCAGTTCTGCTGGCAGCAGCCGCTTGGAGGAATTGCGGGTAGCAGAGGGAGATCGAGTGGAGGCAGGGGATATCGTCGCCATTCTAGACAATCGAGACCCACTCCAGGCCGCCCTGCTGCGAGCTCAAGGAGAACAGCTGAAAGCGGAGGCAGCCCTCGCTCAGGTTCAAGCGGGAGCTAAGCAGGGGGAGATCCAGGCCCAGCAGGCCCTCATCACTCGTTTAGAGGCTGAGAGCACAAACCAAATTCAGGCGCAGCAAGCCATAGTCGCTCAACTGCAGGCAGAACAAAACAATGCCCAGACAGATTTGCAACGCTACCAAGCTCTATTTGAACAGGGGGCTATATCTGCAGCAGACCGAGATCGATTTGCCTTAGCGTTGGAAACGGCTGAGAAACAGTTGCTTCAAGCTCAGGCTGAGTTGAATCGCCTGCGAACCACGGCACAACCCCAACTAGATGAGGCTAGGGCAACCCTAGATCAAATTCAAGAGATTCGACCTGTGGATGTGCAGGTTGCAGCCGCAGAGGTTGCCGCCCAACAGGCTGCCGTCCAACAGGCTGAGGCTGAGTTAGCGCAAACCTACCTAAGAGCTCCGCTGACAGGGCAAATTCTCAAGATCCACACTTACCCAGGTGAGATGGCTGGCACCGATGGAGTTTTAGAGATTGCCCAGACCGATCAAATGGCTGTAGACGCCGAAGTCTACGAGAGCGACATTGGTCGGGTGCAGGTCGGTCAGTCCGTTAAAGTCTATGCCGATGCCTTCTCGGATCCCCTACACGGCACAGTTGTGCAGATTGGACTACAGGTCGAGCGTCAGCAGGTGGTCAACACGGATCCGTCTGCCAACATTGACTCCCGTGTGGTTGAGGTGCGCATCGTTCTGGATCCAGAGTCTAGTGAGCGGGTCGCCAGCCTTACTAATCTACAGGTGACGGCGGAGATTCAACTATGAAAACCGTAGATCCGATTCCCACCCAGTCCCCCATCTCTAACTCCCCTCCACCCTCTTCTACTCCAGGTTGGTGGCAAACGGTCAGGGAGAGAACACCTTTAGGTTGGCTGCAACTCAAACGGAATCGCTCGCGGATGTTGGTGGCGGTTGCTGGTATAGGGTTTGCTGACCTCTTACTCTTTGCTCAGTTGGGGATTCAAGCTGCTCTGTACGATAGCAACACCCTACTGATTCGGCATCTACAAGCAGATGTAGTGATTCGGGGTACCCAATACCTCAACATCTCGCTACCCACAACCTTCGCCCGTCAGCGCCTCTTTCAGGCCGAAAGTTTACCTGGAGTTGCTGACGTCGAACCCCTTTACCTAGGATCCGTGAATTGGAAAAATCCCCAGACTCGCCAGGACAATCAGCTCACTCTGCTAGGCCAGGATCCGTTGCAGGAGGTCCTCGATCTACCTGAAGTCAATCAGCAATTAGATCAGCTCAAGCTACCGGATACCGTGCTGTTTGATCAGTACGCCCGAGGTGAGTACCAGACAGTGATCACTCAACTGCAGCAAGGCAGAGCGGTCACAACTGAAGTTGGCCGGCATACCCTTGAAATTAAAGGCTTGTTTCCATTGGGAGCGTCTTTTGCCACTGATGGGACACTTGTGACCAGTCAAACGACATTCCTGCGATTATTTCCGCGTCGCTCTGCCGGTCAGGTGTCTCTTGGACTCGTTCAGGTTGAACCAGGCCAGGATCCTGAGGTGATCGCCGCTCACCTCAATGCACTGCTACTGGACGATGTTGTGGCTCGCAGTCACGCTCAATTTCTTGCTGATGAACAGGCTTACTGGGCGGAGGTAAGTCCAGTGGGGATCGTGTTTGGGTTTGGATCCCTAATGGCTTTTGTAGTGGGAATTGTGATTGTGTATCAGATCCTGTCTACAGATGTAAATGACCATATGCCGGAGTATGCCACCTTCAAGGCTATGGGGTATCGGGATCGCTATCTGTTGCTAGTTATTTTTGAAGAAGCCGTGATCCTGGCTGTCTTGGGATTTATTCCCGGCTTAGGCTTGGCGCTGGCCCAGTACAGCTTGATTCGAAATGCAGCCTCTTTACCCATTGCCATGACGGGATCTCGACTGATATTTGTTCTAATTTTAACCGTCTTAATGTGTGGAATCTCCGGTGCCTTTGCCAGTCATCGGCTGCGGTCTGCGGATCCGGCTGACATCTTTTAAGGCTATTGAGGCTTTTCGGCTTTTGTAGCATTGGAGTGTTCAATGAGAGTTTTCAGTAGAAGTTTTCAGTGTCGGGGATAGCACCCATGACTTCAGTCCAAACCAAGTTAGATCCTGTGATTGCGGTCCATCACCTTGATCATTATTTTGGTCAAGGGCATCTGCGTAAACAGGTTTTATTTGATATCACCTTCAACATTTTTCCCGGTGAAATTGTCATCATGAGCGGTCCCTCTGGATCGGGTAAGACAACTCTGCTCACATTACTGGGAGCCTTGAGATCGGCCCAATCGGGTAGCCTCCGGATCCTAGGCCAGGAGCTGTGTGGTTCAACCGCTGCAGAGCAAGTGAACACTCGACGACAGATGGGCTATATTTTTCAGGCCCATAATCTCCACCGGAGTTTGACAGCCCTACAGAACGTCATGATGGGATTGGAAGTGCATGGATCCTATTCGCGGCAAGAGCGAGGGGAGAGGGCAGCGGCGATCCTAAGTCAAGTTGGTCTGGAACAGCGCTTAGACTATTTTCCCGATAATCTCTCCGGGGGGCAAAAACAACGGGTAGCTATCGCTCGGGCGTTGGTCAGCCATCCGCGCATTGTTTTGGCAGATGAGCCTACTGCCTCTTTGGATAAACACTCAGGCCGTGATGTTGTCGAAATCATGCAGACGTTAGCTCGGGAGCAGGGCTGTACGATCCTCTTGGTCACTCACGATAACCGCATTCTTGACGTAGCTGACCGATTGATTTACCTAGAAGATGGACGATGCATCAAGGATCCCATACCCCAGTCTGAGTGAGTAGACGTCAATTTGAGTGAGTAGACCTCTGACGTTATCCTGCTCAAGCGCTGAAGAGATAGCTCAGGAATTGACATGGATCCGGTGGCCGGGTGGCTGGAGTTACGCCATGGCTTGGTGTGGCAGAGGCTTCAACATAGCAATCAAGGATAGCTTCCAACCACTGATATCAATAGGATTTAAACTGATGGCTCGTAGCCCGTATAAAATGGCAGTCCACCGTTGCTGACTGTTGAAAGCCCACCAGCCATACTTCAGCATAAAGTGATGGCGAGACTGCCGATCAGATCCTGGTCGCCAGGGGGCCGTCGCTTCAAATTCACCCTGAATCCCGCGCCGCTCCCACGCCCGCTCGCACGCTAGCTGCTTGTAGTAAATTTGCTGGCTATGCTTCTGCTCACTCACCGCCTGGGCATGCACCCGATACTTAAGCACCGGATCCTTCAAATTAGCCAAGGATCCAACTTCACCCAACTTCAGGAACAAATCGAGATCCTGAGCGGTAGGAATCGACTCATCGTACCCCCCGATGGCTTCCACTGCAGATCGTCGGAACATGACACAGGGATGACACAAACTGGTGTGACCTGCCAATGCCTTAGATTGAATCGCGTCATCGAACTCGGGAGGGGCAATTCGAGTCAGTAAGCGACCCGCAGCATCAATCAGCTCAAAGGATCCACCCACACACACCACATCTGCACGGCGCTCTAGAAATGTGATCTGTTGCTCCAGTCGGTGTGGCAACGCAACATCGTCAGCATCCATACGCGCAATGTAGCGACCCTTTGCCATCGCAATCATGCGGTTGAGGGTTTGCGTTAGGCCCCTATTGTCTTGCTTCCCTAACCGGACCCGAGAATCGCGACGAGCATAGCGTTCTAAGATGCCCCAGGATCCGTCAGTGGATCCGTCATCAACCACAATGAACTCAAAATCTGTAACAGTCTGAGCCAGAATGCTGTCCATCGCTTCAGCCAGATAGGGCTCGCCGTTGTAGACAGACATGATTATGGAGATCGCCGGGTAGGACGCTGAAAGCTGAGCCATGACAGAAACTTCATAAACTCAGTTTAGAATATCAAGATTATATAAAGTTGCCCTCTGGGAGATTAACTAGATCTACGCTACATGGCGGATGCGCTAGTTCGCCCTCTTCTGGGACAGTCATGGGCTAGGCTCATTGACTAATTCAGCATCCCCGTTATCCTGAGTCGCACGGTCTGGAGTCAGGGATGAAGCCTGCGTCGGATCCGGTTGAGCGCGAGCCAGAGCCAAGTCATCCACCACAGGCACCTGTCGCATAAACACAGCCGCCATTAGCATCGCAACACCCCCCACCACGATGGCAAGAACCCGGTCCCCGTGGAAGAGATGGCGCATCACCCATCCCAGTCCTAACGAAGCAACTATTTGGGGTAGCACAATGTAGAAGTTAAAGATACCGGTGTAGAGTCCTCGTCGGTCCTCCGGCAGTGTATCCATCAAGATGGCGTAGGGAATTGACAGGATGCTAGCCCAGGCAATGCCCATCCCAATCATGGGGAGAAAGAGTGTGTAGCGATCCTCAATCAACCAGAGTGAGAGCAGACTCACCCCACCACACGTTAAGCAGATGGCATGGGTCCAGCTCCGATTTAACCGCGCGGCTACACGAGGCAGAATGAAGGCGACACCAAAACAGACAGCGTTGTAGAGGGCAATGCACAATCCGGCCCACTCAATGCCTTCGCTGTATAAAAAAGACTGCTGATCCGGCGCGCGAAACACCGTCCAGGCAACCGCCGGTGGAAAGTATAGAAAGAAACAGAACATCCCTAGCCAGGTGAAGCACTGCACCCAAGCCAGCTTTCGCATCACAATCGGCATCTCTTGAAAGGCACCGCTGACCTCCTTAACTAAGCCTCTAATCCCTACCGTGGATGCAGTCTCTGCCGTCGCCGGATCCGGGGGATCTTCAGTTGTCGTAATCACGGTCCACACCACACTGCCCAAAAAAACAGCAGCACCACAGTAGAAGGCCAGCTTCACCGTGGGAGGAATAGCTGTCCCGCTCGCTGTCTTCGCCACCCGGAACCCGTGGGCCAGGATCCAAGGAAAGGCTGAGGCAATCACGGATCCTAAGCCAATGAAAAAACTCTGCATGGCAAACCCGAGGGTCTGTTGTTCCGACACCAATCGATCCCCGACGAGGGCGCGGAACGGTTCCATACTGATGTTGATGGAGGCATCCAGGATCCACAGCAATCCAGCTGCCATCCAGAGCGCCGATACATTAGGCATTAAAACCAGGGCGGCGGAACTTAAGAGCGCACCGATGAGGAAGTAGGGTCGGCGGCGGCCCAGCGGGGTCCACGTATTATCACTGAGATAGCCGATGACCGGTTGAACAAAGAGTCCCGTCAGAGGTGCAGCTAGCCAGAGAATGGGAATCTCATCGGCCTGAGCCCCTAAGTGTTCGAAGATGGCGCTGACATTAGCCATTTGTAAGCTCCAGCCAAATTGGATACCGAGAAAGCCGAAGCTGATATTCCAAAGCTGCCAGAACGAGAGGGTTTCACGCTTCATAAATGAGGAGATAAATAAGCAGGAGAGACTCCAGGTACTGGAATCCGGTTGGATCCTAATTGTCCCAGCTTATCGTCCATCATCGTGCGGCTCCACACAGAAAGAGGCAGGCTAGTGGAGGCGGTCGGATTCCTAAAGGTGGCCCGAGACTGCAGAGCAGACCCCTAGCCCCATCAACTCGCATCGGATCCTCAGATGATCCGCAATGGGTGTAGATTGGGAGCAACTGTGCAAATCGTTGTGCTGGTCACAATTGGCATTGCCCCTGTGGACTATAGGTTGGATCCGTTCCTGTGACGGTCAGGCCTGAACTAAAGTCATTACTGTTGTGATCATTCTCAGCACTAGGACTGGGGCTAGTGGTCCGGACTGATGTCGGGCTGAGGTGATCCGCGCAACCTGCTGTAGGCATTCGTAAAGGACAGAGTATCGTTATGGCCGTTGCTGCCCCTTCTCTCGAACAACTCTCGATCAACACTATCCGTTTCCTCGCTGTTGATGCTGTGCAGAAAGCCAAGTCGGGCCACCCCGGACTGCCGATGGGGGCAGCTCCCATGGCCTATGTACTCTGGCAACAGATCATGAAATACAACCCCCGCAACCCCAAATGGGCCGATCGAGATCGGTTTATCCTCTCGGCCGGTCACGGGTGCATGTTGCAGTACGCCATGCTCCACCTCACCGGCTACAACCTATCGATGGATGACCTTAAACAGTTCCGTCAGTGGGGCAGCCGTACACCAGGCCATCCCGAAAACTTTGAAACCGAAGGTGTTGAAGTAACCACTGGTCCTCTTGGTCAAGGTGTCGGTAACGCAGTGGGTCTGGCCATTGCTGAAGCTCACCTAGCGGCCCGGTTCAACAAGCCCGGTCACACCATCGTGGACCACTATACTTATGTGATCCTCGGTGACGGGTGCAACATGGAAGGAATTGCCAGTGAAGCCGCTTCCATGGCTGGCCATATGAAGTTGGGCAAGCTGATCATGCTCTATGACAGCAACCACATTTCCATTGATGGCAGCACCGATATCGCCTTCACTGAAAATGTCGGAGCTCGCTACGAAGCCTACGGCTGGCATGTCCAGTGGGTGGACAACGGTGACACTGATGTTGATGCCATCTCTCGGGCTGTAAAAGCCGCCAAGGATGTAACAGATAAGCCATCTTTAATCATCGTTGACACCACAATCGGTTACGGCTCCCCCAACAAAGCAGGGACAGCTGGTGTTCACGGGGCACCGTTGGGCGATGACGAAGTGAAACTTACAAAAGAGGCCTTGGGCTTCCCCACAGAACCGACATTCCACATCCCTGATGACGTGTTGAACCACTTCCGCCAAGCGGTTGACCGGGGTGAAAAAGCAGAACAAGAGTGGAAGGATCAGTTCGCGGCCTATGAGCGGGCTTATCCCACAGAAGCCGCTGAGTTCAAGCGCATGATGGCCGGTGAACTCCCTCAAGGTTGGCAGGATGCGCTTGCTAAAGTCGCTGAAACCGGGAAAGAATCCACTCGGAACCTATCCAAGTTCTGTTTAAACGCGTTGGCGTCTGCTGTTCCCGAACTCTTGGGAGGATCAGCCGACTTGGCCCACTCCAACATGACCTACTTGCACGATATTGCTGAATTTCAACCCGGATCCTATGAAGGTCGTAACTTCCGCTTTGGTGTCCGAGAGCATGGTATGGGGGCCGCCGCGAATGGAATTGCGCTTCACGGTGGTTTAATTCCTTATGACGCGACGTTTTTAATCTTCACTGACTATATGCGGGCAGCTATTCGTCTCTCCGCGTTGTCTCAAGTCCGCGTACTGCACGTGATGACACACGATTCGGTCGCCTTGGGTGAAGACGGCCCCACCCACCAGCCCATTGAACAGATTGCCTCTATGCGGGCCATTCCCAACCTACTCGTCTTTCGCCCCGCCGATCCTCGGGAAACCGTCGGATCCTATCAAGTTGCCTTGATGCAGCAGAAAACGCCGTCTGTTTTTGCGTTCACTCGTCAGAAGGTAAATCCCATCGACGGATCCTCGATTGCAGGCGTTGCCCAGGGGGGATATGTCATCTCCGATGAGCCCAATCCTGAGCTAATTCTGATTGCGACCGGATCCGAGCTGGAATTAGCGGTTCAAGCAGCGGCCACATTAAAGGGTGAAGGGAAAGCTGTCCGAGTTGTCTCCATGCCCTGCTGGGAGTTGTTTGAGCAACAGACTCAGGCGTACCGCGATTCTGTATTGCCGCCAGCGGTTAAGAAGCGGGTGTCCGTGGAAGCCTGTGCAACGATGGGGTGGCACAAGTATGTCGGCGACCAAGGTCGTGTGATTGGGATTGACCAGTTTGGCGCATCGGCCCCTGGTGGAACCTGTATGGAGAAGTTTGGCTTTACAGTAGAAAATGTCTTGAACAATTGCCGTGAAGTTCTCGCTCAGTAAGGATCCTATCCCTTGTACTCGATTCCCTTACACTCGGTTTCCTGATACTCGATAGGATTGTAGTGAGTCACACAGCCCCCTGAAAAACAAACAGCAGCCCAGTGGATCGGATCCGTTGGGCTGCTTGTTTAAATCGCTAACTTTTGATTCAACAGATTCATTCAACAGATTCATTCAACTGGGGTAGTGGACTAGCCGCAGGATCCTGAGGGGCCGGTGCAGGAAAAAGGGATCCGTCGGAGTTGATGACAACCGTGTAGCGTTCAGACAGCTCTTGCTGAATTTTAGGGAGCCATTCCGCTTGAAAGAGCACCACTTGACCTTGCTGGGCCAGTCCATCAGGATTTTGCGTCAGTTCAAACCAGTAAACGTATTGAGCCCCTTGGCGTACAACCCCCTGAATTGCTTTATCTAGGACATTCTCAGAGGTATCCGGCGCGTTGAGAACCTCAGGCGAAGGGTAGCGAACCACTTCCACAGCCGCCGCTAGATCAGCAGTAATCTCTTCCCCATACAGATCACGAACAGCTTGCTCTAAGGTTGCCGCACTCAAACCAGCTGGATTGTAAAAGGTCATGCGTTCTGAGCGAATCGTTTCTCGATCTAACGGATTAACGATGCGGCCTGGCGGGGCCACCGAGGCTTGGAAGCTGAAGCGAGATCCGTCTGCCTGCACACGATTAACCAATAAGGTCTCCGATGATGTCGCCCCCAGAACTGGATTAGCTTGAACCCATTCCGCCACGACCTGTGCGGGTTGTCCGGGTAACGCCCAACTCATCTCTGCCTGGGACCACAGGATCCCACCCACGAGGAGCGACCCACCTGCTCGGGCTAGATCCACCCAGCGATCTATCTGCATAGCAACACCTCAACCCCATTACAGGTCAAACAATTGACAGTACAAGAGACAGGAAGCCAGTAGGATCGAACTATTAGTCCAACTATTAGTCGAACTATCAGTCGAACTATCAGTCGAACTATCAGTCGAACTATCAGTCAAACCATCAGCCCCTGTTCTTAGAACTCACAGACGTGGCTGGTGCCAGTGGGTTTCGAGGGATCTCTAAGTGTGCTCCTTGGCCTCAATCCGGGTACTGACTCGCGACTCCACACTCATTTTAGAGTTCCGCTCAATTTTCGCCCTTGAGATTTTCGCTAAGTTGTAAAAAATATCTTAAGATTAGACGTAAGTTGCGCCCAGTTAATGTAACGACCCCGTTGGAGGTTATAGATGGCTTTAGTTGCAATGCGGACTCTTCTCGATCACGCCGCCGAGGTTGGCTACGGGATCCCTGCTTACAACGTGAACAACATGGAGCAGATCCAGGCGATCATGATGGCAGCAGATGAGACCAACAGTCCTGTAATCTTGCAAGCGTCTCGCGGTGCTCGGAAGTATGCCGGTGAGAATTTCTTGCGTCACTTGATCTTGGCTGCGGTTGAGACTTACCCCCACATTCCCATCGCGATGCACCAAGATCATGGCAATGGCCCCGCGACCTGCTACTCTGCCATCCGTAACGGTTTCACCAGCGTCATGATGGACGGATCCTTGAAAGAAGATGCTAAGACTCCGGCCAGCTTTGAGTACAACGTGGAAGTGACTCGTACGGTTGTCGAAGTTGCTCACGCGATTGGCGTCAGTGTTGAAGGTGAGTTGGGTTGCTTAGGATCCTTGGAAACGGGCCAAGGGGAAGCTGAAGATGGTCACGGTGCTGAGGGTACTTTGAGCCACGACCAGTTGTTGACGGATCCTGACCAAGCAGTTGAGTTTGTAGCAGCAACTCAGGTTGACGCTTTGGCTGTTGCCATCGGGACTAGCCACGGTGCTTATAAGTTCACTCGTAAGCCCACTGGCGACATTCTTGATATGAACCGGATTGCGGAAATCAACCGTCGTCTGCCTAACACTCACTTGGTGATGCACGGATCCTCTAGTGTTCCTGAAGATTTGCTGCAGATGATCAATGAGTACGGCGGTCAGATTCCCGAGACTTACGGTGTGCCCATCTCTGAGATTCAGAACGGTATCAAGAACGGTGTTCGTAAGGTCAACATTGATACTGACAACCGTTTGGCGATTACAGCGGCGACTCGTAAGGCGTTGTTCTCGGATCCTAGCAACTTCGACCCTCGCCACTTCTTGAAGCCTTCCATCCAAGCGATGAAGAAAGTGTGTGCTGAGCGTTATGAAGCCTTCGGCTGCTCTGGCAACGGCACCAAGATCAAGATGAGCACATTGGATGAGGTTGCTGCTCGCTATGCATCTGGTGAGTTCTCCGCCCAAGTGAAGTCTGCTGTTACTGCATAAGTAACGTCTCAGTCTAGATTCTGAACAATGAACTATTTATCGGGCAGTCCTAGTGGCTGCTTTTTTGGTATGAGATGGCTGGCAAAAACAACCTGCGGGAGAGGTCATGGCCAAAGGGTAGTTAGGCTCGAACTCTCAACACAATTTTGCCTCGAGTGTGGCCCACTTCACTCCATCCATGCGCTCTCCGGACATCAGCCTCAGTAAAGCCAGCGACCCGACTAACAATGGGCTTCACTTGCCCTGTTTCGATTAAATGACTGATTTCAATTAGCTGGGATGCATTGGGTTGGACCAGGATCCGTTTTCCCTTCACATTGTACCGGGCCAAGAGCTCCGCTGAGGGTTCTGCCACCAATGACACTAAGTACCCATTAGACTTCAATACTTTGAATGACCGCGCTTGAATATCACCTCCCAACAAATCGAAGACCACATCTACCGTCGGCCCTAGGGTCTCAAATGGCATCTCACGGTAATCAATGACCTCATCAATTCCCAACTGATGCAGAAATGTCACGTTAGCAGTTGATGCTGTTCCAATAACATAGGCTCCATGTGCCTTAGCCAACTGCACTGCCATATGACCCACACCTCCTGCTGCTGCATGGATCAATACTCGCTGACCTGCTTGCAATCCGGCCGCATCAAATAATGCCTGCCAAGCTGTCAACCCAACTAAAGGAACAGCTGCCGCATGAATTGCATCTAACCGCAGAGGCTGATGGGTTAATTGACTTGCTGGAGCAGTCACATAGTCCGCATATGCTCCTCCCTCCATCGGAAAATGAATGAGCCCGTACACTACCCCCCCTGGCTGGAACGCAATCACTCCTGGCCCCACAGACTCAACCGCACCGGCCACATCCCAGCCCAGAGTTAATGGTAAGTACCCAATCCGAGATGCCATTCCTCGCCCGCGCCGAGTCTTCCAGTCAACTGGATTTACTCCCGCCGCTGACACTCGAATTAACACTTCACCCAGCTGAGGCTGAGGCCGAGGGACTTCCTCCATCACCAGTACGTCAGGATCCCCGTATCGGTGTATCCGAATGGCTTTCATCAACCCTCACTTCATCATGACTAGAAAACGGTCTCCATTAACTGAACCAACAGACCAACCTGCATGGCACCACCAACAGATTAAAGGCTCCAATCACCTCTCACAGGCCTCAAGGTTGAAGCTGCAAGTAAGACTGATCAATCAAGAAAACACCGTTGGCAAACCGAACCGCATAATAGCCAGCGGGTTCCACCCGTTCTACTCGACCCACCTCATGCAATTGAACTAACGTCCCAGACCGTAACATTGGCATCGGATCCGCTGTCTTGAGAAACGGTGGCTGGGCAATGACCTGAACTATCGATCCGGGCTTAAATCGTTCCACCGATCACTTACCTCCATGTACGACAACATCCTTTAAGCCAATCAACCTTGAGCCAACCAGCCATTGACCACACTCAGGGTCCACCATTAACCAAACGTTGCAACCTGTTGGAATACTCGATGTATTATTTAACGTTACAGAACGATCCATTCAGAACCATCTCAGGATGTTAATGCTTTAATAAACGAACGTCTGGAATCTTAGAGTTTCAGCACGATTAGATAGAAAAGTTCGTATCAGAACTGGATCCTGTGCTCTTGACATCACCTAAACTACGCTGACGTCCTATCTTCCCTATCTCAGCCATCAGGCTCCAGGTCGGGAGTTTACCCCTATATTGTTAGGTCAGTAGGTAGATATGCCTTTGTCCGTTGGACATAGGGATGTTAAGAATAGTTACAACAGTTGCTCATTTTTTTGTATTGTGAAGGTGTCTATGAGGTTAACCTATGTCAGCCGCAATCCCTAATCCCCCTCCTTTAGAGCAGTATTTATTGGACAGTGGTATCATCAGCTCTGCCCAGCTTACAGTTGCTAAGAAGCTGCAGCATAGCCAGAAAGGGCCTCTTCTGATGATCTTGCTTGAGCTCAGCTTTATTGATCTACACCAGCTCGGTGGCCTAATGTCGTTGTACGGAACCGCCTCAACCTAAGCCTGTTGCAGATCCTGAAGAATGTTGCAGATCCTGAATGCTACCGATGTAACTTGGGCCACACGATTGGGGCACTGCCTGACCGCTCATCCGGACACAGCCGTTCTCCTCAAGTTTTGCGGATGCCTATTTGGGACTTCGTCGGAAAATACTAACAGTCTCACTCAGTTAGTGCGTCACTATGCAGCAGACCATCCTGTTACACTACTCTCCACCCAGATGGATCCAGTTGTGGTTAATGGATCAGTTCAACTCCTGTCTGAGTCACCCCCGCCTTTTGAGCATCTCTATCTATCACCACGCTCTCTACAGCTTTCAGAACACACTCCAGCTTCACTAGGATCCCTGCAGCAATTGATCGACATTGTGGCTCAACTTCGCTCTTCCACAGGGTGCCCCTGGGACCGTGCTCAAACTCCCGAATCTCTGACACCCTACATTGTGGAGGAGGCATACGAGACTGTAGCGGCGATCCAATCAGGGGATGCAGGCTCCATTGCGGATGAGTTAGGTGACTTATTACTTCAAGTGGTACTGCAGTCTCAAATATTCTCAGAGTCACAAACGTTCAACATAGGTGACGTTGCCGACACGATTGCAGCTAAGCTTATCCGACGTCACCCCCACGTCTTCGGCCCTCAAGCGGGTCAATCAAGTTCGATGGAGGCCATCCATCAGAGTTGGGATCAAATCAAGCAGGCGGAAAAGCCGACAGTGACCCTCGCCGAAAAGTTGGTGCAAGAGGCTAGGATCCTACCCCCCCTAACTGCCGCACTGAAAATATCTAAGAAGATTGCCAAGGTTGGTTTTGAATGGCCATCTATTGAAGAGCTGTGGTCCAAGGTTGCTGAAGAGGAGTCAGAATTGAAGGCGGTCTTGAATGCTTCTGCGGATGCCCGAGCTGATGTTGTCCAAGATGATCTTAAATTCAAACAAGCAGCTGAACTCGGTGACCTACTGTTTACAATTGTCAATGTGGGCCGATGGTACGGACTAGATGCAGCAGATGCTCTCCACCGCATGAATCAGCGATTTACCCAACGGATCCTGTACATGGAAGCACTAGCCCAGGAAACCAGCCAGAATCCTGGGGTGACACTACAAGACTTTTCCTTAGAAGCGTTAGAGGCTTTATGGCAACAAGCAAAACGCCAGCATCCTTACTAACCGGTTTCAGTCTGCAGGATCCTGCACTACCAACCAGCACTAGGCGAACGTGCCTGCCAAATGGTGTGGCATCCGCCCACTTCAGTTTATTGGGAGCAACCTAGAGCCAGAGGGTGGCGATAGATGCAGCGCTAGTCCCACCAAAAAGAAGAGCTAGGCCAGAAATTAAGGCAGCAATCACACTCAAAATTGAGAGCAAACCAGCTGGCATGAACGTTTGAGTTTTACGGTAACGCTGGATGAAGATAATCGTTAGAGCTAATCCTAGTATTGCGCCAATTCCCAGACCCAGAGATACTTTCGACCATGAGATAATAAATCCTATTAGGGCTACAATTGCACTACCTATCCCTGTAAACAGAGAGATTTTGCTCTTAGCCTTGGCATAGCCGACAAGACCGCCCACGAGCAACAGAATGCTATAAACCAGCAGATATCCCTTTGCAATCAACACCATAGCTACACACTCCGAGTACAACTGTTCAGGGTCCACCTGTATCGAGTCCACCTGTATCGAGTCCACCTGCTTCAAGCCCACTATTTCGAGTCGAACTATTCCGAGTCCAACTATGTTAGAGGCCAACTGCAGATCTAACTTGCACCTATACAGTCGCAAGTCGATGCCCTTGAGGAACATTTACGCCCTTGAGGAACATTTTGAGGGCACTTGATTACATAAGGGTAAAGGGATCCTTGGGATTAAATAGAGAATCTTATAAAAGCTCAATAGTTGCTTCACAAGTAGTCACACGACAGGTCTGATCTGACCTTAGGCTGTACTAACTACCTCATCTACGCCAATCGGAATGAGGCAATCCTCAACCATTCCATCCACCTGATATTGCTAACCCAGCACAACATCGCGGATGAGGGGCACCCTGGCGCTGATGTAAGAGCTGAGGGCATAAGCATCCACATTGCTGAGCGGATGTTGCTGTTGGCAAACTGAGAGCAAGTGACGGACTAACTGATCATCAGCCTTGGCCATCAGATCAGGATGTCCAACCTCGTCAACCAGCGCCCAAAATCGGCGAACCATGTCAGGAGTCATAGCAGTCATCGCGAATTTAAGCATTTCTTAATTACTATCCTAAATGAAAGGGAGATTCGAGTCACTCCGCTATCTTAGAAGTCGCAGAAGTCCCGGCTAGGCAATGTTTCAACTCCGACATAACTCGGGAAATGTTGTCACATCTCGCCTTATTTATGGGGTCTATGACAGAAATAAAGATCCTGTAGATGTGCTGATGTAGAAGGATCCTAGACAGTTACAGGTCCTATTCTCTGCAAGGATAGTCAGAGATGTTATGTGAATCGATCAATCCAGTGATTAAGAACAGAATCATCAGTGTTAAGTATTACTGTGTTAGACAAAGAAGCCACAGAAAGATGTTGGTACTCTTAACTTGACACAAAGTAGCGGTTGAGGTGAGCGGGATGACTGTGCTGAAGGGTAGTAGCAATAAGGGGGCTCGCTTTTATGATGAACTCTTAGCTCAGCGAATTATTCGGGTGAGCCGTTCTCTGAAGACAGGCTTAGGATCCTGATTGCTAGGCTCTTGAGGTCCTCACCATGTTGTCTAATTACATCGTCTGATTACACCGTCTGATTATGTCGTCTGATGCGTCTCTCATCACCTACTTGGAAGCTGCCAATGCCCTTATTCAACGGCTGGTTACTCTGTGCGCAAAGGATCCTGGGGATCTACGGACGGTGGCGTCAACCAATCTTCCACAGGCCATTGCGGAAGTCTTAGCAGAGGGATTAGTACATCATTTACAGGCGCAGGCTGTTCAAGTTTGGTACTACTACTCAGCTGACTCCAGTTACTACTTAGTCGCTAGGGCAGGACACCACCACCCAGAACTCACCCGATCGGCACGGCTGTCAGCTCAAGATCCTGCTGTAGCTGAGATCATGGGTACGAAAACCCCTCACATTGTCAATAGCGACTTTACCTGTGATCCCTGGATCCAGTCTCCTGAGTGGATGAAACAGGTAGAGTTGCAGAGTTTTTTAGCTTGGCCTATCACTCTAGGTACAAACCCGGTTGGAATTCTGACGTTATATCGCAGTGATTCGTTGGAATTCGAGTATTTGGAAGTGTTGAAGTTCATTATGTCCTACACCGCCAGTGCAGTGGTGAATGCTCGTCAAACCACTCAACTGCGATACCAGGCCAATCGAGATGGTTTAATTCGGCAAGTGAGCCAACAACTTCGCCACTCGCTGGATGGTGAGACGATGATTCAAACGTTGGTGGAGCAGGTGGGTCGGGTGTTAGATGCTGACTGCTGCGATTTTCTACAGTTGGAGTGGCCATTACTGTCTTCAGTCACTGATCAATCCACAGCCTCAATGCCTTCAAAACCAACCTCATTGGAGATTAAACCGAAATCCGTAATCCGATATCAAAAGACGGAGTTGAAGTCAACGGCGCTGAGGCGACAAGAGAAGGATCCTTTGAGCGTCTATACCTCTATCTTTGAACATCCTGAGCTGAGGCTTAAACTGGCTAACTGTGAAGGGCTGACCATTCCAGCTGTCGCAGAATTAGATTCTCAGGTGGCTGCACAAGGATATGGTGCGCTGTTGCTAGTTCCACTTTTACTTCAACACCAGTATCAGGAGGAAGTATTAGGGTTCCTTGCCTTGATTTACAGGAATCCACATCCCTTTCAAGCCTTTGAGGTGGAATGGACTCAGGCCATTGCCTCTCAGGCAGCCCTAGCATTGAACAATGCTCAACTCTTTGAACGAACTCGCCGCCAAGGAGAACGGGAAGCCTTACTAAATCGGGTCACGAATACTGTACATCAATCTTTGCGTTGGGATCTAATTGTTTCAACTGCTGTGGATTCTCTCCGGGGAACCCTAGACCTGAGCCGATGCTGTTTTTTTTCAATTGTGTCTCAATCACCTCATTTGAATGCTCTTGCCCCCCCTGAGCTCCGAAGCATTCAGTCTACCTATGAATCAAAGCTTGCCCATCTGGATCCTATTGCTGGGACTTATTCCCTAGCTGATTTTAACCTACCAAAGCAAACCCCTAACCTGAATTTGGTAGTAACCCTACCCCCGTCTGATCAGGATCCTTGCCTAACCGAATCGGATCAACTGGCCATGATGCGCCAACTCAAAATGCAAACGGGGATCTTAATTCCAGTTTATCCTGATCGATCCCACCACTACGAGTTTCAAAAGCACCTAACAGCGGCCTGCACCTCATGTGATGCGTCAGCTGAAATCAAGGGAGACGATGGATCTGATTCGGGTCCTTTAATCGGATTGGTAGGGGCTTTCAAGGAGACACCTCATGTCTGGAGAGCTGAAGAAGTTGAGTTGTTACAGTCTGTAGCCAGCCAATTGGCCATTGCGTTAACTCGGGCTCAACTGTTCGACCATGTTCGTCAACAAGCAGATCGTCTTGCACTGTTACACTCAATGACAGCGGTAATTCGCTCTAGCTTGGACCCTGACACTCTCTTTCATGCCATAACTCAAGAGATTGGGGAGGCATTTCAAGCTGATATTTGTACATTATCTCTGTGGCGAGCCAATGAACCTTATCTCCAGCCAGTAGGGATCTATGCTCCAAGATTAACGTCTGAGGCGATTGAAACACTCATGCCGGGATTAACACTTCTCATGCGTCAGTCAGATAGCGATGTGGAGAGAACCTTCATTGAACTACTAGCTCCAGTAACAACCGAGATTCCAGAACAAACAAAGTTACGACTGCAAGTGGGCACTAAACTACTGCTACAAACCAGGACGCCAATCATCTTGTCGGATGCACTCATACAGATTTCAGATGGTACAGGTGAATGGTCTCTAGATCCAAGTGATTTAAATCGCTTAGACTTAGACCCTGTGATTGAAGGGGTGTTGCTCGTGCCACTTCTACAGGGGGATGATCTAATTGGATGTGTAAGCTTGAAACGACTCCAGCCAGTACAAGCCTGGGAAGCTGATGACTTGAAACTAGCTGAGGCAGTGGCTGAGCAGGCAGCAGTAGCGATTTCCCAAGCTCAGTTGCTAACCCGAACACAGCAATTGCTTAAACAAACCCGGCAGCAGGCCGACCAAGCCTCTCTCCTTAATCGTATGACCGATCGGATCCGTCACTCATTGAATCTAGATACTATCCTGCAGTCAGCAGTTGAAGAAGTAGGACAAGCTTTGGGGGCCAGCCGGGTTCTGTTTCTCTTCGTTAATCCAGAAGAACCGACTGCAACAGTTCGCCATGCTTTCACTTCTTCTGATGAACCAACATGGGTCGGTAAGGAAATCCCACTGAATAACAATCCTATTGCGCCTGGACTTGCAGAGCAGACGGATCCGATTGTGATCAATACTTGGACCGATTTATCTGAATTCGATCTCGCCACCCAAGCGCGTCTACGTCAATCTCGGATTTATGCCTTAATGCTCGCACGGCTGTACCTAGGATGGGGACACTACGGGATCCTGAGTGTGCATCAATGCGGTGTATTAGGATCCCTTTCCCCTACCTCTTACGCCTGGAGCCAAGCTGATCAAGACCTCCTAAAACTGGTGGCTGAACAGCTAGTCATCGCCATTAACCAATCCCATCTCTACGAAAAAACTCAGCAACAAGTCAGTCGTGAAGCATTGTTAAACGAAATCACTACTCAGATTCGGATATCTTTAGATCCAGGCCAAGTGTTGGAATCAATTGTTCAAGCCCTAGCCTCAACCCTACAGTTAGATCGGTGTGAAATTGTTTTATATCGTTCGACTCAATCTTCATCACGGCAGCCCTCCATCATGATCTGGTCAGATGGCACTTCTGTTGGGCGGGCATTAACTAGCCAACCGTGGCCTTCCATTGGTCTCCCATCTACTCAATCTCTGCGAGTACATGAGTCGTCTTGTCAGGATACTGACCAGCACGAGGCTTACTGGATGAGAACAGAGGTTGTCCAAACATTGAGCACTGGTCAAAGTGTCGTCATTTCAGCAGCTCAAATTGGTGAGGATCCTTACATCGCTGGTGAGTGGTCAGATTATTTTCAATCAGGTAGCATTCAAAGTCTGGCTCTTATTCCAATTATTCAATCGCAGAATCTGATTGGCACCATTGCAATGATAGTCCTGCAAGAGTCAGAGACTGACGGCGACTCTCGTAGCTTCCAGCCTGATGACCTATCACTAGCAATGGCAGTGGCTGAGCAAGCTGGTATTGCAATTCAACAGGCTCAGCTCTACGAGCAAACTCGAATTTCAGCTCAACGGGAAAATTTGTTGCGCCAGCTCGCTCAACGCTTGAGTAGTACTTACGACCCGACGCAGATTGTTGAGATTGCACTCGAAAGCATGGCTAATGCCCTTGCTGTAGACCGATGTAACTTCATTTCATTGGAAGGAACTGCTGACTCTACACTTACCCAAGAACAAGAACATCTTGCCATTGGCACAGACTTAGAATTAGGAGATGAGCCGGCTATTCCTGGCGATGGATTGGTTATTCAGCAGGAGTTTCGTCGGAACACTCAGAGCCTGTCAAGCATAGGTCAAGCCTTGGATCCAGATTTGAGCTGGTTGATTTTGCTCGATTGTTATGGACGGCATGATAGCCTACTGATTGAAGATAGCCAACGGGTCCTTCTCCCAGTTCGAACTCGACAAGCATTACTCAAGAGCGCGATCCAGTCGGTGCTATGTGTTCCCCTAATGACCGATACAATGACAATTGCTGGCGTTATGTGTGCATTTGTGTCGTTACCCAATCACACATCGGACCCCGACATGACCCAGGATCCTGACTATCAGGAGGTCAGGAATCGGTCACTATCCAGTGCTGACATGGAACTAGTTCAAGCTCTAGCTGATATTACAGCGGTAGCATTACAACGAGCCAAATTATATGAACAAGCTCGCCGTCAAGAAGCTACTGCAGCAGCTGTGCGTGGACTTACAGAAGGTCGAGAAGCAGAAAGTAGGCGCTTGGCTGCTGATTTGCATGATCAGACATTGGCTGACTTAGGTGCATTATCTAGAGAGCTTCAAAATTTAGCCATTGATCCGAGTATTAGTATGGCAGGCCAGGCTGCACTCCATCAACTAAGTAATCAATTGCGAGATACAATTAGAGAGCTAAGAGGAGTAGTTGAGGATTTGCAACCCACTGCCATGCGAGCATTTAATCTAGGCCCAGCTCTGCGGAGTCTGCTGGAGAGAGCAGCTCAGCGGTCGGCACTCTCTTTAGTGACACGATTTGATGACCGATCTGAGGGACTTTTGAATCAAATGGATCCGGTTAGTCAAAGTACACTATTTCGAATTGTCCAAGAGGCCCTCAATAATATTGTTAAGCATGCACAGGCCAGACGCGTAGACATCACACTATCGCCCCACGTGGACTTTAGCTCACCCCTTTCACAGGAAACAACAGTCCTCGAGATGAAAATTATTGATGATGGAATTGGGATGCCTGAGGAGCCAAGAGGTATTGGTCGACATGGGTTGATGAATATGCAGTATCGGGCTGAGCTTATAGGCGCACAAATTGAGTGGCGAGCTCGCAAGGCAGGAAGTGGAACAGTCGTTCATTTAATCGTACCCCTATCACCCTAGACCCTTTAGGAAAAGGAAGTCTAAGAACGCCTAGTCAGGGAGGTACAATCAGTTATAGTATAGGTCACATATTTAGTAGTATGTTGCAGCTCTAGATGTGAATTGCAGTCCTAGACATAATATATGACACTAATGTATGTGTATGACTCTAATGTAGAAAAATCTGACTGAGAGAGAGCAGATGCAAAAAGGTTCAGAAAAATTGGAATGGCATACTGTTAAAGAGTATAAAGACATTCTTTATCTCAAGGCAGATGGAATGGCAAAGATTACGATAAACCGGCCTCACAAGCGAAATGCCTTCCGACCTAAGACAATAACAGAGTTATATGATGCCTTCACAAACGCACGCGAGGATCAACGTATTGGGGTAGTGTTATTGACAGGAACTGGCCCCCATATAGATGGAAAGTATGCTTTTTGTTCAGGGGGAGATCAAAGTATTAGGGGAGAAGCTGGATATCTTGATGAAGGGGGAGTCCCAAGGCTCAATGTTCTGGATCTGCAGAGACTAATTCGCTCAATGCCAAAGATTGTAATTGCTCTGGTGGCTGGTTATGCCATCGGTGGGGGACATGTTCTACACGTGGTCTGCGACTTAACAATTGCAGCAGACAACGCTATTTTCGGACAAACAGGTCCAAAGGTTGGTAGTTTTGATGGAGGATTCGGGGCAAGCTACCTGGCTCGTTTGGTAGGCCAAAAAAAAGCTCGTGAGATTTGGTTCCTCTGTCGGCAATACTCAGCACAAGAGGCTTTAGACATGGGACTAGTCAATAGCGTTGTACCAGTTGAGCAGTTAGAAGCAGAAGGGATCCTATGGGCTCAGGAAATCTTACAAAAAAGTCCTCTGGCAATTCGATGTTTGAAATCTGCGTTTAACGCTGATTGTGATGGACAAGCCGGAATTCAAGAACTAGCTGGTAATGCAACGTTGCTCTATTACCTGTGTGAAGAAGCTCAAGAGGGTAAACAGGCTTTTCTAGAGAAACGGAAACCTGACTTTCAACGTTTTCCATGGCTTCCATAGGTTAGGTATAGTACTGTTATGAACAGTACTGTCTTGAATCTGTAATATTCGGAGCTTAGCTACTCCCCCCGCTTAAGTTCATCCAGCTTAATTTGAATAAGAAACTCGTAGTAAGTCATGTTGATGCAATACACTAAAGCAGGCCATCCTTCAATAAACCCTAATCTGAAGAAGTATGCAGTGGTAAAGTAGATGATAGGCCAGCCAGGTAACCGGCTCACTAAAGGTTTCAAGGCTTTATTGCGGGATGATTTGTGAATCGAGAAGACCTCAGGCCAGTTAATATCGTCTCTAGCTCTTTCAGTCGCTTCTAATGTCGAGTAACGATTATGTTTGTCAATCCAATTAGCCCATCCTTTACTGAAGGCATAGTGAAGATAAGGTTCGCGGATATAACCTATTTCTCCCTTGATATCTCCCTCCTTCTGGCCATGACCATAATCAATAAATCGAGCCATTCCAAGTTTAAGTAGCCTGAACTGCCACTTGGGGTACCCTTCTGTAAATCGAAGCCATCTACCATAGAGCATCAGCTTCCAGCAGCAGTAGAAGCCAGCCATGTTTTCGTTGCCATGGATAGACCTAAGAATAGCAAATTTGAACTCATCAGTAGAACGCTCATCAGCATCTAAAAACAAGACCCATTGATATAGTAAAGGACAGTTATCCAAAGCCCAATTACGTTGTTTGCCAAATGACTCGAAAGTATGATAAGAAACATGAGCACCAGCAGCCACAGCAATGGCAACAGTGTTATCTGTACTGCCCGAATCTACAACATGGATATCATCACACCATTGAATAGATGCTAAGCAACCTGGCAGATCAAGTTCTTCATTCTTGGTCAAAATAATAATTGATAATGAAGTAGTATTTTGGAGGGAAGCAGTATACTCAGATTGAGTCATAGCTTAGTAAATGGAAAAGCGTTGTATCTCACTTCTCACGTAAGATCCGAGGCTTAATTGGTTTGCAGGGGTTTCCAGCACAGACAGTCCAGGTAGGGACATCTTTGGTCACAACTGAGCGCGCACCAACGACTGCCCCGTCATATACTGTCACACCTGGGCTGATGAATGCCTCTGCACAGATCCAAACCTGGCTTCCAATCGTAATCGGTGTTGCAATCAGCTGGAAATTGGGATCTTCATAGTCATGTGTACCTGTACAGAGATGAGATCCCTGCGAAACTACAGACCAAGATCCAATATGGATAGGTGCAATGGAGTAGCAGGTTACATTGTCACCTATACCAACAAAATCATCAAGATAGAGATTCCATGGAGCCCATATTTTCACGCTTGGATAAACATGGCAGTGAGTTCCCACTTCTGCTCCAAACAATCGTAAAATAAATGAACGCCAAACATGAAAAGGACGAGGAGATAATCTAAAAAAGGGATAATAGACAAGTAACCAAAGTAATCGACTTAATCGATTTTTCAGCGAAAAACTAGGTTGTGTCCATGGATCATTCTGAGACAATATTTGACTCTGTTGATCAGTAATTGATTTCATAATTGAGACTCTGTAGGCTTCATTTAGAGATGACCTTACTAAGGTGCTCAAGTAGACGATCTGTTGACGCGTTGATTTCAAAATGATTCAGGAAACATAGATGAGTCTTTATTTTCATCAATTTTCGTTCCTTATCGCTGAAGGATAGCCATTGCTCTAGAAGGTATTTTACTCCAGCCAAAGAATCATCTGCTGCAAGACCAGCATTAGCATTAACTATTTCTTGCCAGATATTAACCTTGTGAGTCAAAAGTACAGGCGTTTCACATGCAAGAGCTTCAACAACAGCTATACCAAAATTTTCCTGATGTGACGGTAGTACAAAAGCTTCTGCACACCGTAGAGCCCCCCACTTTACATCGCCACCAAGCATACCAGTAAATATAACCCTCTCTGTCAGATCCAGTTGCTTGACATCCTGTTCAAGATCAGACCTCCATCGGACTTGATCAGGGCCAGCCATAACAAGATGTATCTCCTCATCCTGCTTGCATACAGTCGAAAAAGCCTGTATCAGCAAGTCACACCCTTTTTTGGGATGGATTCTGCCTAAGAAAAGTAGAAATCGTTTTGACCTTAAACAAGGGAAAGCTTCTAGAAACATTACCCTCTGGGCATGGGGATCTCCGTCAGGGATCCTGGTTCCCAGTCCAACTACTGTCTCACGCCAGCGATGTGGCCAAAATGATTGACGGGATAACTGTCGTTCTGATTCAGAGGTAAATAGGACACTCTCTGCATTACTCAACACTAAATATTCAGCTAGGGGCCAATAGACCATTTTCTTTAGATGTTTCAGCGGGTAAGTGGATTTGAACCAGGGGTCTAGCATACCGTGTGGATAAACAAGGTATGGAAAGTTAGTGTCTCTGAGCGCAATCCATGTTCCTAGTCCAGTAAACTGCCAAAGACCATGGACTAAAGCAACATCAAAACGTTTCATATGGGCTCTAATCCAGGTGATTAGTTTTTGAGAGTACCTGTAGCTACCAAGTGATGTGGGACCTAAAGCGTGAACTTCAAACGGCATTCTGTCAAGGAAATTTTCATGAGGCTGATCTAGGCTAATAACCTCTGCGTAATGTCCCTTCGATTGAAGAGCATAATTCATTTGTAGGACTGCTTCAATAGGACCACCACTTTCAGGATTAGCTGATGAGATAATGTGAAGAATATTCATAATTTATAAATCCCTAGTGACACCAACTTAGAAAGTTTCGTTAAGTAACTGCTGTTACCTATCCTGTTGACATATTCGTGAGTAGAAACCAATGTAGCGCTGTATCATTAGCTCGGGATGAAATCGTTCACTGTTTATTAAGCCTTTTTGGCTCCAGTATTTTCGATTTCCCAAATCTTGTAGTGATAACAATGCTTGAGCAAATTCACTCTCATTATTAATAGGCACAATAATTGCACCATCACCGGCAACTTCGGGAAGAGAACACTGGTCACTGCACACTACCACACATCCACAGGCTTGGGCCTCAATAATAGGCCATCCAAATCCCTCAGAGTAGGAAGGGAACAAAAAGGCAAAAGCCTTGTTATACAAAGCCTCTAGTACCTCATTTGAAGGGTTTTTAACTTCTACAACTCTATTCATAACACCTAGATTTTCCCCCAGCTCTAGCTGAGAGGAGGACAGCTCTTGACCTGCAAACACAATTTTCCCTTGCCACTCATTCTTTAAGTGATTAAAGATCCTAAGAATTCCTTCTCTATTCTTTCTTTTGTGATTAGAGCCAACATGCAAGATGTAAGGACAATTGAGCTGTAAACCATTCTCTTCCAACCTTTGGTTGACGAGTTCTAAAGGAAGTTGAGAATATCTATAGTTGAGGCCGTTATAAATGACATCAGCTAATACATTCGAGTTAGATAAAACAAGCCTAGAAACATCTTTGTACGTGTACTTAGATACACACACAATAGATTTTGACTGTCTTAAGCCCTGAAGGATCCTATCTTGAAGTATTTTGCCAAGTGGAGAAGCTGGGCAACAGGTTTCCTCTCCCATTGCACCTCGCACAGCTAAGAGATCATGACATGTTACTACATGACTCATGTTTGATATTAAGGGCATGTATACAGCATTAGAGTGATCACAAACATGAATGATATCAAAGTCATTAATGATTTTTCGAAGATACTTTGGGAATAGAATATATTTATCGATATATCTAAGCCACTTTGATCTTCCAGCAATAGGAATTTTACCAAATAAGGGATACGGCTGAGCTACTTCAACATAATGCCCATGAGCAAGCAAACCCTGCCTTAGCATTGTGGAAAAACGAAGCATACTCTCTTGAGCATCTGGAAGATAGTTACTTAATAGTAGGATCCTCATGACTATGTTCCTTTCAGTCTAAATCTAATTATCATTTGTTCACTAATCTCTTTTGGACCAAGAATGATAACAAGCAGTTAGACATAATCCAGATCCGAATACAGCAAATCCCAGACTAGTCGGTTGTCCAAACTGGCCTCTAAGTATACCTAACCCTGCTGATGAAAATAACAGTAAGGGTAGAATATAATTCTGGCTTAATCTACTAAACGAAAAAAGACCTAGCCATATGAATAAAGAAGATCTCCATAGAATATATAACAAGCCAAGAAATGGGCCACTTTCGGCAAAAACACGAGCCCACTCCCCTTCAGCCCCCAGTAAAAAGGAAACTCTACCAGTAGCTATAGCTGAGCCAGCATTTGTACCAAGCCCTAACCCGAGACCAAAGACAGGAGTGTTCTCAGACTCTACAAATGGCACTAGGAAGCCAGAGGCAAAGCGTCCAATAACTCCCCCTCTATCAGATTCTATTTGCTCAGCTATCAATATTCGCCTTGTGGTTAAAGCAAGCCCCTCTTGGAATGAGGGAATCTGCATCAAGCCGAACACCATAACAAGAACAACAAGCGATGATACAACTAATCTCTTAGCAAAAACTCTCGGTTCCTTAACAAGAAAAAAAACTGGAACTGCCAATACGACACCTACCCCTAATACAAAAGCTCGGCTTCCTCCAGAAACTAATGCTGCCATTACCACTGATAGAACCGCAGACATAACGAGTAAAGGGTGGTAGACCTTCTTGACTAGACTCCATATGGCATATGCCATCACTGTCGGAAAAAATAATACAGGTCCTGTGATGAAAGAAAAAGTTCCTGCAGGGCGAATCCGTCCACCTATTGCAGCAATTTGACTTCCTCCTTCTGCACCAGCATTAATGAATGCACTTGGAGACGAAGCAAACTGAAAAGTCATGAGGAGGCTCATGGGTAATGCAATCAGAAGTATCCAGTAGCCATGTTTCTTCAAATCTTCTCTACGAAAACATTTTGGGATTACAAAGGTGAGTGGTAAATGAAGAAAATTAGTTCTGATCCCATATAGAATTGCTAAAGTAAACCGTACAATGCCTAGTCGAGAAACAATAGCTTCAGGGGTGTTAAAAATAGCAGCAAAGAAACCTCCTATAATCATTAAGCATGCTATTGGTATAAGTATAATTAAGAGCTGGTTTCTAGGGAAAATTCCTGCTTGCCAAGCTTTCAAGTAGATGTAGAGTACGATTGGATCTCTAACAACTAACAATGGGGTTGATAGCTCTGGGACAATCCACTTTCGTAAGGATCCTTCAAAAATAAGGAGCCAGAAATACAACCAGATAGCTAGTCTTAAATGCTTAACCTTTTTACTCTCTAGGTGGCTAGTAGTTGAATCTATCGGGTGTCCTATAAAACGAGTCACATCTGCTCCTCAATAGCCGCTATTATCATCTGACCATAATTTTCCCATGTAAGCTGAGCAGCTCTTTTCTGGGCGGCCTGTCCCATTCTTTGTAGTAGTCCTCGATCCTTGTAAAGATTATTGATAGCCTGATAAATAGCTTCAACTGATCGAATTGGAATAATGAACCCTTCAGTACCATCTTTCATGATATCTGGAGCACCGGTGTGAGCAGTTGTAATTATTGGTAACCCTTGAGCCATAGCCTCTAATATTACTAACCCAAACCCTTCGAATAAGGAAGGAAAAACTAAAACATCATGTTCTCTCATTTCCTGCAATACTTGAGAATGTGGCAATGAGGGTATCCAGCGATGGCTTTGAAGCCTTTGATTTAGGGCTTGACAGGATCCTACAAGTGATCCGATTAAAGTCAGCCTAACTTTGTCGGGAAGGAGCTCAATAGCATCAAATAAATAAGATAATCCTTTTCGTTGAGTCAAGCTCCCTACAAACAAAAGCCTTAGCTTATGATCCGCATTAAACATTATTTTTGGATGTGTAACGAGTGGAGCCCCGTATTTTGTGATAATGATAGGAGCTAAATTATCTGGTGCTAACTTGAGAGATCTTTTAGTGAAAGTACTTGCAACTAATATAATATCACTCAATGCAATCTCTTCGTCTTTACGATCAAGCTTTGCCTGACTATCTGTATACCCAGGCATAGTGGGAGCCCACTCTGGATTGAGTTGTACTTCTTCTTCCCAAAGCGCTCGCCCAAATCTCCAATAAGCTATAGGTAAATCATAAAAACAGCGCAATCCCAGCTGTTTCGCACGTGAAAAAGAGTGTAGAGCACAGTCTTCATAGGCGTACACTCCACTTAAACTATTCGTAGAATTTAGACGGCTAGCTACAAAACAATCTAATTCACGATATACTGCATCAACTGAAGCCCAACCTACCTCATGCCTGGTTAGAAAGTTCATTACGTTGGCTCTAGAACACAATAGACGTAGCCACTCTCGCATTGACCTAGACTCAATATAGCTGCATGGTATATCGTAGCTCCTTCGTTGAATTTCTACGCTAAATCTTTGAGGTAGTTGCGAGAGCAACCAACTAGATTTGGACACAGATATAGTTGTAAAAAACTTGTGGAGGTATCTATTCTCCCATAGAGCGGAGAGAACAGCTCTCACATTTGTATTCCCAGTTGGATGACTTAGGACAATCATAGGTTGCAATCAACTTAATCCGTCAAAACCTACTTAAGTGCTGACTTCAAGACTTGGAGATATGCTTTTGCAATATGATGTGGCTGGTGATACTTCAGATGTTCAACAGCTTTTGATTGCAATTCCTTCCTTAAGTCAGAGTCAACAAGTAACCTTGCAAGTACTTTTGCCAATTCCTGAGAATCTCCGTTGCGAAAGATTAATCCACAAGGACCGATCGCATCCTTCAACCCACCACCTCCTGAGCCGACAACGACACACCCACAAGCTATCCCCTCTAATGCCACAATACCAAAAGGCTCATTCCACCTTGAAGGAACAACCATAATCGTGTGGGCATTCAATATTTCTCTTAACTCACTCCCACATTTCATCCCAGTAAAGTTAGTCTGTGTATGAATATTTAAGGCAACAGCAAGTTCCCTTAATCTGCTCTCTTCTTGACCTGTTCCCACAATAGTTAGCTGTGGCACTAGTCCTTTCAATTTTAAGGTACGGATTGAATGCAATAAAATGTCTACACCCTTGTCAGAAACAAGTCGTCCCACAAAAACAATACCCAGATGTTTTATAACTCCGGATTCTCTGTAATACTCTTCTGATTTATAGGGATTCTGAATTACCACAGACCGAACAGGTAATTTTTCAGCTATTGCACGGCTGATAGAAATATTTCTGGTAACTGTACTAGCAAGGCTGATCTTCAGTCGATCTATTCCTGATATCTCTCCATTGGGTCTTGAAATCCATGTATGGTGAGTAATAACCTGTGCTTTACACAATAGAAATGAAGGCCAACCTAAGGTGAGAGAAATATTGTTATGAAAAACTATATCAGCCCATCTGTTTAATCTAAACAAATTAGCTAGTGATGGAGAACGTATAACTTCATATGGGAAGGCTACAGTATTAACATTTTTCTCATGGCTCTTAGTTACAACTATAATCTCCTCATTCAGCTTGTGAAACTCATCTGCGAGGATCTGAGAAACTGATTCAATTCCACCTACATCAGGGTAGAATCTATAGGATAATAATAATATTTTCACTTGTATCCAGGATTAATTAGTTGAATGCTATATATCTGCAGGGTACCCATATCGCACTGCTAGAGGCAAGGTCATTAGATAAGCTTTTACCTTGTCTCCATTTGGCATCGCTCCTATCCACTTCTGATCATGCTGAACCTTGATCTTACCTTGCATCATTCTATTTGGATTTCCCCAGACAGTATGATTACAACTAACTGTGAAAACGCCTGAATGGTGATCTGGTATTTTGGATTGAGGCTCTTCAATATACGTTAGCACCTGATTTAGAACTTCTACAGGATATAGTGCAAAATCCTCATAATTGATTCTCATATAATTATGTGAGTATTGTAATAATTCTGTTGTGACATTCCATAACAACCAGGTTCTGCAAGCACTATTAAGTGCTCTAACTTCTTGATGAGACTCTTTCTTATTCGTATCCTTGCGAAGAACAACGTTTTTTGACCAAGAATAGGCCACAGCTCTTGGATCCCGAACTAAATGAAGAAAGTAGACTTGAGTGTTTTTAAGCTGACTAAGTAAAAATCCGTATGATGGGACCTTCGAAGTATCGACTATGACATTAGTGTTGAGTTTATTGGAGATCGCATTATAGAGCTTCTCAAGAGCATCAAGATAATCAGATAGGCTATAACGAACACCCAGCAAAGCTGTCACAACGTTTCTACAAGTAAAATTCTGGCTTGCAAAGTCTAACCTTTTTGCTACTTCTTTATTCGACAGCTTAGGAAATGCTTGCTTAATTATTGAATCCCAAACTGTACAACCACGAAATGACGACCCACACCCACACAATAGATCCTTATTAACTATGTTGTTTGAGATCCAACATGCTTCTCCAATGTGAGATATGCCCTTCTGGCTGCCTAAAATATTGCCAATCACAGTGCTTCCGCTTCTACCACTTCCAGCAATATACAGTATCTTCATGAAGACATAATTCCTTTCGAAACCTCTTCGGCAAGTATTGCTAGCGTATGAGATTGATACCAAGTGTTTGCCATCTCAGCAACTTTCATAATCTCTCGAAGCTCGTGAGTTCTAAGACCTTTTTCAATAACTCCAATATAAGGGATTTGCAGTTCATAATTGCTAAAACAATCTGGCTCCCTTACAACTGGAGCTAGCCCATGTGAGCAATAAGCAGCAAACACACCTGACTTCTCAAGCAGGTATTGAGGCAAAACTATTAATCCAATTTGGGATTCTCTCAACAATTGTGATATTTGCTCTGCCCTTAGTACGCCGTATCTCTTGATAGGTAAAGATCCACTGTATTCTGGTCTACATGGGCCAATGTCAACAATGGTCTTAATATTAATATCCTTACAAATTTTTTCGAAGTCACTCCAATATTTGTAAACACTCCTTCGTCTGACTTCTCCTCCGAAAACAACAGCCTGTGGACTTCGGTCATAGTAGTCTGATATGTCATTAAGTTCACCTACATTTGAGCAAACAGGAATTACTTCTAAAGACTTCCTTTCTTCATTTGTTGGGAGTAACTCTTTGATTTTTAGTGCATAGTGTGAGGTGCTTGTGTAGTAACGACTTGCTAAGATAAGTAGCTCTCGTACAACAATCTTTTGTAGAAATGAGTACCAGAATGCACTTTTCCAGATTGGTCCCGAAGCGTATACCTCATGAAACATAATTGAGAAGTTCCGCTTTCGGTTTTCTATCCCTCTACGAATTCCTTCTACTAACCAGAAAGGAGCACCTCGCTTAGCATACCCATAACCTACATAGTGTAATAACAATGGATGATTAGTGTAATAACTTAATAACTCTACTAAAGTTTCTTTTGTTCGAGCTGTAGCGACACCCAATACAAATTCTCCAAGTCTACTCTCACTATCCCATTCTGAGCCACCTACAATAAACAACGTTTTTATTCCATACTGCTTCCACAATTCTTTAGCTAGTAGGACAGCATAATCCCCTACCCCGCTGACAGCAGGTGGGAGAGTTGGAACAATTTGAATAACTTCCTTTATCATTGCTGGAATCAATCAAATACAAGTACATATTTTTTCGCAAGCTTGAGCTTACTAAGCCATGCTTCAGATAGGTTACATATACCCTTTAAGAAGTAAAACCATAGCATGGTAAAACTGATATGCTCTTTGTGACAGTGAGTGAAGAAAACCTCTTCCCTTAAACTTAGCAACACCAGGAATAGTAACTTTCATAATATCTCTTGCAAAACAGTATAGCATATGCCTCGCATTTATTCGAGTTGACTCCTCAGGATGCAATGAAAGATATATTAATTCAGATTGTTGATGTTTCAATCTTTTATTCCAATTTCGTCCTTCCCTCCAAGGATGACACACCGATGCTTCTCTAATAAACATGGGCTCTAGTTTTAGTATGTTACGAATTCGATAGTGTAAGTCGACATCCTCCATCGCAGCATAGGGAAATCGTTCGTCAAATCCTCCCAAAGATTGAAAAGTATGTCGTTCAATGGCCATATTACAGGACCAAAGCTTTCCTCCATACTCATTGATTGGAGATTCCTCTGATAATGTTACACGAGGTCGATCAGCATAAATTCGACCTTCTAGGACTTTCACGTTAGGATTTCCTAAGATGCTCCTACAGTAGGCTAAAAGCAGTTCACTATCTGGAATACAGTCATCATCAATAAAAACAAACCACTCAGCTGATGCATACTTTGCCCCATTATTTCTATTAGCTGCTGGGCCTCTTTGCGGTCCTCGGATCCATTTGCTCCAGCAATAATGGGAATCAACAGTCTCTTTCGCAAGCCTTGACTCCTGACCATCATCTGAAACAATAACCTCGTAATATTGTTGTGACAAAGTTTGTTGACCTGGTGAAAGTGCCTCCAAGCATTTCGACAGTAAATCGATTCTATTACAGGTAGGGATGATAACAGATAACTTTAGATTTTCATTTGAATTTATCTCAACCATACTGCATCCTGTGCTCTGTAAAAATAGATATATTCAGTGCTTTTGCTACTGCATTATTGAAGCTAACTTATTTTTCATGCTTCGTAACCTTGATCTTAATGATTGTTGCTTCCTGGCTCGTCTCTCATTCTCTCTGCGAACTTCTTGTTTCCACTGAAGCTTTTCCTCATTAGACAATAGAGAGGTTGCCAACTCATCTATTACATTCTCTTCTTCCATATTGACTCCTGCCCAATGAATTAGGTACGGCTTTCTCTCAGAATCTTGCCAATAATCGCTAGGCATTTGTGTTGATTTATAATCTCCTGCCCAAGTTGATTCCATACATATCGGCGGCAAAGTCAGGTTAGTTATTTTAATTTCTGAGTTAAATACTAAATAATTCATTCCGACTTGATCATTAGTATACCTCCCTAAACAAATATCTCTAGCTTCTTCTCTCAAGATACCCTCCTGAAGTTGTTCAACACTGTAGAGTTTTGTGTCGCAAGCAAACTGCCCTGCATTGAATACATTCCTTTGCCATGTCGTACTTCGCTGCGCCATTAAACTCTGTGACCTGGGCACAACTGTTTGGCTGGGGTCCCGCCAATGGCAACATGATGATACAAATCCAGTATGGCTTTGCAAAACATCGCTGGGATTTCTTAAGAAACAAATATCAGCATCAACGAAATGATAGTTTTCTAGAGTCAAACAAAAATATTTTGAAGCCATTGAGTGTGGATTGTAACATTCTAGCCACTTTCTGAAGTTGACAAATACTGAGTCATCAAACCAACTGGAACCAGATGGAAGCTCGAAACGATTGTTGTCATAGGGAATTACCCAGATAGGAATTTTACATCCTGTTTGCCTCAAAGATCGTTCCATAGCTAAGAAACGATATTTAACGTTGATATTGGCCATAGACACTATTAATTGGAGATTCATAAACTCTACCTGATATTACCTTCACTAGTTTTCCAGTCAGTTAAATCTATACCTATCAACCTCTCTAGCTTAGCTGTATCTTCTCGATAAAACTGAATTAGAAAGTTTAGAGATTCTGGATCGCAATCTTTTCTCCCAGCAACATTTAATCTGTTAATTGTCTGTCTTATCGCTTTCTTGTATGATGTCGGGACGAAACTTCTGATAAACTGCCTTAAGTTTGAGTTACCATGCATGAATGAATATACTGCTCTTGACCTTGGGATATAAGATTCGTTGTACCGTTTCCGGTAGTCAATATCTATCTGATAGTCAACCCCTATATACTCATACAGCTTCTTCATGCTTGCCTCAGGATTTGAGCAAAAGTCTTCGTATAGTAATGTCATAATCTGATCTCGCCTAAACGATTGGAAGTAAGGAGATAATTGTTCAAAATATAATCCTTTCTCTAAGTAACCAAAATATTTATTAGCTTCGGATTGTTTGCGAGCGTTATCATCTCGCTGAATAGCTTTGAGAAAAGTTCTTTCTTTCTCTCTTCCGTCCCTAACATTATAGAGATAGTGTGAGTATGCTCTCTCGCAAGGATCCCTCAAAATAGCTATTAACTTTACTGAAGGAACATAATATTGCATTCTGGAAATAGAAGTGGGGAAATGCATATATACACTTGAAACTTCTCCTCGAACTAATTGGTTATCTCTTAGAGGGTCACTGAAAAATGCTTGGTATTCCTTAATGTTACCAACTAAGCCCTTCCACATAGCCGAGGGATCCTCACCTTCAAAGGCATAGAAGCCTAGTTCTTTCCGGCTACTCATTATTATTTCTGGATGTTGGCAAAGAAAACCATAGAGTGCTGTCGTTCCAGCCTTCATTGCCCCTATCACTATAAAATCTGGGAACATATGTACTTTCTGCCTTTGACAAACTAGACCTTCAACCATTCACTTAAATCTACTGATAGCTGTTTTTGGAGATTTAGAATATCAGGTTCAAATATCGTTATTAACTTCTTCCTAATCTCCGGAAATAACTTGTATTCATCAATATTAGCCATCATTACTTGCCTTGTGATTCGTTTCCTAAGATTTGCTGATGGTATCAGCTGCTTTATTAGTTTTCTGGCTACATTTTGCTTACTATACAAGTTGTGAATAAATCTAGATTTAGGGTATCCTGACACATTCACTCTCCCCATTACCTCCAGTTTATATGAACAATCGACACCAATAAATCGAAATATCTCATTGACTGTACCTATTGGATTTCTAGAAAAGTCTTCATACAAAACTACTTTAATCTTCTCCTTTTGAAAGTACCTATAATATTTATTAAGCTGACACGAATACATACCCATTTTAATGTATGGTCTGTCGATTTTTCCATTTTTTGTCCAATATCTTTCTTCTAAGGTTATATCTTCAGTCTCAATGCACTCAATAAACTTGTTATATATTTCGTGTGATGATTGGACGTTCTGCTTTGCATCTCTAACCTCATACATAAAGTGAGAGAAAGCTCTATCACAAGGGTTTCTCAGAATAGCGATAATCTTAGTGCTTGGAATTGTATCATGTATGAATTTTGCTGCTCCAGGATCATATAGATACCATGTTGATCCTTCTCCTATAGCTGTCTCTGTTAGGGCTGGAGTAAAAAGATCTAGATATTCTTCATAACTCAATGTTTCTACTTCTGTTTTACATGTTGTCAGGAAGTAGTGAGGTTCCTTTAATTCTGGGATAAAAACATCAGGGTGTTGTGCAAGGTATCGACACAAAGCTGTCGTTCCTGCTTTCATTGCTCCAACTAGTATGAAGTTTGGTACACGACAATTGTTTTGATTCATAGAAAGCCTGCTACCAAGCCTAGTTAGTATACTACAGTATGGATAGGTCGATAGTTCGCTCATAACAGATATTGTGTCACTTCTAGCTAGGCTAACTATACAAATTGTAGATCATGAAAATATTTCAGCTTTCCATCTCGTCGAAGTAGTTCATGATATCGCCCCTCCTCTAGAATCTGGCCCCTTTCCAAAACAACGACTTTATCTGCGTTTACTATTGTTGAGAGCCTATGGGCAATAGCAATCACAGTTTTCCCCTTTGAGACGGTTTTGATAGCATCCTGTATAAGCTTTTCTGTTTCAGAATCTAATGCACTCGTAGCCTCATCAAGAATCAGAATATCTGGGTGTCTAAGTAAAGCTCTTGCAATAGCGATCCGTTGCTTTTGCCCCCCGGATAACTTGATGCCCCGATCTCCCACAACTGTACTGTATCCTTCTGGTAAGCTCACAATGTAGTCATGAATGTTAGCTAACTTAGCTGCTCTCTCTATGTCTCTACTTTCAATGCTTTCATGTAGTGCATAAGCAATGTTTTCTCGAATAGTTGTGTTGAATATGAAGGTATCCTGGCTTACAACAGCAACCTTCTGTCTCAAAGAGCCAACCTCTATCTCTCTTGCATCTATACCGTCAAATAGTACTGCTCCTCTTTGGGGAGTGTAAAGCCGAGGAATCAACATCGCTAACGTCGTCTTGCCAGCTCCTGAGCCACCGACAAAAGCTGTCACCTCACCTTTGTTGATAGTTAGATCAAGATTCTCAATGACATTGTAGCTATGGCCATAGCTAAAACAGACACTACGTAACGTAATCTCTCTCTCTAGGCCCCCAAAAGCGATAGCTCCATTTTCAAAGTAGGGCTTACCTATCGATGATAGGAAACTTTTGACAGCATTAAGAGACCCTGACATTCGACTAATCGCCATTAGGGTAGTGTTCACAACTCGAACTGACGGCGCTATTCTCAGCAAACTAAACATAAATGTTAGTAAACTAGGAATAGTCAAGTTGTAAGCACCATAGCCAAGAATGATAATTGTCACCATCACAGTAACTGTCACGCCCTCGCTCAGAGGCTCCACCAGGGCTGATCGGACAATGATACTTTCAAATGCTTCCGATATCTTCTCACTAAACTCTTGACATCGTCTGCGTTCAAATTCGAAAGCATCGAAAATGTGTACTGTCTGAATCCCAGACAAAAACTCAGCGATATGTCCTGTAAACTGGCCATTAGCTTGAGAAAGATGGCTACTAGCTGCACGCACACGCCTTCTAAGGTAACTGTTACCCACCATTAATAAGCTGAAGCCTAAAACTGCAATCAAGGTTAGCTGCCAAGACAGAACAAAGGCTGCAATGAGATAAACACTTAACGAAAGAAAACGAATACTCAAAAGTGTCACAGATTGGAATAAGCTACGAAGCTGATTAATCTCAACGGTTAAATTGTTGAGGATTTCCCCTGTATTCGCTTCGGAGAAGTAGGTCAAGCTGAGGCTCTGTACTTCTTCAACGATACGATTTCGAAGTCTTTCAAGGATCCGAGATTGAATAATACCTGAAATGATATTAGCGCTGTAAGCGAAGCTGACCCGGATGATTGTTGCAATCACTAGCACGAGCGAAAGGCGCTGCAATCTTAGTAGGGGTGGCTGACCAGCCCCTAGTAAGCTGGTATCGACCACATCAATTCCTGTTTCAAACGGCAGCGTATCCGGGTTAACCAGGCTTTGCAAAAATGAAAGAACTAGACCAATTCCAAGTCCTTCCATACTTGAAGCCGTTAGCATACAGACGAAGGTAACTAGCAGGGGTAGTCTATATGGTCTTATCTCCCTTATCAAAATAAAGTTGTCATCCCACCAGTGAGTCAGCCAGTTACGAGTAAAGTTGATTGGAAGAGCCATAGGATCCAGCGTCTACAGAGGGTCTGCAAATAAACGTACAGATTATTAAGAATAGAGGTAAAGGTAACAGGAGCAACTACACAGCGTCGTCAAGCACTATTAATCCCACAATCGGCTACTGCTACTGCTAAGCCTACTGTGGAAAACTGAGATCCTAGGACCGTCAAAGCTCACCCACTTCCTTTGTTCAACTATTCAATTGATCACCAATTTAGCTTAGTTAAGTTCGTATCTGAACCCTGCTGTTGCAAATAAATCTATGGCCGCAGTGTCACAGTAAACCTTGCTGAGAAAAGTAGCAAGACTATGAACATGTTCTATCTGAATGCGCCATAGGGCTTGGCAACACCTCCCCGAAGTCGAGAGTGACGATAACTATACTCACTTACCGATGGATTAAGCCAGGGCTCAACGACCCCTGAAGCTTGCTTCCAAAGGATATCAGGCACTTTAGACAGGGAATATGTGCCTTCCCGTTTACAAACATGATACCAACATGTTGCTTGACACTCTGCACACCAGAATGCCTCTAGCCACTCACCATTTAAGGGCACCGTTGACTGAGCTGTCATGGCAAGACGTGAACGTTTCAAGCTGAGTCCTCGCGCTTGCAATTGGCTGCTCTCCGATGCAAATAAAGTATGCTTTTGGCTCACGCTATCTAAGTAGCAGCCATGAACTGGGCAGAAAATTGATCGTCGCTTAGAACGTTTCCGATTCCGTGGACGAGAGTGGGATGAGGTTGGAACATTCCCTACCATGATGGCCTCGTATGATACTCAACGGAGAGATGGTCAAATATGCAAGATAAATTAGTCACACGCTATGACGAGTTAAGCATAGTCTAGGGCTTGGTTTGTCCATTGGAAACAGTAAAGATAAGGATACCAAAGGTGCACTAGTCACTTGCTAGGACTTACAACAATATCAACGTCTACATAGGAAGGAGACTCCATCCGTTCGGCGTTGGCTAATGTCTGATGAAAGCGCTGCAGAACTGATGTCTGACTCAAATTTTGCCTGGCATAGATGTATGCCTTTTGTTGCATCTGTATCCGTAGAGCCGGATTATCAGCCAATGTCATGAAACTATCCACTAGCTGTTCAACATTCTCAGGATCACACACAATACCTCCCACCTGGTGAATCACCTGGGAAAGCTCTGTTCCTTCATCAGCAGTGACGACAACAGATCCTCCCGAGGCTAGGATACCCGTCAACTTCGATGGCATCACAAGATCGGCAACGCCAGGTAATTGTGGAACAACATGAATATCAGCAAGATTCAGAAGTTCATTCAGTTTAGACAAGGGTTGTAATGGCAGGAACATTACATTGGGTAATCCTTGAGCTTGTGCCACCAAAGAGTCGCGTGAAGGACCATTCCCACATAGAACAAACCGAAATCGAGTATCCTGAGCCAGTTGTCGAGCACAAGCTGGAATGATCTCAAGACCTTGCTTAGCTCCCATGCTGCCCGAGTACAAAATGACAATTTGATCATCCGATATCCCTAGCTCTTGACGTAGGAGGCTTGCCCGCCCTAAAGGATAAATCAGAGATGTATCTACCCAGTTCGGGAGAAGACTGGTTTGAGTAAAACACCCACCCTTCCCTAACAGCTTCAGTAACATCTGAGATGAAATTGTTGAGGTGTGGTCAAACCGCCGAATTAGCCAGGACTCGACACTGACAGCTAGATGAACTAACCAATGCGGCAGCAACTTCAAATTAATTGCCGCTTCTACCTCAAAATCCTGAATGTGTAGCCATGAACGAGCACCAGCTAAGAACCCAGCAACCAAACTTCCTGGTAGCGACAGTAATGTAGGGGCTACGGTGAAGATGACACTAGGTCGCCAGCGTAATGCCAGCCACAAGATGATAGGCAAGCTTGACATAGCATAGCTCAGCAGGTGCAAGAGCCGCGTTTTGCCCGTGACCTTAGTGGGAAGCCAGATGGGGCACCGGAAGATCCTGATCCCATTTTCAACACTAACGGAGTACCAGGATCCCTGATAGCCTTCTGCAATTGACCACATCGGATAATATGGCGGAGCTGTAACAACACAAACCTCATCGCCATGCCGGTTTAGCCATTGAGCCATCTCGCCCGTATACTTACCAATGCCTACAGGTTCCGGCGCAAAATTGATACCATAAATCAGGATCCGCATAGGACTCAAACCATTACTCTACAGGTTTAATGCAACGACTTGGGAGTCCCCTAGAGTCGACCCAGTGGCGAGTGCGATCACTCAACCAACACTGCCAATAGCAGTCATTCCATCAACAACAGGTGTCATAACCAGCGAAAGATAACTAGCCCCAGTAGCTGGACTTGAATAGTCAGAACCAGACTGGGCAAGCGATACGCTTAGTCACTATTAAACAAGACAACTTAACGAAATGTAGACGAAGTTACTGATAAATTGCTGGAGAAGGATGATCAGAGACAATGAACACCACCTCGAAACGGTAACCAAGCCTAGATCAGTTGTCTGACCAATTTACAGAGACAGGAACCAAGTGCTTCGACAGGTACAGTCTAGGCAAAGCTCTAAGCTGACAACACAGTGAATTAACCGATATTTGTCCCAACCTCTAGTTGCCGACATCTGCACAGACAAAATGGGGCTCAGTGAGGGTACTGATGCTAAGGCTGTTGCTCCCATCCCTTACTGCTTTCATTCCGTCAAGTGTTAGCTGAGTAATATCCGTAATTTTCAGGCTGACTCTTTAGCGTAAGTTGCTATGCTAGGGTCCTAAGCTGCTATGCCATCAGAGGACTGGAAATCTATGGTGTCCAACCGTCCCCCAGAGTTCGTGCATCACTCACCAGACCAGTCTCTCGTGCAAGCCAGCCCGTCTGTCACCAACACCTATGCACCCGAACTTGATGACTTCCTCGATATTGATCTCTGGGGAGCGCTACGTAAGCACTGGATTACAGCTGTCGGTACCACTATTGTCACGGTAATAAGTATTGGGCTGTATACCGTCAGTCAGTCCCCCATTTACCGCTCCAGCACTCTGATTCTTCTAGATAACCAAACCCCTAACCCGCTAGTCGGTATTCCTGAAGACAGCCTTGGCGTCGAGAAACTCTCAACTGAAATCAGGATCCTGCAAAGCTCCCCACTCATTAGCAAGGCTATTGAACAACTCAAGACGACTCACCTGGACTTATCGCTGCAACGAGTTATTCGAAATCTTAGTGTATCTCAGGTTGGGGACTCTGACATTTTGCAGGTAAGTTACGTAGATACGGATCCTTATCTCATTCAAGATGTTCTGAATACACTAGGATCCATCTATGTCGAGTTCAGTTTAGAAACCCGCAAGTCAGCGGCAACTAATGCAATCCAGTTTGTTGAACAGCAGTTGCCCTTATCCGAACAGTCACTTGAAGCATCATCGGCTGCGCTACGAACCTTTCAGGAAACCTATGGGGTCATTGATCCGCTCACTCACGCAGGCAGTGTAACGGCTGCCCGAGAATCTATTCGCTCTGCCCGGATCCAGTCCCAAATCCGTGTTCAGGAACTTCAGCAACAGCAGCAACGCTTGGACCAGCAGCTGGCAGACCTAGGATCCCCACCCGAACAAGCAATTCAAAAGACCGTCCTCAGTCAAAACTCAGGTTATCAACAATTGCTCACTGAACTTCAATCCATTGATATCCAAATTGCTCAGGAGCAAACTCGGTTTCGGGCCGATTCGCCGACTTTGGAGGCGTTACAAGCCCGACGGCAAAATGTGCTTGATTTACTTAATCAACAGGTTCAGTCAGTCACCGGTGAGACCTTAACCGAGCCTGGTCAAGCTCAGCAATCTGCGAGCAGCACAGTGCCTCTGCTTGGTGATTCTTTACTGGAGGCACCCACAACAACAGTAGACAGGTTAACCTCAGCGCCTGTTGCATCTGCGATACGAACGGGAGCCGAAACTAGTAACTCTAGTAGCCCCTCCCTCAGTAATGTTCCTGCTCTACGTGATTCTGTGGATCGGATATCCACCGACAGTGCATTCACAGAGAGTGCTGCGGATCCAGTTCCTCTTGACCCCTCAACGGTAGGGTCTGAAATCTTGGCATCAGCTCAGTCTTTAACGCCAGAAGTTGGTAGCCTACAGCAAACTCTGGCCAGTCAGTGGCTGCAAGTTCAGATCCAGCTTGATGCAGAAACTACTAGACTACAAAGTTTAGTATCGGTCGAATTAACTTTAGATCAACAGCTTGAATTGATCCCTCAGTTGGAAGAACGCTACGCAGAGCTCACTCGTCAGAATCTACTGAACACTGAATTAGTTAATACCTTTCAAAGGCAGCTACAGGAACTCCGGATCACTGAGGCTCAAGAGATTTCTCCCTGGCGGATCCTGGAACCTCCTGCCTTACCAAGGACTCCGATTGCTCCCAATACTCAGCGTAATCTAATGTTAGGGAGTATGTTAGGCCTAGTTCTGGGCGTAATTTTCGCTGTTCTACTCGATAAACTAGGAGCCCAAACCATTACAACCACGGGGCAAGCGCGCTCGCTACTTCCAACACCTCAGCTAGGCCAAGTTCCCTACGTTCCGAAGCTGGTGATTTGTCAGACCACGATTCAGAGCGAACGGCGACAATCTCGACAACACTTCCACTTAGCCGAATCTGTTCGAGCAATGGCTCTCAACTTGGGCTATCTGGGCTCTAGTGGTCAAGTGAAGGTACTTGCTTTTACCTCTGCCCTACCTCGTGAAGGGAAATCAACATTGACCTATCTACTGGGATGTGCCTTGGCTGAGTTAGGTCATCGCGTCCTACTGATTGATTCAGACATGCGCCACCCGACACTCCATCACTTTATTCAGGAGTCGAATGCCTACGGCCTGAGTACAGCTATTGCAACCGAACGCTCCTGGCAGTCCATGCTCTACACACTTATTCCCAACCAGCTGGATCTCCTTACAGCAGGACCCCAACCTCCCAACCCTCTAACCTTGATTAACTCAGAGAAGATGAGTCAAGTTCTGGAGGCGTGTCGCGAGCAGTACTCGTATGTTTTGGTAGATACTCCTCCTCTAATCGGACTAGCTGATACCCATAGTTTGGCTGCCCAGGTCGATGGCACCATTCTTGTAGTGGGATTAGGATCCTGTGAGCAAACCAGTTTGGCCCGCGCCACTGAACACTTGTCTCATCCCGCCATCAATTGGGTCGGGACTGTGCTCAATCAAGTTCATGAGAATTCAGCGGAATCCGATTACAGCAAATATTACAATCAGTATTATAACAACGATAGTCCCACTCTGACATTTCATAATCCTGATACATCGGTAACTACATCATCTAGGAGCAATGGGCATTCGTCACCTACTTGATGGAGAAGACCGCCCATTTACATTACCGAGCTGGCCACCCAGGTTAGGGGATGAATATAAGTCTTAGTGGAGCGTGAATCCCCTATTATTTCCATGATAATGCGGAACTGTATGCGTAAAAAATAAGAGGATTTTCTCCGGAAAATTGTCTACAGTGGAAGTACGTAGAGTTGCCGAGTACATTACTAGGTAAGTTTGATGAGTAGTATCTTTCAGTGGACTCCGTTAGTCAGCCTATTTCGGCAGAGTCAGCCTCAGATAACCGTTCGCTGTCGAATCGTGGTTTCTTCTGAAGGTCCCCTTTACACGATTCCTTTTGAGGCCGACTGGCATGAAGTGCCCCATACTCGTGTAACTGATGGAGACTGTTTGGGCTGGATCGTTGAAAGCCAAGTCTCGATAAAATGCATCCCTGAACTAACTGGTAATTGTTGGATCCTGAGTGAAGGGCAAGCAGTCCACCTCGGGATCCCAGCTATGGCGTCGTAGTGAAGCCAGAATCCACGGAAGCCAGAGCGTTAACGATAATTGGTAAACTGCAGTGCCACGGGATAGTCGCCTTGACGCAAGAGCTGAATGACAGCCTGGAGCTCATCTTTGCTTTTCGCCGACACTCGCACTGCATCTCCTTGAATAGAGGCCTGCACCTTTTTCATGTTATCGCGAATGTCCTTAGAAATCTGTTTGGCTAGGACTTGGTCGATACCTTGCTTGAGGGTGATAACCTGACGTACACGGGCTCCACTAGCAGGTTCAGGAGAGCCGGGCTCGAAAATTTTAAGATCTAGGCCTCGCTTCGCCGCTTTGGTGGACAGGATGTCACGAATCGATTGCAGGGCAAGATCGCTGCTAGTTGTGATTGTAACCGCATCATCGTCTAGTGAGATTTCGGACTGGGTATCTTTGAGGTCGTAGCGAGACTGAATATCTCGCCGGGTCTGATCAACAGCATTGACGAGTTCTTGGGTATCAAACTCACTTACCACATCAAAGGAAAAGGTTGAGGCCATCCTGGTGTCTCGGTCTGGAATGTACAACTCTGATATATTACCAACCAGATCTTTAGGATCAAAGTTATCTACATCGCAACTAGGGACAAATCTCCAGTAATGCTAAATCATCTCGATGGACTACTGTACTAGCCCCTTGATACCCAACAATCATTTCAATCTCGTCACTCTGCTTACCCCGAATCAGGTCCACTTCTGTTGAGTCATAGTTGACAATACCCCGGGCAATCTCCTGCTCCTCTGGATCACACAAACTCACTGCGGCTCCTGCGCCAAACACTCCAACCACCTGCAGGATCCCAGCTGGCAATAGTGACCGTCCTTTCTGCGCAATGGCATGCACAGCCCCCTCATCAAGAATTAAGGATCCTTCCGGTACCAACCCATAGGCAATCCATTGCTTACGGGCACTAGCTGGAGACGGGTCGGGATCAAACCGAGTACCGATGGACTCTCCCTCCAAAACTTGTGGGATTAGATCTGGGTGTTGACTGCTCATAATGACCATTGTCACTCCAGCAGCAGTAGCAATCCGTGCCGCCATCAATTTGGTTGCCATGCCGCCTGTCCCCCAACCACTCTTACCATTTGATTCTGCATTCACCTGTAAGGATATTCCTGGCGGCACCACGTCGATGGGCTCAGCTTCTGGATCCCTAGTAGGATCAGCTGAGTAAAGTCGGTCAACATCTGTTAGTAGGATGAGCCAGTCTGCCTGCACCATACTGGCCACTAAAGCAGAGAGAGAGTCATTGTCCCCAAACTTGAGTTCATCAATAGCGACCGTATCGTTCTCGTTCACAATCGGGATTACGCCCATCGTTAGCAGTTGTTCAAAAGTGTGGTGGGCATTGACGTAACGCTTACGGTTATTCATGTCATCCCGAGTCAGTAACACCTGAGCAATGGGTTGTCCCAACGCTGAAAAGAGGTCATCATACAATCGAATGAGTCGTCCCTGCCCCACAGCAGCAACTGCTTGAATTTCCGCAATTGTACTAGGTCGCTGCTTTAAACCTAAACAAACGGACCCTACCCCTACAGCTCCGGATGTTACTAAAATAACGTCATAGTGCTCTCGTCGTAATTCAGTTAAAACCTCAACTAATGGACCTAGTATAGCTAGACGGATCCCAGCTCCTGTTGCGGCATTCGTTAAGCTTGAGGTTCCAATTTTGATAACGAGTCGTTTGCGAGTACGGGTCGGTTCCATTCGCAGGGTCTCCTAATCACCTATCTCAGGCGGCTTATCCAATCCTGATGTGATCGCACCAGGATCCTGGTTAGAGACTTGCGGACAGACGCCACACGCTTGACTCTACAGTTGGATCCATTCGCGACCTACGGTAGTCAGCATATCAGGTTGAGCTTGACTGTTAATCTAGAACGGTTCTAGCTCTACCAACCTGACACTCTGGATCAGTAGCCGCTTGCGGAGGAGCCACAATGCGGATGCCTAACTTGTGTATGACTGACTTGTCTGTGCTCAGAGGAGATCTAGATGTCTCGTTACATCACTGCCGATCCTTACTCATTTCCCTATGACGGCGATCTCAGACCCGACAACACTGTTTTCTTAATCGTCGATATGCAGACGGACTTCTGCGGTCAGGGGGGCTACGTCGATGTAATGGGCTACGACTTGACACTGACTCGCGCCCCGATCGAGCCGATTCAACGAGCATTAGCTGTTTGCCGAGAGCACGGCTTCCACATCATGCACACCCGTGAGGGTCATCGTCCTGACCTCTCTGATCTCCCACCCAATAAACGATGGCGCTCACAACAAATCGGGGCCGGTATCGGTGATCCGGGTCCCTGCGGTCGGATTCTAGTGCGCGGTGAGCCTGGATGGGAAATTATTCCAGAATTGCAGCCTCTCTCCGGAGAGCCCATCGTTGACAAGCCAGGGAAAGGATCCTTTTTCGCGACGGATTTGGATCTTTTGCTCAAGCAAAGGCGTATTCAAAACATCATTTTGGCAGGCATTACCACGGATGTCTGCGTCCACACGACAATGCGAGAGGCCAACGATAGAGGGTATGAATGCCTAGTTTTGTCTGATTGTACCGGTGCTACGGACTATGGCAATCACCTAGCCGCCTTGAAGATGGTAACCATGCAAGGTGGTGTTTTCGGGGCTGTAGCCGATTCAGCGGCTCTACTTGAATGCCTTCAAATGTTGAAGTCATAATTTTGGAACCATCCACCATAGATCTAATACTGGATCCATTACGTGTTGGGTCCTCAAGTCTATACTTTTCGGGGATGTGCAGAGTCCAGGAGCAGGCTAATTGCCGCGGATGGTTGATCTGAACTATCAACTTCAAACCTAATCCGCACTCCTGGACGCCAACAGACGATTATCGCCAAGCCTAACGGATTAAACTATAGGGCAGACGATAGTAGTGTGATCATGAAACGGATTAACAAAAATGCCAAGATGGGGGAGAAATCAAACCCACCCAGCGACGGAATGATCGAACGGAACAGATTGAGGTAAGGATCTGTTAACTGGCTTAAGGTCGAGAAGATTGGGTTTGACCAATCCACCTGAAACCAACTCAGCAAAATCCGAATCACAAGCAGGATCATGTACAGCTGCAGGAACTGGATAAAGGAAGAAATCAAGATCAACATAGGCTTGAGTGTTTTGTGGGTGTACGACAATAGCCGTCTACAGGCTAGCAAGTTCATCCGCACTTTAGTGTGTCATGTTCCGATCAAAAGTTAGGGTAGGGGTTAAAGTAATTAGGGGATCCGTCGTTAAGATTAAGTTTGCGTCTCTCGCAACAGTTGGTTTAGTTGAGCAATCCGTTGCGTCACCTGTTGGCGCTTCCCGGTGGGGACTGTTGCAGATCCATCTCCTGGCTCAAGATGACTTCCATCCAACAGTGACCCAACCTTGTGACTATCCTCTGAGCACAATGTAAGGCTGAGATGGGACTCTGAAGTGTCGTTAGCATCATCCTCTGAGTCCTGAGCCCCTAGGTCCTGATTCTCTGGTCTTTGACCCTGTAGTTTTCGATCCTCTGGGCTTTGCTCCTCTGGGCTTTGATCGTCAGTATCAGCCTCCCAGCCTGCCAAATCCACTGAATGATCTTGACGCCTGCGCCTCCCCAAGAGCACACCCGCAAGTCCCCCCGTTAAACCACCGATAAGGGATCCGATGACTAATCCTGCAACGAACTGATTCCGATTTGACATTTGTGCTTCCGATCAAATAGCTAACGGATCCTCCTGCTACAACCCTTCTGGCTAGCTTGGTCAACGAGGTGGAAGAAGTTGATTCAACGAACCGACCAGCGGCAAACTTAGCTCAGAAGCATTGTGCAGATAGCGCTCAACATCAGCCTTCAATTGATCCCATCCCTCTGTAACAGACTCAGGAATGGCTGCTGGCAACGTTTCACTAGCGGTGACTATGGCCAGATTCCACAATTGCTCAGCGGTAAAGTCACCCTCCACTAATTCCCACAACCGACGGATCCGAGGTACTTGGAGACGCTCATTTTCGGTTAAGGCCAGGATCACCTGCCGTCGTAAATCTTCTGCTTCCTCGGAGGCCAAATACCGAATCCCCATGCGGGCAGTGGGGACCAAATTCAGATCGCCATCGATTTTCGCAATCTCCAGCAAATTCTCCAGCCGATTCCAATAAAATTTGCCATCTTTAACTAATACCTGGGTCAACCGAGCCCGCAGACGAGGGGATTCATCGGTCAACAACCGTTTCGCTACATACGGGTAAGCTACCGCAACGATCTGGAAGTTCGAGTCAAGACTGAGGGCTACTCCTTCCAAGGTCACGAGTGAACGAATCACCAGTGCAAAATTCGGGGGCACCTGGAAAGGATACTGATACATTAAGTCGGAAAAGTTGTCCGTTGCTGTCTTGAAGTTAAATTCCGTCACATCTTTCAGCAATACATTGTCCAGGACCTTTTCCAAGGCAGGGATTAGAGCATTCGTGTCTACTTCCTCAATCAAAAAACTGAGATGTTGAAAGTCTTCTACTAGGCCATGATAGTCCCGATCCACCAAATGAACTAAAGCATCTACCAGATACTCTTTCATCTCTGCACTGAGCTGATCCATCATGCCGAAATCAATGAACGCCATACGGCCATCTCGAAGGGCAAACAGATTACCCGGATGAGGATCCGCATGGAAAAAGCCGTACTCCAGCAGTTGCCGCAAAAATGAGACGACGCCGGTTCTGATCAATTTTTGAGTGTCTAGATTTGCTTCCTTAACACGCTTAGCATCAGTTAGCTTAATGCCATCAATCCATTCCAGTGTCAGCACCCGCTTACTCGAGAACGCCCAATAAATTTTGGGAATATGAACATCAGGATCATTAAGAAAGTAATCTGCAAAGCACTCCGCATTCCGGCCTTCGTTTAAGTAGTCGATTTCCTCATAGATCTTAGTCCCAAACTCGTCCACAATCTGCGTTAGGGATCGGCCAATATTTAGAGGTAGGAAGGGACCAATCCAGGTGGAAGCCCAGCGGATGAGATGTAGATCTAAGCTGAGGCGCTGCTCTAATTGGGGGCGTTGCACCTTAACCGCAACCCATTCTCCGGAATGTAACCGTGCTTTGTAAACCTGGCCTAGACTCGCTGCGGCTACCGGTTCAGAACTGATCTCTGCAAACAAAGTGTCAACAGGCAGTTCTAACTCTCGCTCAATCTTGGCCATGGCTTGGTCGGAGGGAAATCCAGGTAGTTGATCCTGCAGTTTCGTCAGCTCTTCTAAATAATCTCTACGCACCAAGTCTGGACGGGTAGAGAGAGATTGACCCACTTTGATGAAGCTGGGTCCTAGATCAACAAGTGATTTGCGAATTTGGTTAGCTCGCTGGGCGATATTGGCCTCTGTCTGCCCGCTCCAACGGTCCCAGAGGATTCCCCAGCCAAACCAGGAAAACTTCAGGAGAACAGTAAGTGCTCGGGCCCACACCGTAAAGACACGCCAACGGTAGTAGCGAGCTATGGCTTTGGGGTTATAGGTGGTGATGTCAAAGAGAGGATCGTGTGGCACGGCAGCTCGGGGAAAACAGATCGTTACAGATTCATCTCTTAATGTAACGCCTCTTGTTAGGGTTTTCTTAAGATTTTCGGGTCTGACCAATACAAAACAGGCGGATCCGGAAACGCGACCTGAGAAGTGGGAGACTGCGGTTAGGATGATACGTAATGTTTAGACTAGGTTAGGTGTCCGGATCCATGTCCCAGTATCAGCGAGTTGAGTACCACATTGGCCCCGATGGCCAGATTACAGAATCCGTTATTGATGCCTCGGGACCCAGTTGTGTGGAGACCACCTCTAAGCTAGAGACTAGCTTGGGCAAGGTGACATCCCGAGAATTCCTAGACAGCTATCATGAGCAGCGAGAGTCAGAGACTGTCGACATTGCGATGGCCGACACAGCAGGGGTGAGCTGTCAGTAAGATATTCCCATAAGCAAGGGATTTCTAGAGGGATTTCCATTGATAAGCCCTGAGACCCATCCTTAGGATTCAACTCAGCTCGGGTTGCGTAATGCTCGGCTGAGTAACCTAAATCTCATTGCTAGAAGTGCCTAGAGGTGATACCCCTAGACCAGCAAGAAGAATTTCAGATGGAGGCGATGGGAGTCGAACCCATGTCCGGACCTAGATACTAAGAGTAACCTCATTCACAGGCTTAGCCTAGTGGTCTCCTAGGCAGATAGTCGCCATTGAGCCTAGCGACGGGCTGTGGATTTAGTTCTTTAGTTGAGGTTTCAATCCATACTCGCCTCAACTGCACCTATTGGGGTTACCAACTGATTTAATAGGATCCTCAGTCAGTGCTCGCTAACTTATTTGTTAAGTTTAAAGATTAAGCAGCTAGGATAGCTTGCTTGCGAGCGAAAGGAACGATGTTGTTTGCACCTATTTGTGCTGAGCCAGTTTATGCGGGATTAGCTCAGTCCCGGCCTGTATCAGTAGCTCGATTTCTCTATCCCGTCGAAACCGTTACGCCCCCGATTTGTCTATCTGCCATTATAGACGAAAAAGTCAGAGTTGAGAAATAAGCCAAGACAAGGCAGGCTGATCCTAGAACTGATGCCGTTTTGTCTAACACGACTGTGGGGCTTTCGCGTGATCGGGAACGATGTGCTGTCATTAGCCAAGCAAGGCAACCCAGCCGCTCTGAGTCAATGGCTCAATGCTCTACTGCAGGAGCAGATGATCCAGGTGCATGTGCATCAGGATCCCTTTTTGATAATTCAAGTGAGTCCAGATCTGGCTCTGGTGAATATCCCCCAACCCTTAGAGCTACTCCAAACGCTACATCACTGCTTGCAAGAGTTGGGGTTGTCTCGCGAGATTGAAACGATCCAAGTTCAAGGCACGCTAAACGGATCCGTTTGGGATGAGACGGTCTGGGTGCACGAGTCGGATCCGTTGCCAATGCGAGTACAACAGGACCGGCAGGACTCCTTTATTGTGTGTGGATTAGGGCAGTTGGGTCAGCAATGCATCGCAGCGCTGCGGGACTTTGGCGTCCATCTCATTGCAATTGATGTGGCCTATCCTGAGGCTTGGCAGACCAATGGGATCCTGGAGGGGCTGAATGAAGAGCAGTTAGTGTTGGGTGATTGTCGCTATGAGAAGGTGTTACTACAAGCTAAGATCGAAGCCTGTCGATCAATCTTGTTAGTAACCTCCGATGAAGGAACCAATCTTGAAGCGGCGTTTACGGCTCGCAAGTTGAATCCCGATGTGCGGTTAGTCGTTCGGTCAAGTAAGCACAATTTGAATCAGTTGCTGGGTCCTCGATTAGGGAATTTCGTGGCTTATGATCCCGCACAATTGTCAGCGACAGCGTTTTCAATGGCCGCTCTCGGGGAACAAACGATTGGGGCGTTTAGCATCGACGGATGTCCCTTACAGGTGGTTCGCTATGAGGTAGAACCAGGTGACCGATTCGATCGGATACCAGCCTATCTCATGCACAAACGAACTTCTCGTCTGCTGTACTACGACTCTCCAGAAACAGTGGGATTTTTACCAGCCCAGTCACCCTTTCACGGCTGGAGCCCAGGTACTCTAGTAGAGGCAGGAGACACTATCACCCTTCTAGAACGGATGGAGCCACGGTTAACCGGAT
>CAYUEE010000015.1:0-55282 GCA_964443615.1 uncultured bacterium | reverse complement strand
GGCCTCACGGATTGCAAGGCCGCCGCTCAGTCCCACTCTAATGAGCAGCATGAAGACGATGAACTTATAGATCGCATCTGGAATGGCCAGTCGACTACCAACAGCAGCAAGGACCAAACCACCCATCAGAAACCCAAGTGTTGGGGACTGTAGCTTTGCTAAAAAGTTCATCAAGAAATCGGACAAAAAATCCATGTTGTCATTCCTCCTTGAAGTGAAGATCGTCTATCTCGTTCGACCGGCTGCGTAGGTTGCTGCCGCGATCGAGAACCTACGTGGTGACGTAGTGAGATGTGTCATGGATAGTTCAAGTAAATGGGGCAAATGCAAGATCAGGGGTGATCAATCACAATCTTCGATCGATCAATGTCATTTTTATTACTACATAGGAGTAAGACATTCAGGCTCAAGCTATAGTTACCATTAAGCCATCAACATTAAGCCATCAATGGTTAATCTTGAATCCTGCCCCTTGTTTTCATGGCTTAATAGTAAGACAGCTTATGTAGAAGGGTAAATATTAATTTACAGATGTCAATGATAGAGAGATCTTATGTTCGATCTACTCCAGCATTCAGACTCATGTAGCTGCACCTTGGAGACCTTGGAGTCCACCCTTTGCCTATGGATCGACTAATGGAGACTAAGCCACTGACTTTGAATGCTCTAGGGGCTTAATTCTCTTGAAATGTTCGCAGGATATCTTGAACCTGATCCCAGTTAAAATACAGTAACAATACAGCTTCAATTGCAATGATCAAAAGGATCCCCGCGACCCAGTTGCCAAAACTACCCGGTTTGACCCCCAGAATTGTGGAATACTGACCGAACCATAGGGGTAATCCCCACACTAGAGTACGGAAGGGAGACCACCAACGTCGTGAATCTAGGGAGCCACGATGGGATCCTTGGGTCTGCTGACGGAAAAGTCGCCGAGCGTCCTCGACATTCAAGTTATCTTGACGGGCCTCCCAGATACACAACCCAGCTAATTGCAGATGATAGGGATGACGTTTGGCCCACTGCAAGGCAGATGCTTGCTCTGTGATGGATAGGATGGGAGGGGATCCTTGGCTGATCAGGGCTTGGGCATCGGCTTCTCCTAGTTCGCCTAGGGTAAGGACGGGTTTAGATTCAAAAAAAGGAGACTGGAGTTTAGACTGCTTTTGAAGAGATTTCAAGCCTGATTGTGTGGTCATCACTACCATAATGGAATGGCGCTGAATCAAAGACTCCAAGGCATCAAAGAATCCATTATCAAAAGTTTCACGATTCTGGATGAGTATCTCAACATTATCCAAGCACAGGACTGGTAGGATCCCTCGTCCTCGCCACTGGGCCATTGCCGCAGAAAAGGATCCTCGATCCATGAAGGATTTTAAGGGTTCAGAGAGGGCTCGATTGCGGCTGACTTGAGGCTTTGCCAGTAGGGCTTCTGCGATGGCTCGAAAAAATTGAGCCTCAGTTTGGCAAGGTAGTTCGGCTAAAGGAAGGTAGACAACCGCATAACTCTGGGGATTTTGAACAAGGGTGTCCCATACTTGGCTGAACTGATAGAGGAGGGACGATTTGCCGATCCTAGCCGGTCCGACGATGCTGACACTGATGGGCTGAGCCTCTGACATCCAAACGGCTAACTGCTTCAATTCTCTCACTCGTCCCACAAAGCGTTTCGGATCCTCAACTCGAGGGCCAGCCACGAACGGACACTGTTGGGTTGATCCTGATGTCATTAATGGGGTCATACCTCAATTGGGAATGCTAATCGGGAACGCTTTTATCCTATGCCCAAACCGGCCGGTCGCATCAGAATACACTATCACAAGCGGTTCGATGGCTTGCTGGATGGTTTGGCGACACTAAGCATACCAAGGATCCATCCCGATCAAGTGACTCGCGAGGGATCCAGTCGAGTAAAGTAGGAAGGTGTTTTGTCTGATGTTGCTATGACTTCACGCCCTCGCCTAGCCCTTACGTTGGGAGATCCGGCTGGAATCGGACCTGAAATCGTGCTTAAAGCACTGGCGGATCCGTGGGTTCATCAACAGGCTCACATCACTGTTTTTGGCCATCGCCCATTGCTTGAAAAATGTTACTCTCAGCTTCGATCACGGACCTCTGAGCCCCTGTTGGATCCTGTCGCGATCAACATTGTGGACTGTCCTACGTCAGGCGCAATTCAAATAGGGCTCGGAAATGTGGACTCAGGAGAAGCTAGCTTTACTTATTTGAAAACTGCGATTCACGCCGCGTTAGACGGATCTGTCGCCGGTGTCGTCACAGCTCCTATCGCTAAGTTTGCCTGGTATCAAGCGGGCCACCAGTTTCCAGGACAAACGGAAGTGTGCGCTCAATTGAGTGGAACGCAGCGATATGGCATGCTATTTGCCGCTCAATCCCCGCATTCAGATTGGATCTTAAAGGTCTTATTAGCGACTACTCATATCTCGTTGCGGACTGTTCCTGACCTCTTGACCCCAGAGTTGTTGAAGCAAAAGTTGGACCTGTTAGTAGATACACTACAGCACACGTTTCAAATTCAAGACCCTGTGATTGCAGTACCGGGGTTAAATCCTCACAGTGGGGAGGCTGGTCATTTAGGGAATGAAGAGGTGGAGTGGTTAACACCGTTGCTTCGGTCCTACACACAGGCACGAGTTTTAGGTCCAATTCCACCTGATACCCTATGGGTAACCCCAGCCCGAGCTTGGCAGGATCCTGCAGTCAAGGCCGCAGATGCCTATCTGGCGCTCTACCATGATCAAGGTTTAATTCCAGTAAAAATGTTGGCCTTTGACCAGGCTGTGAATACAACAATTGGCTTACCTTTCGTGCGAACATCCCCCGATCATGGCACTGCTTTCGACATTGCTGGTCAGGGGATCGCTAGAGCAGAAAGTTTAAAGGCTTCAATTACTTTAGCGGCTCAGATGGTGAGTCAATAAACACAAGAGTTCTGCCCAGTTAGTTCATGACAAGTCAGTTATAGTTGATTTACTTTGGTGTGGTAGATCAACTCCGGGCTAGGTCTGGGTTTCAGCTTGTCACTTGTCTCATGCTTAGTTAAATTAGCTGTGACAGTAAGATGTCAAACTGCTGTGAGAACAACATCGTTCGTAGTAGCTTATGAGCTGTTTAGTCAAATCCTGAATGTTAAAGTTAGCCTCTACTTGAGCACGACCAGATAAACCCATGGGGACCCAACGATGAGGATCCTGGAGGAGTTGAATCAGGTAATAAGCAAGTTGATCAGTATCTCTTTCCGCCGCAAGGTATCCCGACTGGCCGTGTTCTACCAACTCAGGGATCCCGCTATGCTGAGTGCTTAATATCGGCAAACCGTGAGCCATTGCTTCCATAATAGCAACTGGGATCCCTTCTTGATCCCCAGATAGGCTGGTTACACTTGGTGCTAAGAAGATATGAGCTTTATTGAGGCTGCGAATGATTTCCGATTGATCTTGCCACCCTGATAGTTCTACATGCTCACTTAGATTCAGAGCTTGAATAAGAGTTTTTAGCTCTGGCTTTAGGGGGCCATCCCCAATAATTTGATAGTGAATAGAGTTGTAGGTCTTGATAGCTTTGGCAACTGCTTGAATTGCATATTGAATTCCTTTTTTCTCGACAAGCCGACAGCAGCTAACAAGTCGGACAGGTCCTGACGGATCCCATTGACGAGAATTGAATGAAAATTGGGAGCAGTTTATGCCCATATGATGAACTACAATCCTCTCAGGAGAGCAGCCTAAGCTGACAAGCTTACATTTCCAGTGGTGACTAATGGGAAGGAAAAGATCACCTTGTTCAAACAAATGGGAATATGTAGAGTTACCCTTCTCTTGCAAATAAGAAGTAATATCATAACCATGGAACGATGTTATGATTGGCCCTGAGATAATACCTAGATTTCTTAATTTTATAGCTAATTGACCCAAGGGGCCAAAGTGGCAATGGATGATGTCATAAGGATCTCGATTAAGGAAAGGCAAACTCGAAAAAAAGAGCTCAGATCCAGACTGAGTGTAAATGGATAGAGCTTGCCACAGCGTTTCAGGGTTACGATAAATCTCTGCGCCTAGGAGAAGCGATCCTTTGAAGAGTTGCTTGAGTGGATGAGAAGGAATAGTAGGCCGGTAATACGTTTGAGATAGGAGTTGATAGGCAGTAATGTCTGGATGACACTTAGATTCGTGACTCAATCCAGTAGAAAAGATATCTACCTGGTGACCTTGATCAATCAAACCTGTAATCATATTGAGGATAAATGTTTCTGATAGACGAGGAAACCGATTCACTATAAAGGCAATTCTCATGATAATCTCACATTGTATAGTCCAGTTCTTGCATCATGGGTGCAACCATAGGTAAAACCCGGTGGATCGCTTGTGGATTCTTCTGCTTCCATTTGTCTGGGTTTGGATTTGAAATGGTTGTCCAGCTGGGATCCTTACTTTCAAGATAAGCTAGACAGTTGTCAGTTATATCTAGGTGAGTGAAGGCACTGATCCGTTGAATAACTCTTAGAGGATGAGATAAAAGATCTTCATAGGATAGTCTCATGTAGTGTTGCCGGAATGTCGGATCCTGGTGAAACTTATCAATGACATAGCGATTATGTTGGATCCAGCTCCAGCCACAGATTTCTTCGAGAGATAGATGGGCCACTGACATCCAATTAGGTGGTAGGGGATAACACCAATGTGTAATCTGTGACTCTAATGGTAATGATATGGGACGTTTCCAGAAAAAGTTAGACTGCCAACCTTCAATCATCGATGAGATACAGGAGCGAGGATCGCGAACCAGATGAATATAAAGAGCATCAGGAAAAAGATAGGGTAAAACCTCAAGGTGAAAACAGTTAGCAATCGTTTTCTCAATATATCGTAGGGGCTGACCATTACAATATCCATTCCACCATATATCTTGAGCAGCCTTAGTTTTATTAGAGTAACTATGATCAAAGAATCCTTCAGTTAGTAAGTAAAGCAGAATAGATTTAATATTGGTATCATTAAGTTCATGGATGCTGATATAGTCTGTCGGGATAACTTGACGTTGATAAGGAAAAAACTTAAACCACATTGGATCATTCTCTCGCAGGTAAGCTAAGGGGGAGTTCATTCGCTTCAATATTTCATAGAGATAGCTGGACCCTGAACGAGGAGCCGATAACACAAATACAGGTTGATGAATTTTAGGGATAAAGACTGTAGATAGAAGTCCTTTAAGGGTCAATTTAGTCCAGCATTTTGCTTTAGATTGAAAGACCTGAGTAGATATCATAACTGGGCTCCTCACTTTTGTTGCTTAGATTGAATATAATTGTGAATCACTTGGATAGACTCTGTTAACTCTACTCGACTAGAGGGGAAGGATACTAGAATTACACTGCTGACCAGTACGGTCATGATGAGTCCAAAACTGATGTTCAAGAATAAATGTGGTGATGGACTGATAACCCGGTAGAGGGTAATGGATCCTAAGCTTAGAATGGCAGCAAATAAGTAGGGCACCACCGTAATATAGAAGTCAGTAGTCTTGACAGGACCTGTACGACCGACGAACCAGAATAACAATGGGGTACGAATTAGAAGCCCACTTAAGCTAAAGGCCAAAGCAACTCCAAGGGGACCCCATGGCAGTCCTAGAATGATGGATCCTATTGTGATACCGCCTCCCAATACACCCCATTTGAATTGATGCCAAGTCCGATCTTGGGTTGTGAATAACCATCCTGTTGTATTAGCAATTGGTTGAGTAAAAGCCATAATACCTAATACAGCAAATAAATGACTTGCTTCCTGCCATTGTGGACCTAATATGAATAAAACTAGCCAGTCAGATGTCCCAATCATGAAGGCAATAAGAGGTAAAGTAATTAGGCAGACTTTTTTCAGGATCCGTAAGTAAGCCGCCCGATATCGGTCTGGATCATGGGTTAGTCGGCTAAGTGCTGGAATAGCAACTCTAGAAATCGGTGTATTAATCTGTTGAATAGGAAGCAGCAATAGTTGATAGGCTTTAGCATAAAATCCTAAGGCTTGAGCCCCCCAAACACGTCCGATCAAAACATTATCAATATTTCGGGAAATATAGTTTATAATGTTAAAGCCAGTTAGGTTTCTACCAAAAATGAGAAGGGATCCTACTGACTTCAAGCCATGGAATGCACCCGGTCGCCATGGGCATGTTATCCAGACTCCAATTAAATGGGTCAAACCAGTTGCCAATTGCATGTGAACTAATGCCCAGACTCCAAAACCTCTGAGTCCTAGTAAAATAGCAATTAGGATCCCCAAAGCCATTGCTGCGACATCAATAATTCCTAGCTCTGTAAATCGCATCTGTCGGCTAAGTATCGCTTGATGTTGGACTGTTAATCCACCCATCAAGTAGCCAATGGAAAGAGCTAATGTAATATTGACTAAGATTGGTTCCTGGTAGAAGAAGGCTATCAAGGGAGCAATTGCTGCTGTAATGAGACACACACAGAAACTAACTACAACATTAACCCAAAACAGTGAACTAACTTGCTGATGATTGAGCTGCTTTCGCTGAATTGTAGCCGCTGATAGTCCTAGATCTTTAAATAAGCTGATAAATCGAGTAATTGCGATAGTCATTCCAAATAGACCATAATCTTCTGGCAGCAGAAGTCGAGCTAGGATGATATTGGATCCTAATTGCAAGCTGAACTTCAGTAACTGTGAGATCAAAGTAACCGCTCCTCCCTTCACAAATCGCTGTTTGAGGGAGCTCTGTAGGTGCTCTGTGGACAGATGAGCATCCTGGGTTACATCAGCTGGGACTGCTTTCATGATTTTAGTACTTCAATGTAGCGTGCCGGATCCGGTAAACTAGCTTCTCTTTGGCCTTGAGCTTGATTGTAAAGAGCAAGAAGCTGAATCAAAGGACTCACTGTATCGATTGGAGTTGCTTGTCCTTTCAATAGCTTGAGTAATGACAGTGGCAGTTCCTTCAATAGCCATCGACTAGCACGGTATAGGTATTGATGTATCTTCAAGTTAGGCGCCAGCGGAGTCCCGAAAAGCTCATGTAGGTACTGATGGGAACGACCATAACGCTGCCATTGTTTCTGAAATTCGTACCAATCGTGACGATGACGGTGTTCGACAATAGCGGTTGGAGCAACTTCAAATTGCCAGTGTGTTGTTTGTTGAATTCGCCAACATAGATCGGCATCTCCACCTGTTGTTAAATAAGGCCGAAACAGACCGATTTCCTCCAACACAGAACGCCTGACACCTAGGTTTGCCGTTTTGCCAAATGGTTTATAGGGGTGTCTCAGAGCACTTTCATGGGATAACGTCTGTTTCCGAGCTGCATATTGCTCTAGTAAGCTGGAGCCATCTAGTGCCTGGATAGCACCAATCACAAATCCAATATCTTCATTTGAAAATGCGGCTATCAGTTGTTCTAACCAATCAGGTTGTGGTCGACAGTCTACGTCTGTGAAGACAAGAATATCACCTTGAGCTACATGGATCCCTGCATTTCTAGCAGCATACGAGCTTTGAATTTTTACTTCTTGGATTGGATGCAGTCGATAACCATCTTGATAGGCTTGAGTGGATAATTCCTGCAGCATCTTCCATGTCAAATCCTTGCTGTTATTATCAACTAAAATATATTCCACATAATCGGGGAGGATAGTTTGAGTACACAGCCTGTGTACGAGCTCAGGCAAATCAGATTGTCCATTGTAGATGGGAATAATCACAGAAATTGTTAAGTTCATCAGTTGTGACTCCAAATTAGTCATACAAGTTTCTTTTGCCAAGCCTCACGAATGCCTTGAAATCGAATCCAAGGAACTAAGATATCAAGCCAAGCCTCCCATAGTGAATGAGTTAGATGAGTGCTAGGATCCTGCCAAAACTGTGATCGGCGTTTCCAATTGTTTACTAAGATAGATGGAAAAAAGTTAATACAGCTAGCCATGATTCGGATTATTTCTTTGCGTCCAGTGGGAATATGCAGATTCCATCTCCGATGAAGATAGACCTGGGCTCGAGCCTTGACTTTTTGGGACTGGCAAAAGGCACCTAAGTCCCGTCGATACCGATGGTAGACCAATCCACCTGTCTTGAGAAAGTGAATTCGATAGGATCCATCTTGCTGCATTCGCCAGTTGAGATCGGTTTCTTCTCCTCCCCAAGTATTGAGAAAGCCACCAAATTCATAGAAGATCCGAGTCCTATACATAACATTAGCTGTGCAGGCTGTCGGAAAAAATAGGTAGTGGTTTGTGCAATGACCTGGACTTTTGAGACGAATAGCCTCATACCATTCAATAGGATGCGTTAAGTCGTAAGGCTGTATGGTACCCGCAACTGCCCCAACTCTAGGGTCTACAAATCCTTCTAGTAACTGATTAATCCACTCTGGATCTACAATACAGTCCCCATCTGTACAAGCAATAAATTCACCTTTAGCTGCTTTTATCCCCGTATTTCGTGCTGTTCCTGCACCAGGCTGGGACTCAAATAGGATCCGAAATGAGGTCTTTGCCAACAGTTCAGAGGTCCTATCATTAGAGTTATTATCTACGATCAAAATCTCTAGCCTACCTGGAGGATAATTGATTTTGGTCAGTGATTCTAACAAGGTAGGCAATGTCTTCTCTCCATTGTAGATAGGCACGAGCACAGTGACTAAAGGTTTCATTGGCAGCCTCCAGGCTTAAAAATAAGTTTTCTCATCAAGGATCTCCAGCTCTCAATATAGATATCCCAGTTTTTCACAACACTTTGACGACCAGATATTCCCATAGTATGAAGTTTATCTTGGGTCATCTTAAGCATATCTTGGATTGAATCAGCTAGTATATTAGGATCATTAGGGGAGATCCTGACACCACAGGTATCAACCTGCTCAGATAAGCCATCAACATCTGCTACAAGTACAGGCCGAGCGGCTGCTTTAGCTTCCACACAGACATTTCCCCAAGGTTCCCATCGAGAGGGAATCACAATCGCATCACAATGCTTGAGAAATTCAGGTACATTTGTCACTTGACCTACCCATTGAATGAAAGGTAGATCATGATTCTGTTGCTGGAGTAAGTTGTAATCATCACCTGTACCTCCAAGATAAACTTTAATTGGCTTATCTGAGATGAGTCTCAAGGCTTCAATCAGAATATCAAATCCTTTCTGCTTGCAAAATCGTCCATAGGCTCCTAAAACAAATGGAGAGGATAGAGGCTTAACCGGGATATTCAAATAGTCGATAAGTGGAGGACATTGATGGATCAGAGTAACTTTTGAGGATCCTGCTAAGCGTCGGCTAAGGATCCATTGAGCTTGTGCTTGGGAAATAGCAACAACCCGATCTGCAAGGGCATAACACTGCCGCAGCGCAATATGAAACCGAGCTCGTGATCTCACTTGATATGCTTCGTAGGCTTCCGAATAGCCATGTTCATGAATAATGATCTTAGAGTTTGGACACCTGAGCCTTAATTGCATTAGATCAAAGATGGTTTTGAATCGTGAGGGCTGGTGGCAAACAATTAGTGCAGGCTGCACTTGAGCAGCAGCTTGAATTGGGTTATCTTCCTTAAGTGCCAACACTTGAAAGTTAAACTCCTGCTGAAGGGGTGAGTTGATGAGTCCTGATAAGGTTGAGTTAACACCCCCAACCTTTCGGTCCCATACAATGTGTATGACATGGGGATTGGTGGTTAATTGGTTTGATGGGCTGGTTGACAGCGAGGTCATCATCATAGCGACACCTGACTTTGAGCAAAGGCTTTGTAAGCGTCATAAGCGGGTAAACGAGTAATTTCATTAGTTTCTTTGTCGACATGCAGGAGTCCAAAAGTTTGGGGATGGATCCTATCTCCCTGGATGCTGCGGTACCAGTGAATGGTTTCAACTCTGTCTGTTAATTCTGGGAGTAAAGTGGCAGTGAATCTAGCTTTCCCCTCCTCGCCTCTAACATTGGTGTTAAGCCCAAGCTCAGTGATCCAGAGAGGCTTTGTTGTCCGTTGCTTGAAATCATCTACCAGTCTCAAAACCCGATCAGGATCCTTTTGATAGGGATGGAGGTTGACACGATCACAAAAGTCTTCTAGTTCGTTGTCAATCAAGCTTTGCCAGTAGTCTGGCTTCGACGCCCCACTTGGACCAGCAGCAATAACTAACTGCTCCCCAGACAAGATGGGGTAGGCTCGGGCCAGAGTCTCAACATAGTCCCTCGGAGTTCCAGTGAAGTACTTTTCAAGGTTGGTTTCATTCCCAATCTCCCAGGCGTCAACTACATCTGCGAGATTAGTTTTAAGCCACTCACAATAACGACGAAAATGATTTGGGTCCGGATCTGAAGCCAAGGCTCCGTTGCCTGCAAAATCAGGCGTTCCCCACACCACAAATGTAACGCGAAATCCCTTTTCCTGCGCAAGTGTTAGAGCGGGTCTGACATAGTTGAGATTGTAGGATCCAGGATCCGTTTCAATTGAGGCCCAGTTGTACCACACTCTCAGCCATTGAACACCAGCATCCTGGTAGTAGGGGAGCAAGCTATCCCGGCGAGCAGTCCAGTTCATTTCAGTCCCAACGTTGAGCCCCAGGTAAGCCGGTAGGAGAGGCGTCTGGCTACTCAACTGACTGGTAGGAGTGGGGCTACTGGATCCTGAACTAGCTCCACAGGCGGTGGTGATACACCCCCCTATAAATCCCAGTGCTGTTCGTCGTTTCATGAGAACCTCAGAGATGGTGTACGGTGTGTGTTAGTCGTGGGGATAGTCCTGCATACCAACAATGAAGTGCTTGCCAAGGTGTTGGTGAGGCATCTAGTAAATCTGAGTAAAAGTTCGGGAGCCAACTATATGCATCTTTGTAAGCAAAAACCTCAGATTGGTTCCAGTGGGAACCTAATATTGCTGCAACTGAAAAGACAGTGACACTGGCAGCGGAGAGCTCACCACTTAGCATTTGAAAGGAGAACCCTGTCCACAATCCCATCACGGGTGATAGAGCAGGATAGCGCCAGCTTCTCTTGAAGATACAGATAGTTAGAGAAATCCAAGCCACCACAATCAAGGCACTACCCAAGATACCTGTATGGTAAAGGGTTGAAAAAATCTGGGAATGGGATCCTAGAGGAACAGAAACACTGTCAGAGCGGCCGTAGGTCCCGTATCCAATCCAGGGTGAGCGTAGAAAAGCTTGGAATGTTTCTGAATAGAGGGCTAAGCGACCTGCTGCAGAGTCACTGCGATACGTGAAAAAGTACTGGTAAAGGCCATTGAGAAGAAACGGTGAAAGTGCGGAAGTGAGGACTACAGTCCAAGGCAGGATCCGTTTACCCATGCGGCTATCACCAAGACCGGTAGCAAGTATGAGTGCGAGCGCCATACCCACTTGACCTGTGCGAGCGGCAGCCAGCCAGACCGTTACGAGACTGCCAAGGAGAGCAGCTCCTCTCCAAAAGGGCTTTCTTTCCAGTAGAGCCGCCATGGCAATAATGATGCTCATAGTCCCTGCTAAGGGAGACCAGTAGTAAAAGGAGCGCAACCGAGGGACGAGTTCTATGTCCCAGCCAATATCATCAAGACCATAGAGTCCAGCATCAAAAAAGACACGAGCTGGAATGGCAGGAATTAACGTTGTGACTAAACTTTGGGTTTTGAGGATAGATCCTGTTAAAGCAATGTGGCTTTCCCCAACTAAAACAGCGAGTAATTGCCACAGACCCACAATACATAGAGCTCTCACAATAACAGTGAGACGGATATTCAAAGCACGAATAGCATACCAGAGAGCTAAGGCTAAGAACCAGATTCCTATGACGGATCCCAGGGCCGTGACGCTTCGCCCTAATTCAGCAACTCCTCGCCCTAGGTTGTAGATTATGGAAACAAGCCAAACACTTGAGTAAAGCCCCCAAATATGCCAACCAAACGGCACAGAAGGCCGAGAGGAAGTTTGCAAACTTCGATAAAGTAAGTACCAGCCAACGAGGGGATAAACCACAATTTGAATCCCTAGAATCCACCATACCGGCACAAGTACTAATGTCCAGAAGATCAATCCCTCACCTAAACGATCGGGTTGAAAAGGGACTTGCTGTACCTTTGCACTGTTAGGCCATGCTCTTGGCACTATAGGACTGACACTCAATACCATTGAAGAGACCTTCAGTTACAGTCATGGGATTAAACAGCAGCAAGCGTAGGTTGCAAGCGTGACCCTACAGAGGGTAAGGGCTGGAGGGGATGATTCCCTTCAACGATGACCTGCCCAAGTAAGCGAGTAGTCCAGGTATGGATCCCTGCGGCGGCCGCTTCAGCACCCCGTCGACCCAGTACCGCTGGTGAAGTTACCCAAATAACGCCATCAGATAAAGACGCGAGCAAGGTAGCTTGAGATCCGTGTTGAACAGGTGGGCAATCAATCAAGATCAGATCATAATCATTTCGTAATCGATCCATGAGTATAAGCCACTCTTGATAAAACATTAGTGTTGCAGTAACTGAGTGAATTAAAACATCAAAGCCTTTGAGCTGATGCTTTAATAATCTAGAATGATTGCTATCAGTGGGAATAATAGTTACAGAATCATCAATTTGGCAGCTTTTGAGTACCGATCGACTTTCAGTTGATCCTTGGGTATCCACTAGCAGAACTCGCCGATCTGACTGAGCTTCAAGCAAGGCTAAATTTTCGGCCACAATGGATCCCCCTTCAAGTCCAGTCCAGCTACAAATACTGACAACTTGTGCTGATCGAGGTAGCATTCTCACATGAGCTTGTAGTAGTTGGTAATGGGGTAGCAATTGAGGCCATTCTGATGTTGGAGTCTCGATTAAACGTCCATGACTTTGGCTCGGAATTTCTCCTATGATAGTTAGTGGAAAGCTTTCGAGTAAAGCACCAGGATCCCCTAATCGATTATCAAGAAGACAGCGAATCCAAACAAGTCCTAGACTGATTCCGATACCGATAACTGCAGCCAGTGCATACAAAACATCTCGATTAGGAGCAACAGGGTTTCGATTGACTCGGGCAGGTTCTAGCACCCTGACATTACCAAAACTCTGCTGTTCCACAATTTGACTCGCTGTATATCGATCTGAAAATGCTAGGTAGGTTTGAGTTGCTTCATCAACTTCAGATCGTAAACGGCTATGTTGCTTTATCAAATCAGGCATCTGATTATGGCGTTGAACTAAGCTTGCTTGTTGTTTCTGGAGTTCTGTTAAACGAGCTAACTGAGATTGCCGCTGGTTCTCAAGCTCAAACCACTCTTGAACTAAATTCCGACGCAATGGATCTAGGCCAATGTCAAGAGAATTGATTGAATCACCTGCCAATCGAGTTGTAAACTCATCCAACATTACCCTCAGCTGATCACGGTTATCTTGAGCACTCCGGACTTGTGGGTTCTCATCTGTGTATCTAGACTTTAATTCAGTTAACTGTGTTTCAGCATTGAGTAACTGACTTTGAATCTGTTTATAACTAGGATCCTCTAACAATCCTGCCATTCGGAAGGTAGAATTCAGCTCTGTGGGAAGTTGAGTCTTAACAGTCTCAATCTGTTGGGTTATCGAACTTAGATCAGCTTGAAGCTGATGGATTCGATCCTGAATTCGATTCACGGCCTGACTGCTTTCCTGAGTTTCTGCCGACGTCCCTAGAAAATCATACTGTTCTTGAAAGGCTTGGAGGCGATCCTGAGCAATGTCGAGCTTGGTACGGAGTTCAGGCAGGCGATTTTCGATAAATTGTCTAGCTGTAGTCGCCTTCGAGCGATTCATCTCAAGATTTTCCTGGATGTAAGTCCGAGTAACAGCTTCGACTACAGTTTGGGATAATTCTGGGGATCCTGATGTATATCGAATTTGAATAACATCAGTACCAGACACAGCCCTCGCCGACAGTTGATTGAAAGATACACCTGCAATATTAGCCTCCTTCATAGCCTGCTCAAATAAGGGACGAGACTTTAATATTGCTAACTGATTACGGATAGGATTCACTCGGTTTCCTACCGACTCCAATCGCCCGACTCCAACTGGGGTCGATGTAGCAGACACCAGACGTTCGGTGCTTTGAGGGGATTCAATTAAGATGTCAGCTCGGGATTGATAGCTTGCAGGGATCCTACGAATAAAGTGGGCAGAAGGCCCTAGAATAAGTGGGAGAGCTATTAGCCATATCCACTTTTCCAACCACAGCGTACGGGCGAGACGAAGGGGTAAAGACTTTGGCCTCCAAGGATGAAACACTGTTAGTTCTGCAGCTGAAACCATTGTTGTAACCTCTAACCACTATTCAACAGGATCCTTCACTTCACACTAGATGGAGCTACCAGAGAGCGCTGCCACTTAAACCATTGAGAAACACTCCAAAGTCCCACAGACTCTGCAGCTTTAAATAGCGGGGCTGGGGTGACTACTTGAAGGCTAATCGCCAAAAACGTAAGTAAGGCACGGGGATCCTCCCACAAAACGGTGGGAGAATAGTGAAGGGAGCTGACCATATGTTGGCGAGCCTCTAAGTAATGGCCTTGCATGAAGGCCGCCCGAGCCATCCATCGGTGAGTACAGGCCATGACAAGCGATTCTAATCGTTCAACTCTCTCAGGTGCGTATGAAGCAACTCGAGATAGAAACACTTTCAACCCTTGCAACATACGCTCAGTATCCGCAGTCAAGCTATTTTCATGGATCCGGTACTCTGTCAAAACACCCTGAACCCGTTGGAACTGGTGACCAGCATGGCTAAGGCGAATCCACAATTCATGATCGACCATCCGCTTCAAGTGTTCATCAAACCCACCAAACTGTTCCAATACTGAGCGCCGGACAACTGAAGTACTACCATTCCCCAAATAATTCTTCAAAAGTAGTTTATCTGGTGTCAGCGGCTGATCTGTTTGAGACATATGCAGCCCAGTTCGATGATTTTGAGCATCAATAAACACAGCACAGTCATACAGCACACTTATCCAGGATCCTGTCATTTCTTGCTGAAAAATGGCTGAATGGTGGGCCATTAGCTTTTCAGGGCACCACCGATCATCAGCATCTAGAAAAGCAACCCACTCTCCCCCAGCCAAACGGATCCCCGTGTTACGAGCAGCTGCCAAACCCCCATTGAGTCGTTGGACTAGCCGAAGTCGAGAATCATAACTGTATCGTAAAACTTTCTCCGCTGTAGAATCTGTCGACCCATCATCAACCACAATTAACTCAAAATCAGGATCCGTTTGATCCAGAACTGATTCTAGGCAATCCTCAATATAGTCACAGGCATTGTAGGCAGGGACTATGACACTGAAAAAAGGATTAGGCTTTGGCAATACTGGAAGCATGAGAGTCCTCACAGATAGGGGAACCGTAAACTAGTTCGAGATAGAGTGATTCATATTGTTGCCAAGTGCGTTGAAATGACCAATATCTGAGATAGTCTTTCTGGGCTTGACTCCTAATCTTTTGACGTAAAGAGCTGTCCGAAAGAAACTCCTGTAAACCTAAGCATAAATCAGTACTATTAGCGGCAGACACTAGATATCCATTTTGTTTATGGATAATCACATCTAGATTTCCATCTACTGCTGTTGTCAAACAAGGAAGTCCAACAGCCATCGCCTCTAGCAAAGAGAGAGGAAGCCCTTCAAATAATGAAGGTAAGACAAAGGCATCTGCTAATGTCAGCCATTCAGCTACATGAGTTGTGTGACCCAACCAGATAATGCTATCTTGCACTTGCAATGTAGTTGCTTTCCGTTCAAGCTCGGGCCTAAACTCACCATCACCAGCAAAGACAAATAGCCATTGTCTACGAATAGTTTGGTGTAATTGAGATATAGCTTCTAAGAGATAGTGGTGGCCTTTCTGAGGTGATAATCGGGCAACAGTTAAGCAAACAAGTCGCTTTCCTACATAAGGCTTTAGTTGAGATTTTATCTTTATTAGTTGACATGAATTAGGCTGAGGAACATGGACACCATTAGGGATATAGTTTCTACGAAAACTAGGTAAATGGAAATAGGTCGCATGATGTTTATCCATTGTGCTGGAGCAAGCTACCACCCGATCAGCAAAAAGAGTCAATCGCCGCCTTGAGCTGTAGATTGTATGATTCGTTTGTAAGCTAGGAGGACGATAAGGTATCCCGCGTAAAAGAAGCGAGCAGTACCGGTCATGAACATGAACCAAGTCATAGGATCCGTGTCTTAGCCAGCGCCACAGGGCTAGCCAGTCGCGCAGCTTATTTCCTGTGAAAAAAGGCTTACTAGCTTCACTTACCGAGAGATCAGCTGGACCTAATAGGTCAACCTGGTAACCGCTGTTTTGGGCCGCAGTAGCTAGATCCAACATAACTTGTAAGGATCCACCACCAGATTTACAATGATAGAGTGTCTGAAGGATCCGCATGATATCACCCGGTAATTAGCTGATAGTATCTGTTGAAAATGTCAAAAGAGACGATAGATTAGGTGCTGTAGTATCCAGTAAATGCTCAGGATCTAACTCGACAGAGCTTCCCATTGCTCTTGCTAATGCCAAACTGAGGAATAAGGCTGGATTACCCAGTAGATAACGACTAGCCAAGCGCTTTGGTTCACCCACTAGTCGATAAATCCACTCTAAGCCAACATTGGAGAGCCAAGGTGGGCAATCTGACACAATGCCAGCAAGCCGATCAATTACAGCTCCACCTGTCATCACAACATTGACATTAAGTCGATGACGATAAAGATGAATCCACTGCTCTTGACGAGGCATTCCCATCCCTACAAGAAGAATTTGTGGTTGAAAGAGATTGATCTGATCAATGATGTGATCGTTTATGAACGGATCTTGGAGTGAAAAATAGCCGTGATGACCTGTAAGTCTTAGGTTAGGAAATTGAGCTCTCTGGAGGCCTAAAGCTTGCTCTAATGTTTCAGGTTTCCCCCCTAGTAGAAACAGAGAGAACCCATACCAGTTGCAGTAAGCCAGTAATCGTGGCATTAGCAAGGTATATGAGGCCCGATAGTCACTCGGGAGTTTAATTCCCATGAAATGTAGAGCTTTGAGCATCCCAATACTATCACAATGAGCAATGTCTGCTGACTGGAGAAACTCATGATACCAGGGCAATTGCATCGACAAGTTAAACCCATGAACATTGTAGTGAGTCACCAACAAATCTCGATTGTGAGCTATGGCTAAACATACAGCTTCAACAATAGCTGGAACCGTCATGCAGGTAATCCGACGACCTAGCAGTAACAAAGTTAAATTGGGTAATGGATGTGAGGCTTTAGTCAGCATAGACCCTGTGCCCATAACGTTTTTCACAAATTGCCATTGAACTTGACCAACTAGGGCTTTATTTGAGCAGTTCTATAGCTTGATCTGGTGCATGACTCAAGCAGATCAGTCTACACACAAAGGATTCGGAGTGAACTTCATCAATGCTCAACGATTCAAGCTCAGGGCCACTATAGTTGAGATTGTTCACCCTCGTCAATCACCCATCTGAAGTTCCGTAAGTACCGATAGTGAAACTCTTTTTTTTTCACATTATTATTCAACAGTGGTGACATGATCTCACAGATCTGGAGAAGATCAGTAGAATATCTCCGTAATCAAACATAAGATAGTCTAAACCTATGTAAGGCTACTGAATTAAAGACCTCGCTTTGAATAACTGAATCTAGGCTGAGATTTCAGAGTCTGTTCAGGCTTAGGCCGCTCTTCTCTGATTCTGGAGCACCTACAAATCACTGGTTTAATGCGTTAGAGGAGAACTTGCGTATGGATCCCATCAACCTTTTTATCAGTATATTCACGAGGATTACCTAGACTTGAGATAACCCTTTGTCCGTACAATCACAATTCTTGTGATATCTGGGGATATTGCTCAGGGAGAGGGGTCATGCTACTGTATGAAGCATTGATAAAGCTACAGCGATAGCTTACCCATTTATGAACCTTTTGTTGTCACCACTACATTTAGATTATTGTTGCAACACTAGAGGTGAAAGGGCCATAGATCCTGAGTTCGGGATCTAGGTTTCAATTGCAAGCTCATGATTTGTAGGTGAGCATATGACGAGTATTCTTGATGCAGATGCATTCGTACACCTTCCACTTGAATCTGAACAAGGTCACCTTTCTCTAGCAGATTGGTACTTACGGTGGTTTCAAGGTCATCTAAATGTAGACCACGTGAGAGTGGAAGAACCTGTTGAATCTCGAGAGAAGAAGCAAGCATTAGTGGGATGTCTTCCCTTCTCGGCTATTCAATCCATTCGCTTGGATCCTGCATTGAGTGAATTTGACCTAGGCTTATGGGCTGACGCCAGCCATCGATATCACAAGCATGTTTACCTAAGGATCCCTCCTCTAGCCAAGTCTCCAGAGACATCATATCGATCCTGGTTGTTCAAACGCTTACTTGATCGAGTTGCTGCAGCAAGTTTACTCCTAATTTTGGGGCCTTTCCTGGGGCTGATTGCTTTATTGCTTCAAATCAAGTCACCGGGTCCCCTATTCTTCCAGCAGTGGCGAGTCGGTGCCAAAGGACATCTATTCCGGATCATTAAATTCCGCACCATGATTCCCAATGCAGAGCTTTATCATCACCAAGTTATGGGGGAGCAGCAGGGCCTACACAAGCGTGAAGATGATCCGAGAATAACTCCTATTGGTCGTTGGATGAGGAAATGGAGTGTTGATGAACTACCCCAGCTAATTAATGTATTCAGAGGGGAGATGAGCTTAGTGGGACCTCGTCCTTGGGCAATTTATGATGCTATTCGAATTCCTTGGAGCTTGCAGCAGCGACTTAATGCCTTACCAGGGATCACAGGACCTTGGCAGGTCAAAACCCGTTCAAGCCTTCTGGATTTAGAAGCAGTGACAGCCATTGATCTAGATTATTTGGAACATTGGTCATTGACTGAAGATCTTAAGATCCTTCTACAAACTATCCCAAAAGTCCTCTCAGGGTCTGGAGCTCATTGATGAACTTGACATGCCTCCTGGAGATTAAATCATGAGTCAACTTTATATTGCCTATGATGCTGAAGTAACCTCAAATAATTGGGGTCTCCGGTCAGTGGGTGCAGACTTATCCTTGGAAAAGTTAATCAATCGTGGAATTTTTTTGCAGATGAATGAAGCCTATATCTTTCTCTGCAGCGTTGATCGAAAGTCTGGTCCCAAGCCTCTAATTAGGCGAGAAGCCTTTGTTGGATCATTTTGCCCGAAGCGACGTGAGTTTAAACCTGCAGATCAAGTCTTGACTCAATTGGTGGCTCAAGCAATCTAATCTCAGTTTTCCTCAGGTCTTATTATCTTTGCTAATCAAGCGAGTGGTTTTGTTATGAATGTTACTGTTGTTGGAACGGGTTACGTTGGTCTTGTCACAGGAGCTTGTCTTGCTGAAATTGGCCACCAAGTGATGTGTGTTGATAATGATGCTCTCAAGATTGAGCAGTTGCAACTCGGTCAAATTCCGATTTATGAGCCTGGCCTAGAGGCTATTGTTCATCGCTGTACAAGCCCTCTCAATCCCTCAACAGGATCCATCACCTTCACCACAGATTTGAGACAGGGTATTGAGTTTGGCAGTATTATCTTTATTGCAGTGGGAACACCTTCCCTTCCCTCTGGTGAGCCTAACCTACAATATGTCGAAGCTGTCGCCAAAGGAATTGGACAGTGTCTAGTGACAGCTCCCAATTGTTACCGTGTTATTGTCAATAAATCAACGGTTCCAATTGGCTCAGGGAACTGGGTACGCATGGTGATTCTTGATGGTGCTGCTCAGGCCTTAACGGAAAAAGTTCTTGTTCCATCAGGTTCGATCTCTCCCCCGCCCCAGGCCCACAGCCATATTCCTAGTTATCTTGGAATTCATCATTTCGATGTTGTGAGTAATCCTGAATTTCTGCGCGAAGGATCCGCTATCTGGGATACCTTCAACCCTGATCGAATTGTGGTGGGTTCCGATAATCCTAAAGCAGCTGAACTGATGCGCGAGTTATATTCACCCATCATTTCAAGATCCTATCAGCAAGATCATCAGGATTCTGTCCCCTTTATTGTCACAGATTTAGCCTCGGCTGAAATGATTAAATACGCAGCCAATGCTTTTCTCGCCACTAAAATTAGTTTTATTAATGAAGTGGCTAATATCTGTGAGCGGGTTGGAGCTGACGTGACTCAGGTTTCTCAGGGAATTGGATTAGACTCTCGGATTGGTCCTAAATTTCTTAAGGCAGGGCTGGGTTGGGGAGGCAGCTGTTTTCTCAAGGATGTATCAGCCCTAATTCATACAGGTGCAGACTATAGCTACGATGCCCGGATCCTGAAGGCAACGGTTAGAGTTAACCTGGATCAACGCTACCGAATTGTGGAGAAACTCCAGCAAGAGTTGAAGGTTCTGAAAGGTAAAATCATTGGTTTGCTGGGACTAACCTTTAAGCCTGAAACTGATGACCTGAGGGATGCCCCTGCTTTGACATTAATTGAACAGCTAACAAAACTGGGTGCCAAGGTTAAAGCCTATGATCCGATTATTTCGAGCACGGGTTTTAAGCAGGCTACTCCGATTGTTTCTCTAGTTCTGAATACCTTCCACCTAGCCCAAGACTGTGATGCTTTAGTCCTAGTCACTGAATGGAGTGAGTTTCAGTCACTAAACTTTACTGAGCTAGCTTCCCTGATGCGACGACCTTTACTAATTGATGGCCGGAATGCTTTAAATCATGAACAACTAGCAGTAGATGGCTGGACTGTAATAGGAGTGGGTCGATGAGGATTTTGGTTACTGGTGGAGCTGGCTTTATTGGCTCACATTTGATCGATAGACTCTTAAATGATGGGCATGATGTTATCTGCCTTGATAATGAATTTACTGGATCCCAATCCAATATAAAACATCATCTCATTCTCAATCGATTTAGCTATTTGCGTCATGATGTAATTGATCCAATCCATATCCCAGGATTGAATCAAATCTATCACCTTGCCTGTCCTGCATCTCCAACTCACTATCAATTTGATCCAATTAAGACATTGAAGACAAATGTACTTGGCACACTCAATATGTTGGATCTAGCTTATCGAAATCAAGCCCGGATTCTCTTAGCCTCTACGTCAGAAGTGTATGGGGATCCTACTATTCATCCTCAATCGGAAGACTATCATGGCAATGTCAATCCTATCGGGGTTCGCAGTTGCTATGATGAAGGGAAACGGATAGCAGAGACCTTGATGTTTGATTATTATCGTCAGCATCATGTCAGTATTGCAGTAGCTCGAATCTTCAACACATATGGGCCTCGAATGCGTTTAGATGATGGCCGTGTTGTCAGCAACTTCATTATCCAAGCTCTGCAAAATCAAGATTTAACTCTCTATGGAGATGGTCATCAAACTCGTAGTTTCTGCTATATTTCTGACTTAGTGGAAGGATTAATGCGCTTGATGGCAAGTTCTCTAGCGGGTCCGATAAACTTAGGGAATACTGTGGAATTTACGATAGAAGAACTTGCTTTCAAAATCAAAGATCTCACCCAAAGTACTTCAATGATCCAGCATTGCCCCCTCCCTCAAGATGATCCTCAACAACGCCAACCAGATATCCGAAAAGCTCAGCGACACCTGAGTTGGGATCCGTTGGTCCCGCTTGAGCGAGGACTGCGGTATACCATCAAAGATTTCTCACGGCGTTTAAGCCATCAAATAGCGACCACAGCAGCTTAGAATTCACTATGGATTAGATTCCTTTATGTCTTCAAAGTCGTTCAGATTGTCCCTTTCGCTAGGACTCCTTCTCGCAACCAGGATCCTATTCCTATCCTGGCCTCCGGCCTACGGTGAGAGTCTTGAGTCTCCACCTCTGCAGTTAAATTTAACTCGGCAGCAGGGGCTGTATACCTTGGGGCCCGGTGACCGGATCACGGTTTCTGTAGTGAATGAGCAAAATCTCAGTGGTGAGCAACAGGTACTTGTTGACGGATCCATTCATCTCCCACTAATTGGCACTGTTTTGGTTCAAGGCCTCACTTTAGAGCAGGCTTCAGATATCATTGAACAGCGCCTAGCTATCTATTTGAAATATCCTGCTGTGGCCCTGGGCCTGTCAAGAGCCCGTACCGCCCGAATCACAGTAGTGGGAGAAGTCAATCGGCCCGGCTCCTATAGTATCTCCCCCAATCGTGGAAATACAGGAGCAACTAACGTTACTGAAGTCAATGCCACAACTCTGCGTGAAGATGTTCCTCGGGTCACACAGCTGATTCAACTCGCCGGCGGCATCACTCAGCAAGCAGATATTAGGACGATCAAAGTTACTCGTCGGGAAGCATCAGGTACAACCCAAACCTTTAATATCGATCTGTGGGCGCTGTTGCAAAATGGGGATCCTGATGATGATTTGGTCGTCTTTGATGGTGACTCCATTCAAGTGCCCACCGCAAAGGGTTTAGACTTAGGCGAGACAGCTCAGCTGCGGACTGCTAACTTTTCTCCTGATGACATCACCGTCAATGTTGTGGGTGAAGTGAAACGACCTGGCCAACTGAAATTAGATCCGAACACTCCCATGACCACCGCACTGTTGGCAGCCGGCGGGTTTACACCTCAAGCCCTAACCGACTCAGTTCAAATGATCCGGTTAAATCCCAATGGGTCCGTCACCACTCGTGAACTACTTGTGGACTTAACCTTAGGCCTTGATGACCAGCTGAACCCCCCTCTACAAAATTCTGATATTCTAATTGTACAAGCATCCAGTCTAGCAGAAACAGGTGACACATTAGCTGTAGGATTGCGACCCCTGAATCTCTTGCTCAATCCTATTAGAGAACTAGGTGGGATCCTGCGTGTTTTTGGTGTTGATTTTTAGGGGATAGCGATGTCTACCATTCTTGTCACTGGGGCTGCAGGATTTATTGGCTTTTTCCTGAGTCAACGGCTCCTTGATCAAGGCCATACTGTTATTGGATTAGATAATCTCAATCCTTATTATGATGTCAATCTCAAGCATGCTCGTCTAGCCCAGCTGAGTGACTATTCTCAATTTCAGTTTTATCATCTTGATGTTGCTGATCGTGGAGCCATTGCGAGACTTTTTCACACGCATACCTTTGACCAGGTAGTTCATATGGCTGCCCAAGCAGGTGTCCGCTACTCCCTCAAGGATCCTTTTGCTTACGTTAATAGCAATTTAGTTGGATTTATCAATATTTTAGAAGGCTGTCGTCATGCGCATGTTAACCATCTAGTCTATGCCTCCTCCAGCTCTGTCTATGGAGCAAATATACGGATGCCCTTATCAGTTAAGGATCCGGCTGATCATCCAATCAGTCTGTATGCTGCAACTAAAAAATCCAATGAATTAATGGCCCATAGCTATAGTTATCTTTATCAGATTCCGACCACAGGTCTTCGTTTTTTCACTGTTTACGGCCCTTGGGGGCGTCCAGATATGGCTCTTTTTAGCTTTACTCAATCAATTCTAGCTGATCGTCCAATCTCTGTTTTTAATCATGGCAAAATGAAGCGAGACTTCACTTATATTGACGACGCTATTGATGGTATTACCCAAGCTCTAAACCAAATTCCGCCGCAGGATCCGACGTGGTCAGGGTTCGATCCTACTCCCGATCGGAGTTCAGCCCCTTACCGGCTGTATAATTTAGGCCATCAAGATCCGGTTGAACTGATAGACTTCATTGATGTTCTAGAAACATGCCTGGGTCGAAAAGCAATCAAAACAATGCTGCCGATGCAACCAGGAGATGTGTTGGCCACGTATGCCGATATTCATGATTCTGTGGAAGCTTTCGGATTTACGCCTAAAATTTCAATTCAGGAAGGGATCCCTCGGTTTGTAGACTGGTACAAGCGCTATTACAACCTTGTCTAAAGGAATTCTGACCTAATCACCTTATTTAAGGGCACACTTAAACAGAGGCAGACTTGACAACTAGTCTATTTAGCTTGTAGCAACTTCTCTGGCCACACTGCATGAGGTCTAGCATGAACATCCTAGTCACGGGCGGGGCGGGTTATATCGGTAGCCATACGTGTAAAGCGCTAGCCGCAGCTCACTATACTCCCATCACCTTCGATAACCTTGTGTACGGTCATCCGTGGGCCACTCAATGGGGACCTCTAGAGATTGGTGATATCAGTGATCGTGAGCGCTTAGACCAAGTGATTCAAATCTACCAACCTGCTGCTGTGATTCACTTCGCAGCCTACGCCTACGTAGGAGAATCCGTCACCAACCCAGGGAAATACTATCGCAACAATGTCTGCGGGACCCTCACCCTCCTCGAAGCTATGCGTGACCACGGGATCCCTCATCTTGTCTTCTCTAGCACGTGTGCCACTTACGGTCACCCTCGTACCATCCCGATTCCTGAATCTCACCCCCAAGCACCCATTAACCCTTACGGTCAGAGCAAGTTAATGGTGGAGCAGCTCCTCAAAGACTTCGACAAAGCTCATCATTTGCGATCGATTAGCTTACGCTATTTCAATGCAGCAGGGGCGGACCCTGAAGCCTCAATTGGTGAAGCTCACGACCCAGAGACTCACTTGATCCCGCTCGTTCTCGATGCTGCGATTGGGAAACGGCCAAGCATTACTATTTTTGGTCATGATTACCCTACCCCCGATGGCACCTGTATTCGGGACTACATTCATGTTGAGGATCTAGCTCAAGCTCACATTCTGGCTCTGCAAGCACTGACAGAAGGTCATGCCACAACAGCCTTCAATCTGGGCAACGGCCAAGGTTTCTCTGTTAAAGAAGTTATTGAAGCAGCTAAAACAGTTACTGGCAAACCAATTCCAGTTCAAATAGGTGATAGGCGCCCCGGTGATCCCGCTTGCTTAGTGGGGGATGCCAATTGCATGATTCAAACTTTAGGATGGCAACCCCGTTATCGAGCGTTATCTACCATTATCGATACGGCTTGGCGTTGGACACTCAAATATCAGTCCTGGTGAGCCATAGTCTCGATAGAATTTTTCATGACCTCGATAGACTTGGGAGCCTACCAACCACCAGCGCCCTCGTCCCATCCGCTCCGTCACTGGTCTCCTTACCCCTAGACAGTCCTGTAATACAAGTGTAGTATAAATGAGGGCGTAAGGTGTACCCTCTAGCTCAATCTCTAGATTTTGACTAACCTTGGTTCAAGGATCCATAGGATCCTGTACTACAAGACAGGAGTCTAACGCATACAGGAGCACAAATAGTTGGACAAAGGGGTAGGACTCGACTACGCTTGAAAATAAGCCATATCCGGGGCCACAGGCGGGTCTCGGGTTTGAACTGGGCCGACATTTGCGGTCTTTCCTGGACCTCAAGGTTGGGTTCGGAGATGCGTGCTTACTGCCAACTCTTGTAACGACTGATCGTAGCAGCAGGTTAACCTTCAATTGGGTCGCCAATTGGTCATCAGCAATGACTAGTGCGTAACCTGTCTTGCCAGAGGTACCCCGTTAACCCACCCTGTACTGGGATACTCCCAAAGGAGGGACGTGTCATGGCCCATACCCATGTTCTAGATCAATCTATCGTTGTTTTTTCAAAGAACTACCTCCCTATCAGTCAAATCCCGCTACGCCGGGCCATTGTCCTCTTAATTACTGGCCGTGCCGAGCCCCTGGATTTATTTGCGGGTCCTGTTTGGCAAGTCCGTTCTCCCAGTGTTGCGCTAGAAGTGCCTTCTTACATCCGGTTACTTCAAGGTAGCCGCGAACGTCCTTGGAAACTCCCTGCGGTCAATCGGCGTGAGGTGTTTCGCCGCGATCACCATCGGTGCCAATACTGTGGAGCGACCCGAGACCTTACTATCGACCATGTCCTACCTCTATCTAGGGGTGGAGGCCACACCTGGGAAAATGTTGTTGCAGCCTGTCAGTCATGCAATCAACGCAAAGGCAATCGTACCCCAGAAGAGGCTCATATGACGTTGAAAACCAAGCCCAAACCTCCAGTTCATCCCACTGTTCACTTTGCTGAAAAATTTTGGAGGAACCACGCGACTCAGGGTGCTTAAGAGGTAACTGCAATGTTGAAGTTAATTTGTTCAGACGACAGTATCACACTCGAAACAACCGACCAAGCCTTCGACACATGGATTGCTAACCGAGTCCAGCTGGCGGTGGGAGCTGGTCAACCTCTCTATATTGAACCCGGTTATGCCTCCTTCCTTGTCCCTGACACACTGCCTCAACTTCAGGATTTGCCAGACTCACTCGATTGGTTTGAAGGTGAAGATGAGGACATGATTGAGATCGGCCTCAAAGGGGTCTGGCTGCGTTCCGATCCAGCGGAGGAGGAGGGCGTTCTCATCGCCCCTATCTCTCAGGCGCTAGCTGAACAACTCGTAACGCTATGGGTGGAAGCACAACGATATACAGCGGCCTAACTCGGTAAAGGGTGGCCTATCATACATGACGAAGATCGAAAGGTACGAGGATCGGTATGCAAAGGTTCAGAAAACGTAAGCATACGGATCCTTTTTTCGCTTTCTTTCAGCAATTGTTTCAGAACTACCCACCCAGCGCAGTCTGACTTCAATCACATAACAGTTTGTGTGCCTTGCCCTGTTTAGTCCTCATCCAAGGCAGGGAAGAGCTCCTCAAATTGCCATAAGTAATTCCTGTTTTCTATCATCCAGGAGCGAGTTTCTGGAGCTAGCTGATCCCAAATAACAGCAGGTGAAATATGCGGTAAACTAAATCGATATCTCTGCCCAAGAGTTCGCAAGTTGTCTGCTACTCCTGACGAAACTCCCAAAAAATCCCAGTCTGGGTGAACTGATTTTCCAAATATACCTCCCCCTGGATCCGAGACTAACTGAGCCGCACGGATTAAATCTGAAAAGTTTGTAGGACTGAGACCAGTAATTTTTTGGATCTCCTTAGATCTGTCTAGCTCTGTTGTCACGATTGTAACTCCTCTGAATAAGGTCAAATAAGATCTGGATAAGGTCAAATGAGAGGGACAAGTTAGTCCTATTCATAGGATCTTGAAGAGATAAGTAAAAGGGGTTAAGGCTTCAATACTACTAAGTGACATCAATACTACTAGATGATAGAAGTTATGCAGGTAAGGAGCATAGTAACCGAGTTGTTTTTAGCTAACCTATTATAGGACACTGCATCCATCAGTCCCGACGTCCTATTAGGAGTGCACTCAACTAGTATCCCTGCAAGTTTCAGGCATTTTTTATTTAGGGCTCTAGCTTTTTCAGACGAGAAAAAAGAAGGGTTAGTTAGTAATACACAGGATCCTTGTCTCCATAACTAACCTCCTGATTAGGTTGGAGTTACCCACTAATCAGGATAAGGATCCTGCCTCTACTTTATTTGCTAGCGGTAATATGCGATGCTGGGTGTTGGCCAATTCAAAGGATGAACGAGGTAGACCGTTCCACCAGAATATTCCAACCAGAGAGACTCTAGCTCGGCACGGTTATAGGTTCGTTTCACCGCATCATCTGTCTTCGCAGCAGGATCATTGACAATCGGATTTCCCTGAGCGTCAAAGCCAACCAAAACAGCCAGATGACCACTACTCCGTTTGATCGCAGCTCCTTTCAACTCACCGTCTTCCCAGCCAAAACTGAATACCACGGGAACCTGCGCCGCTATCCAGCCTTCTAGTTCAGCCATACTCTGAAAACGGGCGACAGTACTCTCCAATCCTTGAGCCGCGGCATAGGCTGTATTGAAGGGCCAGTTTCCGTGACCATCATAGATCCAATCGTAGACCCCTTCTACCGCCGGTCGTACTTGAAATTCACACGGATCCGACCGCTTAAGCCAATACCCCAAGACCATCGACAGTGATGTGGGACTGCACCAGACCTCACCACCATCGGGATATACCATTTGCGAACACTCCGGTAAAGCAATTTCTGTGCCCCACTTACTCGGATCCCCTGGCTGCAGCACGGTTGGTTTCTCAGGAACAGTGGAAAGGGTAACCGTCATGCGACGGATAGAGGCACTAATCTCTGGTGTAGTGCTGAAGAGCCGAATTTTAACTTGATAGGCTCGGCTACCGGTTGGCTCATCCTTCAAAACGAGAAGATCTGTATAGATTTCAGCGTCATTATCGTCCTGATCATCAACAGAATGGCGGCGAATGGTGGACGTATCGCTAGCCCAAATGCCCAGGCTGTACCACTTTGACCAATGACCTTGGGTTTCCACTCGCAGCATGGTTTCAACCCATGTGCCGGGAGGGGTATCGACGTTCCAGGAGGGAATAGCCCCCTGATAACCGAAGGTGGTCGGCACCACAGGACTGGTAGCTTCTCCCATGAAAAAGGTACTGCCGTTGTAGTAGTTACCACCCTCATAGGATCCCGCCGGATATGGATCCTGGCCTGAGATTGCAGTGGAGGGGTCGAGAGTCAAGGATCCTGAAGTATCCAGAGTAACACCTTGACGATCCCAATCCCTAAACTGTTGATTGCGCCCGAGCCACTGTTGAAAACCAACTTGGTAAGGGGCAGCGGCATGGGTATCGGTCATAACGCCTGTTACTATCACTAAACAGAGTATTCCTGCGACTACAGTGCTTAAGCCTTGCCAGAGCCAACGGGGGTTAGTCATAGATCCTCGCTCCTAAGTCAACGAGTAGGTCATCTCTTTGCTTGATGGAATCATTTTGATCGACACGGTTAACCTGGGATGATAACAGCGATTTTAGACAAATAACCAGTTCTGGGCGACTCCGCGCTAGGCTGGACAGGTCTTGCTGAGGATTGAGCATGAGAGAGCCCCGTCCTGATCGGATCCGATTTAGCCCTGACTATATTCAGAAACTCTCTCGGCTGCTGCAGTTGCTGGGTGATGAGACTCGCTTGCAAATTGTGTTGTGCCTAGCTCAGGCAGAAGCAAATGTGACAGAGCTATGTGAGTTACTTGAGTTACCTCAGAGTACAGTAAGTCACCATTTAGGTTTGTTGCGGTTGGCGGAGTTGGTGATAACTCGGCGGGAGGGGCGGCAGGTGTTTTATCGGATCCATCAACCCTCGTGGCGAATGTTGGCCTCAGGCTTTTTCGACCAATTGCCTCCCGAAGCAGGCCGAACAGTCAAGTTAGATGCTTATTTAATTACGGAGTTACAAGATCGAGAGTCTCTTTCAAAGTCTTGATACATTCCTAGCACTGTTTGAGGTTGTCAGAGCTTGTGAACCGCTTAATTGATTTTATCTTGTACTAATTTTGTCTTGTACTAAAGGATCCTGTTCATGTCTCGTGTTCTATCTTCCCGTGTTGAATCGAGGCTGGCTCAAATGACGCTGGAAGCTAAAGTGGGGCAGCTGTTTTTAGTCTTCTTCAATGGTCCCGTGCTCTCACCTGCCCTTGAAGAGATGATCACAACGTACCGAGTGGGTGGGTTGATCCTGTACACAGTGGCGGGGAACCTAGAGTCATCGGATCAGATTACGACCTTGATTGCTGCAGCTCAATCGGTTGCGTGTCGAGATGGGATCCCCCTATTAATTAGTGTGGACCAAGAAGGGGGGCCAGTTGTCCGATTACCCACTCCAGCCACTCACTTTCCTAGTGCAATGGCTATCGCTGCTACAGGGCAGCCAGACTATGCCCGCCAAGTGGCTCTAGCAACAGCAGTTGAGTTACGGAGCCTGGGAATTAATGTGAACTACGCGCCAGTGGTGGATGTCAACAGCAATCCACTCAACCCAATCATTGGCATTCGCTCCTTTGGCTCAGATCCAGTGCAGGTGACGGACTATGGGCTAGCGATGTTACAGGGATACCAAGCCGCGAGAGTGATAGCAACTCCGAAACACTTTCCAGGGCACGGTGATACCGATGTTGACTCTCATTTGGGCTTACCTCGGGTGGATCGCAGCCAAAGTGAGGTAATGAGTATTGATTTAGCACCGTTCAAAAAACTTGTTGAACAAGGGGCCGAGATCATTATGACTGCTCATGTGGTGGTTCCAGCCTTGGATCCGGATCCTATTCCTGCAACCTTGTCCCCACGGATCCTTCAAACCATACTCCGAGACCAGTTGGGATTTGACGGGGTGGTTATTACCGACTCCCTCACAATGGGCGCGATTGTGCAGCACTATGGGTTAGCTCAGGCAGCACAGTTATCGCTGGAGGCTGGGGCTGACATTCTATTGTTCGGTGCAGATCCGGGCCATGATCCAGAGGAAGCGAAAGTGGCCTATCACCATCTCCTGGAACTGTTCCGCTCCGGATCCTTACCCATGAGTCGGTTAGATACGTCTGTCCGCCGGATCCTACTATTGAAAGAACGGTATGGATTGTTAGAACAGCCAGTGGAGCAAGTCCCCCAACTAGGTAGTCTTCAGCATCAAACCCTAGCCTTAACCGTTGCGCGGGAAAGTATTACTTTAGCAACTTCAACTGTTGCCTCGTTCACATTAGATGGATCCGTGATAGTGATTTGGCCACAATCTCGGGGAAATCTGGGTCTAGCCGTGCAACAAGCCTATCCTCTAACCGCGCTCTGTCCGATTGAATTGGATGTCACTGAGTCTAAGATTGACCAGATCCTCGCTCAAGTGGCGGGGTACGAGCAGATTGTGATGGGGACCTACGATATTGAGCGGCATCCGACTCAATTACGGTTACTACAGATGTTGCCTCCGCACAGGGTTATCGGCATCGCGCTGGGATCGCCTTATGATCTAAAACAGTATCCGTATGGCTTGGCAAGTGCCTGGGTCACCTACGGTGATACCGATGTAGCATTGCAGGCCTTGGTGGAGTGTCTACAAGGGGTGCGGGTCGCGACGGGTCATTTACCGGTTTCCGGCATCCTCTAGTAGGGGTGGCCTGGGAGACTGTATTTTCTACCGGATGGATTATTGGGGACAGGTGATTGCGGAGATTTTGGAGATGGCACTAGGGATCCAGAGTGGGTCCAGGTGTTGGAGCTTTCAGGGAACTGGAAGATACTATCGGATGAGTAGCAAGAGGAGCTCAAGGAAGAGGAGAGGGAGCTGATTACAAATTGTCCTAGACCTATTTGAAGAAGTGGAGGGAACAAACGATTAATGAAGAGAAAAAGAGCTGACCGTCTGGCTGTTTCGCCGGAAGGTGGGATCCCTTCCTTTCAGCGGAGGAAGCAAACCGGGTGCAAGGGCTCCCTATTCATCAACTGGAAAGTTTGAGTGAGTCTTTGTTGAATTTCAATCTTTATTAGACTTAAGATAGTAAATTAGACTTAAGATAGTAAGTGGAAGCCTATGTCTAGGTCGGAGCCTCAATTAGTTGAATGGAAGGCTGCAGCCGTCTCAGGATTATGAAAGGTAACATGTTCAACGACTCCAACAAGTTCAGACTTCTCAGTGATGTGAGGGAATGGTGACCCTTGATGTCATACTGGTCAAATCAGCCAACCTTGCAGCCCCTGTAGTAGCGAGGGCTCACTGTTTTGCGTTGGGTCGAAACATGCTCAAGGGATACTCCTCGGTAGACTTGTGCTGATGATGGAGATGACTCTAAGGAGATTACCTTGTGAGCTGTTTCAGCAGGAGTAACAGTAGAAAGACCTCGGTAAACAGAGGTGGCCGCCTCTAATGATTCCACATATCCTTTTATCGATTCTAGGGCTTCATTCATCTTACGGGCACTAAAGGTATCAAACCATTGCAACCGCTGAAAGAGAGGAATGAACGTTGAGATCACCTTGTAAGGATCCTTTTCCAAGTAGGGAATCACGTTGAAAGCTCCCCATTTAATCAACAAAGACTGGACACTGTCGTCAACTTCAGGCTGAGTGAATACTAAGGGGACGTTGGGAAGCTGGTTATGAAGAATATGGCAGAAGGCCAAATGATCAGTATCGAGTTTTGCTAAATCAACAACCAAGAGATCAGGAGATAACTGACGAGCCTGTTCACTAATCCAGTCAGGGTCTAGGTCTTTGCTGATCACACTGATATTCTGGGATTGAAGGGATGACTCCCATAGAGTGCACTGAATAGGATCAGGCTGATAGATCAAAGCGGTATGCATACTTCTCTTACACTGAAATCGATTCAACAATGTACGTAGAATAACATCATGTATATCCATGAAATTAAGCACAATTGCTTAACCCTTTCCAGGATCCATTGAAGAATTCCTAAGGTAGTTTTACGGATCGATAGGTTATCTTAATGGATAATGAGTGTCATTTGATAAATGAATGTCATTCTAGTGGAAATACGGTTGTGTCTACTCAATCATTCTCCAGTACTCTTAGACATCTCGTCTGCCGCTACCGCTGGAGTTGTAACAGGCTGAACGGACTGATGATGCACCCTCGCATACTGGCATCCCGAATCAGACTGACAATGGTGTGTTATGGGGTAGACCAGCGACTCAGCTAACACCACGCAAGCTGCAGCCTTCACTGTAGGCTCATAACACCTGTTCCACTATGACAAACGACTCCTGCAAGAGATCTAGTCATATCAGTACTCTGGCACTAGTGTAGGCAGCTAATAGGGTCCAGACTCACCCGATTGGGTGAACCATAGTGGGGATGATTACCCGTTGGACTGTGGTTTACCCTACTGCTGTCAACGCATTTGTACAGATCTATGCGAACGCTGATGGTACCCACTCCTGTAACCTCTGCTACAGAGTCTTCTTATGATCGACCCATCCTATGTCAAGGTCACCGTCACTCTGAGGTTATGGACATCCGGAATTTGCTGACCCAGTGGGGATTAGAGGCCTCTTATCCAGATCCAGATTATTTCGATGATCAGTTGGATGTGTTGGTCCGTTTATTTCAATACCGTGTGTTTCTGAAAGAAGATGGGGTTGTGGGACCGTTAACTTGGCAAGCGCTGACGATGGGGGCCCCGGTCAATATGCCCTTGTTAATGCAAGGATCCTTGTGTTCGGCGGTGGTCACCCTACAGCGAGTTTTGCAAATAACAGGGGATTATCGCGGGATGACGGATGGTGAGTTTGGGTTACTAACCGATCAAGCCGTCCGCTCCTTTCAACGGCGACAGGGTATTGCAGTGGATGGCTTTGTTAACTTTCGAACTTGGCGAGCGCTGAGTCGTGCTATGCATTAGTTCAATAGGATCCTGGAGAGCTGTCTGACAGTTTAGAGATTCTCAGGAGGTTAGGCAGCACAGCTCCGTTGAATTGACTGACTTATAGATCAGTTATTCGCTGCACAAGCGTTAAGGCAAAGGAAAGATTTTTAGTTGTGTAAGACATCGAAGTCGCGCGAGAAATTGAGCTTAACTCAGTGACATCCGTACTAGCTTCTTCGTCCTAACTTGTGTGTTCACAAAGTGCTCCAAACTCATTCAGATGACCTAGAGTCTACCAAGTAATCATCAAACTACTTTAGCAGCAGCTAAGCAAACCTGATATTTGTCACTGGCTATAAGTTCGGTTTATGGTAGTTAACGCGCTGCTTCCTAAAGATTAGAGAACTTATTGGAGATAGAACTCAAGCCTAATCTTTTGTCTTGAAATTAAAGAAAATATAGGCCCTTAAGTTCTAGACTGAAAAAGACTGAACTATGTAACACTGAAGTAGTAATCCTAAAAGGTTAAATTAAATCATGGTCTCTAAACTTCTGTCACCATTTGAACTCCTCTTGAATAAGCCCCAGCTACCTGATTCATTACTAGCCGCTACTCCCGCCTTGAGGCCAATTGGTCGTGAGTTAATCCAAGGGTATTTCTTAACGATAAGCAATACTGTGGGTCAAAATCTCACTTTGGGGCTTGACTTTATTGTTGATAGCAGAGATGGCGGTACACCTTTCACTCTTCCAGGTTCCAATACACCAACACAACCTACAGGGGCTGTTTTTTATGATGTCCGGGGTGTTAACGAGGTTCTTGGACTCATAGACCCAAGCCTTGCTGTCGAATCTGTTCCACCTGGTAATGTTCCTCCCCCCGAGGTCACAACCCGGTTAACTCTCAAAATCAACGCCTTCGAGACTGGATTACTCATTGTTCAGCCTAATCCCTCCCTTCTCCTACAACGAGGCGGAGTTGTTGAGATTAGAGGATATGTAAACGTATTCCTAGCCTCTCCCGTCCCCATGGGCTTAACTTCAGCAAAATTCCTGTTCAACGCTGAGCATAGAGGAACATTCTACAACCTAGATGCTTTACGCCTCGGGGATCAAACTAGAGTTCAACCTGATCAAATTGCCTACCCCATCCCCATCAGTTCCACTAACGGTAGCCTTCTGACTGTGGAACCTCTCTAAACCCATAAGATCCTTGGGGTGAGGGCTGTGATCAATCTATTCACCTCTCATCCCTTGGTCTTACCTCAATTTACCAGATTCAATTTGCTAGATTCATTTTGCTAGATTCATTTTGCTAGATTCATATAAATGATGAAGCAAAAGACTCTCACTGTCAGCAATCGATTAATAGAAGACAGTTTAACCGGAAGGAGAAGTCGTTATGTCTACCGAGATTCGTGGAGTTTGGATCACAAATGTAGCCAGTCAAGTTCTGAACTCAAGATCGAATATCCGTGAAGCTTTGGATACTTTAAAGCGAAGAAACTTTAATATCATTTTCCCAGTCGTGTGGAATAAGGGGTTTACCCTCTTCAAAAGCTCAGTTATGGAGGCGCATGGATTTGATGAGATTGACCCTATCTATGCCATGCAGGGTAGGGATCCATTGAAGGAGATAATTGAAGACGCTCATGAACGACAAATCAAGGTTATTCCTTGGTTTGAATATGGATTTGCAAGTTCTCCTTTTGCTGATGGTGGTGAGATTTTGAGAAAGAACCCTGAATGGGCCGGGATTGATGGGAAACAACTGTTTATCAAAAGTGGGAATCTCACCTGGATGAATGCACTTAGCCTAGAGGTTCAAGAGTTCATGATAGATCTGATGGTTGAGTGTGCTCAAAATTATGATGTTGATGGAATTCAAGGAGATGATCGTCTCCCAGCTTTTCCTTACTATGGAGGGTACGACCATGAAACGATTACTCGGTATGGTTCAAATCCACCTCTGCCACCCACAAGTAGTGAAAGTGCCTATCATACTGATCTGCAGTGGAAGAGATGGGTAGATTGGAGATGTGATGAACTAACTAGCTTTTTATCTCGCCTCCATTCAGCCATTAAAAGCGTAGGAGAAAAAAGAGGAAGAACGATTGTAATGTCACTATCTCCAAACCCATACCCCTGGTGTAAGTTTAATTATCTTCAGGACACTAAGACCTGGGTTCAAAAACAACTTGTAGACACAGTCCACCCTCAGTTCTATAGACCTACACTCCAAAGGTATAAGATTGAAGTTGATAACTTACTCAAACATTTTTCAAAGGAAAGGCATCTATTTTCCCCAGGAATTTGCTTCAAGCATGATGAATCACAGGCTATTCTTACCCCTGAGCTTCTTAAGCACTTTGTTGAAGTTAACAGATCAAAAGGCCTTGGGGGACACGTATTCTTTCATTACAGCGGTCTACTGAACAAGGTAAGTAATGTTGAAGTTGGGACCTCATTGGGTAGTAGTGTCTTTGCCGCTGCGTCTCCGCTACCCAGTATATTCGCATAACCATCTGCGACTCGCTTCCATAAGACCCGTAGGCTGAGTCAGGTATGAGCTGGCAAGGGTAGAAATGGTCTTGAAATAGCTTTGGGCTGATTGAGGTCAACCACCATCACGTCAAGGATCCTTCAGACAGGCTAGCTGTCTTGAGGAGCAGGATCCATCGGATCCGTCATAAGGGGGAGGGGAAAATGGCGCTGAATCAGCTCTCTAACTTCAACCGCAGTCACATTCTGATACCGGGCCTTCGCGGGCATCACAACTAGATTGGGCCCTTTCTTGCAATCTTTCATACACCCAGTCGGCTTAATCTTGATGCGAGCAGCATCGGGATGAGCGTCTAGAGAGGCTTTCAGGGCAGCCATCACTTGAGAGCCCCCGCGTTTACAGCAATCTGACTTCTGGCAAATTTGGATAGTCCCAATTGACTTCGGTACTGGCGGGGTCGGAACCATTAGCGGCTGCACAGGTAAATCCGAGGGCTGAGTATGGAGGAACCAAGCTTTGTGTTTGAGGATCCCATCCTCAGCTTTAGTTTCCCCTTCAACCTTGAGCCACTGACCTTCGACCAACGAGCGCGCTGTGGATCCTCGCAATGGTTTGGCCAACTTGATCCGCCAATCACCTGCTTCAGTCGACAGATGAAAATACTTTAGTTTGCCCTTCTCGTGAGGCTCAAACCCTAGAAAATACCCCTCAGCCTGAAAGGGTGTAATTGTTTTGCGGCGCGAGTATGCCTGCGTTAAACTACTCATGAAATTATTAGGACTTGAAGTTTACCTTGGATTCTAGCATTTGCCACATGTGCGATGGGATCCCTGTTGGGCGTTCTGGGTACCCGAACTCAAGTAACTCATCCCTTAAGTAGTGCAACGCAATCTTACGGGACGAATCAAGAATGCTGCAGCGCTGGTTGGGCTGATGCTGGGCTGACCCAAGATAGTAGTCCGTCCAGCCATCCATGTGTTCGTATCGTTGGTAAGACACCGATGTTGGGCAAGGCCGCGATTCAACAGGGAACTCAGGTCGATTAACGAGCTGAAATCCGCCAACACTGTTCCATCCAAGCCACCAATTCGGGGCGAGGGGCCCTAAATTGTTGAACCACACTCCGGAGCTGAACTGCTGCCATACCATCTCTAATCTCCACATGTAACTGACCATCAGAAAGGCACCAAGCGGGGATGGATAGTTCCTGCAGGCGTTGCCACACTTGCCAGCGCTGCCAATACGGAATCTGAACGACTTGGCACCAGGATCCGGCCTTTAATCCGGTCTCTACTTGAGAGGGGTACATATAAACCTCTGGATCATCTCAGTTGACTGCCCGCTGGCTCTAGGATCTACCGACACGGGCGAGCGGCTTCGATCACTTGGTTCAGGACCTAATCTTTAGGGTGTCATCTGCTAGAAAGTGGTCTAAATGAAACGCCCGCTCCTCGGTTTTCAACAGGATCCCTTCATACAAATACCGTGTGGCCCGATCCCCTAAGCTTTCTGCCTGAGCAGATTGAGAACGAATCAATCCGATCAAAGCCTGCTCTGCGGCCAGATCGTGTTCAATCATAGTTCGAGCGGCGAAAGCCCCATCTGCTTCTGGAGTAAAGCAACAGAGCTCTGCCAACCAGGTGAAACTAGCTGCCGGAACACCGCCTAGTCCATCTAATCGCTCACCGAGCTCATGGGCGTGATCCTTAACATCTTCGTAACTGGTTTGGAAATACTGATGAAGCTGGTAGAACTCAGCCCCCTCAACCACAAAGTGATGCTTCTGATACTGCAGGTATAACGCCTGAAAGCTGGCATAGGCCACATTTAAACCTTCACAAATAGGGGTTGTGGTGTGGGTATCAAGCTGAACCACTGTTTCCCGAATCTGGGTCGGGGCCTGGACAAGAATCTCGGTCATAGAAGCATCTACCACTCAACGTCGCTATGGGAAGGAGCCGGTCTAAAGTAGTTATTGTGAAAGATATGCAATAACACACTGTAATGACTGTATCAGTCTCAAGGCTGCAATTGCAAGATATTCTCAGGTGAATTCATGGACCTAGCAATCATTGTTCATTCTGCTCAAGCTCACCAAGACAGGTCAGCGAGGGAGTTTCCCCTTGACAAGCCCATTAGCATCCAATGCCAGTTCATGAACTGTAAGAGATTGTTGCTTTCGGACACAGAACTTGTCGGGGTTCAGAGACATCTTAAGGATCCGATCAGCTCATCTGCGAGTTCCCTGACATCTATGACCAAGACCAGCTATCTATGACCAAGGACCAGTTGATGAACGGATCCTCACAAGTTGTTAGGGGAGCCCTGCTAGGGCAGATTGACAAATACTACCGACGAGCTTAAACTCAGGCTGGCCAACATAGGAACTGATTGCAATAAGGTGTTTCTTGACAATGCATTGGAAGAGGCACTCGGATCAAGCAATATCAAGCACCAAGAAGGACTTACCCTCAGAAGGACTTACCCTCAGAAGGACTTACCCTCAGAAGGACTCATCATCAGTTGTGCCATCCAGATAAACTGTTCATGTCGCAGATGATTTGCTAGCGACAGCAGTTTGAAGCTGGGAGTGCTTGTTGGCCGAAGCTATGCAATTTTGGACTTTTCTTGTACTTCTACTATGCAACACACTACTGTCCCCCCCCAATCCTTGAAGTTGGGGATGTTGATCACAGGCTGCCTACTCGCTGGAGTCCTGCTACCTGCAGATGGCACTGCTCAAGATAATGCAGTTAACCTCTACACCTCCCGGCACTATAATACGGACCAGGCCCTTTACGATGAGTTCAAAGAGCAAACGGGACTGACCATTAATCTGATCGAAGGTAGTGCCGACGAATTGATTGAACGGATCCAAAGTGAAGGATCCAACAGCCCTGCGGATGTCTTTTGCACAGTTGATGCTGGACGGCTATGGCGAGCAGACCAAGAGGGTCTTTTCCAGCCTGTGACATCCGAGACATTGGCAACTGTCATCCCGGCCAATGTGCGGCATCCTGATGGCCATTGGTTTGGCTTTTCTAAGCGAGCTCGGGTGATCATGTATAACAAGGACAAAGTGGATCCGTCTGAGATCAGCACCTACGAAGAGTTAGCTGATCCAAAGTGGGACGGAAGTATCCTGATCCGGTCTTCAAGCAACATTTATAACCAATCATTGCTAGCCTCGATTATTGAAGCATCCGGTGAAGAGGCGGCAGAAGCTTGGGCAGAGGGAGTGCTAGGCAATATGGCTCGTCCTCCTGAAGGTGGCGATACTGACCAAATCCGGGCGTTAGCAGCAGGGTTAGGTGAATTAGCTGTGTCAAATACCTATTATCTGGCACGTTTGCTGACCTCTGACGATCCTGAAGATCAAGCGGTAGCTGAGAAGATCGGCGTCATTTACCCTAATCAGTCAGGTCGGGGAACCCACGTCAACATCAGTGGCTGTGGGGTGGTAGCAACCAGTGGCAATGTGGACGGAGCTGTTCAATTCTTGGAGTATTTATCGACGTCTTCGGCCCAAACCTACTTTGCCAACGGCAATAATGAGTATCCTGTTGTGGATGGGGTTGCTCCCAATTCTACAGTGGCGGGGCTGGGTGAATTTGAAGAGGATTCAGTCGACGCGACTGTTCTCGGTGAGCGTAACCCCGAGGCCATTATGGTTTTTGATCGGGTGGGTTGGAAGTAGATCCACAGAGTCTGAGATGTTCAACGGAGGTCTTCAGGCTCAACCAGTCTTCATTAACCTTTAACTCGCTCAGGATCCTATCGCTGCTGATGGGATCCTGAGCGTATAGTCTTTTGAGAGACTTCATCTCTCCCAGACTACTGAGGTCTAGATTAGGGGATAATAGCACATCCGCCTGGGGCCACCACCGCATCAGCTCTCTGGTTGCCCGCTAGGAGGGCATCCGGTGTTATGTCAGCCGTTTGTTGGTTGGCGCGAGTGTTTAAGATGAAGGCTTCAATAGCATCTGGGTCATTAGTGATATTGGATGCGAGACCTTCCAGCTCTAATGTACTATTATTCGTTTTATCGATGCGATAATCCGCAGGAGCCGGAGGGGTGGTGGACAGTGAGTTACTCTCCACATCCAGACAGAATCGACTGTCAGATGCCATTGACAGGTCAAAGATACTAAGGCTATTCCCAGATTGTTGATATCCAAAAACATTATTTCTGATCGTGATATCAACAGAAGCGGCTTCTTCAAAAGATCTCTGGCGGCCAGTTGTTAAGGCAAACGCATCATTTCGAATCGCTTCAGCCGAATTGCCTGTGAAGGATGCCGTCAATTGACCTTCTTCCGGGTCAGCTTGCATAACGTTGCCAATGAAGTCACTATCTTGCACATCAAGGCGCATCTCTTGGGTTTGCTCTAGGTTCTCAGATGGAATGTAGAGTGCTCCAGCCCTGCCGTTGGTGGAGAAGGACACATTTGAAAAGTTCGCTCGGACATTCCGTCTAAGTTCTACAGTTGTGCCGCTGGGTGATGTATTGCTCAGGTCGCCGCCCAGGAGATTGAAGGATCCTGTAAATCCCGTGTCTTCATCAACAGTATCATCCAAGTCAATGACAGACCCAAAGCTCTGCCCCTCTAGCAAGGCCACATTGCGGCTGGCAGAGATGGTGTGGAAAGTAACGCCTTCAGGTGCAATTTTCGAGGAAATACTGACTGCGCTGGCATTGGTTGTTGTGATTGTATTAAAGTCTCCTGTGATTGCAAGGGTACCTGCTGTTGCCGAGAAGCCTCGTCCTGTGGTGGAGTTAATCGTGATGTTACCGTCAATGACCACATCTCCTGGGGTGACCAGGCTCAGGGCTTGACTCGTGTCGGAATCTAAGTTGAAGGGACCATTGAAGGTGAAATCACCTCCTCCACTAACCTGAATTGAATCATTATCAGCGTTACCAAAAATCATATTTTGATCAAAGAGGGTGGTGATACCCGAGGCTGCCTGCAAGTTCAAGAATTCGGCATCAATCGTGACCCCACCGGGTGGACCGATAATCTCATAACTGCGAGGAATAGGCGCTAGTGATGTCACTAGAGTAATTGTCTCACCCCCTAAAGACTCCAAAAAGGTAATCTGGGGTTGATCACAGGTGGCAATCACTTCCCGGAAGGATCCTACGATCAGATTGGCTTGACCTTCATCTCGGTTCGTAGTGACGACACAACTGTCAGTCGGGATGGGAGTACAGATAGCCCCTTGACCAGGACCTTGTTGACCAGGGACAGCAGGGGAGAAACCAGGAGCAATCTCAACTGGAACATCATTATAAAAGCTAGGGTTATTCGCTAAATTAACCAGAATATCGGGGTCATCTAGATTGGGATTGTCGAAAAACTTGAGGGCAAACGCCGCCAACAAGTAAGCTACATCGGCGTCAGTGACCTGAGCGTCACAGGTCCAATCCATACTAGCTAAACTGATCAGGGAGGCATCGATATCGCCTGGATCTGTTCCTACTTCAAAGTTCAAATCAAACTGAGGAATAGAAACACGGTCTCGGAGTTCTTCAGCTGTGGGGAAGGCATCCGGATCCGTACAACCCACCGGATCCCCAGCCTGTTTACATAGATCCACGGCCGCGGCCACCAGGTTAGGATCCCAAAAGCTGACTTCATCAGAAATATTGTCATAGACCAATGTGGTTTGCGACTCTGTGACCGTCGCTCCATCTGTTGATACGGGTACTGATGTGGTGGGTCCTAGGTTAGTTGGGCTACATCCCAGAGAGAGCAGCGCTAATCCCCCCATGGCCCATTGAGTTCCTGAGTATATCGGTTGTTGATGCTTGAACGCTGCCATGATGCCTAGTCTCCTGGACGGACGCTGCCGTAATACTTTGGTATAGTCGTGCACAAATAAGTTACCTAGTGGGCGAATCCAGGTGTGTGAATCCGGGCGTATAAATCCGGATCCTAAGTTTGGACCCAACCACCCAACTCATCAATAAAGCTCAGTCTCAGACTTTGTCAACTGACCCATCTCAGACCATAACCTACCATTTCGCAGTGCTCTTATCACGGCAGGCATGAGTCCAGTTACAGTAGAGACCGTTCGGGGTGAACATTCAAAAGAGTTTGCCAGCTCGGTTTGAACATGAGATGGATCCGTTCATCCGAAACACTTTGGGGTAACTGTTGTTGATAGCTCTGATGTCTTTCTGCGCGGCAAGTTAATTGGGGATGGGGAGTGGCTAGGATCCTCCGGCAGCGGCCAACTTCTCAAACAGCGGACTTCGGGACAGAGTCTCTAACCTTAGGATCCTCTCCGCTACCCAAACGCAAACTCAGAATCCCCTCCACCACATAGAGAAAAGGCCAATCTCTGCTCCCCGTGCTACATACTGATCGCCTAAACTGTAGAAAGAGCCCCCACTGATGCATACTAATTGCTCCATGCTGCAGATAAAGATCCCGATAATGTCTCAATAGATCCTATACAACCAGACCATTTTGGGCTGATGCTTGACCTCACATTCTCAGCTAGACGGTGTTCTTGGTCTTGCTCACCTCATCAACTAGCGTCATCGGCTAAAGTTCTGTCAGGTATCGGTGTCGCAGGGGGCGATCGTGACTCAACGTGAACCAGGCTATCTCGTCGGGAGGCGGTATCAGCTAACAGACTTGATTAGTACAGGTGGCATGGGGGAAGTCTTCAAGGCCGTTGACACTCAGCTATTCAACCGCACCGTGGCCGTGAAGCTCCTACACCAAGAGTTAGGTAAGGATCCTGCCATTGCCCAACAAATGCGGCAGCGGTTTGAAGAAGAAGCGCGGGTGAGTACTCTTCTGGGCGAACAATCTTCAATGATCATCACCATCTTGGACTACGGAGTGGATGGATCCAACCCCTATCTCGTGATGGAACACTTGGTGGGCGTAGGCCTAGAGATGGTAATCAAACAATCAGCCCCGTTACCCCCCGATCAAGCTGCTTACTTAGGTCGCCAAATATGTGCTGGACTTCACCATGCCCATCGGTTTGAAGCAGAAATTGAGGGTCACTTGATTAAAGGTGTGGTTCATCGTGATATCAAACCCAGCAACATCTTTGTCATTTCAGATCCAACCCTGGGCGATTCCATTAAAATTTTGGACTTCGGCATTGCCAAGATGTTGAGTGATGCGTCTGTCGTTCTCGGATCCCAAACCACAGGTTTCCTCGGTACTGTCCGCTACTCTTCTCCCGAACAGATGCGGGGTGACCTGTTGGATGCCCGATCCGATATTTATTCACTGGGGATTGTGCTGTATCAGATGTTGACCCGGAGTCTGCCGCTATCCCCGCCGACAGGCACCTTTGCGGGTTGGTATCAGGGCCACAATCATGCTCGCCCTAAGCCCTTTCCGCGTGACGTGATTCCCCATAATGTGCCGCAAGCCCTAGAAGATGTGGTCATGGCCTGTCTTGCCAAGGATCCGGATGACCGACCCCAGACTGTACAACAGCTAAGTGATGCCTTGGGCACTGCTGTGAATGCGGAAGGATCTGTTTTATTTAATCAGCCCGCACAGGGTCAACCCTTCAACCGCCCAGACTTGAATCAACCAGGCTTCAAACGCTCAGAACCGCCCACATCACGCTCCACACCATCTCAGGTTTCCAATCAAGATGCCACCCAAGTGACACGAGAGGCTGATGATGCGGCGCCCTCTTGGTTACCCATTGCGTTTATCGGCGGGGGAGTGGCCTTATTCTTAGCGGGGGTAGGAATTGCTAGCTTCCTTGTCTTACGGAGTTCAAATCCGGTTGTTACCCCCACGGATGCAGATGTGTTCTTAAGCCAAGGGGAACGGATCCTATTACCGAACCCTGAAGCGCCCACCAAAGCCGCCGGAGCGGGACAGTTAGCCGACGGTAACTTAGAAGCGGCCTCGGTCCTCTTTCGAGAAGCCGTGATAGCCGACCGTAATGATCCAGAGAGTTTGATCTATCTCAACAATATTGAAGCAGTGCAAATGGGGGATCCATTCACATTCGCTACCGTTGTCCCGATTTCGAGTAACCCAGCTCGGGCCGAGGAGACGTTGCGGGGAGTCGCTCAAGCCCAGCAGATCTTTCAACAGCAGGGTGGCTTGAATGGTCAGGGATTACGGATCCTGATTGCAGACGATGGCGATGATGCCGAGCAGGCTAGAACGATGGCTCAACGATTAGTAGGTGATACCGACGTGTTGGGGGTTATTGGTCACAACTCTAGTGGGGCCAGCATTGCCGGGGCTGAGGTCTATCAACTGGCAGGGGTGCCTATGGTGTCATCCACGAGTACAAGCACTCAAATAAGTACGTTAGGAGATGCGATTTTCCGTACCGTCCCTTCTGACCAAATTGCGGGGACGCAGTTAGCTCGCCATGCCCTCGAAGCCTTGAACACCACATCAGCAGCTATCTTCTTCAACCCGGCCAGCTCCTACAGCCAAAGTTTGAAAACAGCCTTTGAAACCACGATGGCCACTGAAAATGGACGGATTGTGGGTGAGTTTGACCTTGCTGCTGCTGATTTCGATCCAGCCAGTGCGGTCCAGTTGGTTGAGACGTTAGGGGGTCAGGTCATTTTTCTAGCCCCCAATAATGCTACAGCCCCTCAAGCCATTGCCGTTGGGGAAGCCAATCAAGCTAGTGCGTCATTGCCATTGTTAGGGGGGGACGTGTTGTTTAGCTTTACTGTGTTGGAGAACGGATCCGTCCTAGACAACATGGTTGTCGCCGTCCCGTGGCATCCAGATACCGCCCCGAACCCCGACTTCTCCCAGGCTGCTGTGGCCCAGTGGGGTGGGCAGGTGAGCTGGCGGACTGCTCTGGCTTACGATGCCACTTCCGTCTTGTTAGAAGCCTTAACACAAACCGAGGATCCGACTCGCGAGGGCCTTAAAGCGGCTCTGAATACACCAGGATTTACCTATGAAGAGGGGGCTTCCGGCCAGATTCAATTTCAACCATCCGGGGACCGATTGGGCTCTAATGAACTAGTCCAAGTGCAAGCACAGCCAGGATCCAGCCCAGGGTATGCCTTTGTCCCGTTGTTAGAGGAGCCTGATGGTTGAAGAGTGCAGTAGAGAAGTTAGGGAACAGAAGAGGTGAGTAAGGATCCTGCTCCATTCGCTAGAACCTAGGACCTAGAGGTAGGAATCTACCCTAACTTGACTTCAATCTTGACTTGACTTCAATGAAGAACGTGCTCCTCTGAGGACATCTAAATCTTCTTCATCGAGTTCAACTGGGATCCCGCTGCGAATCAGTTCCGCAAAGTTCTCGTTTGGAATCATGATGCATAGCGCGTAGAGTCGGCCTGGTCCTGTGTTGTGAATTTCGTGAACACCTGTGGCTGGCACAAGCAAGCTATCGCCCGGTTGAATGGGGATAACCTTCCCATCACAGTAGGCCACACCCTCTCCTTTCAGGACAAAAAACATCTCAACAGCTAACTGATGCTGGTTGGGTGGGGTTTTGCCACCCTGATCAAAAATTTCAACACAGAACGTCAGCGATACGTTGGAATTTATGTGATCAAACACAATCGCTAGCCGGTTCGAATCGTCAGGACTGATGCGGTACGCCTGATAATCGAGAGGTGATTTCACCACAGGAAGCATGCATTGACGGGTAAGCAGTTGCATAGATGAGACTCCAAGCTCCTCGTAACGTAGTGGACTACCATAGTCGTGCAATGTCGCGCAATTCACACCCAGTCCAGCTTTGATGTGCTTCACTGTAGCGCAGCCAAGAGGGAGGGACTGTCCGTGACGAAACCAAAACATTGATTGGTGTTGTAAATCGTCGCTTTAAAGCAATAGTCTGGCGAAGTCGTCGCGGTGCAATCTTCTAGTAGCAGACAGTCGTAGCCCAGAAAGTTAGCATCCTGCAATGTCGCCATCACACACTGATCGGCATTCACGCCACCAAAGAGCAACGTTGTCCGTCCTAAGTTCCGCAAAATGCTATCTAATGGAGTGTCCCAGAAGCCACTCATCCGGTATTTATCTACCTTAATATCGCTCGGATCCTGGACTAACTCATCCACCACAGCCGCCGCCCAGCTATCTTTGGTCAACACTGGTGCCCCCCTTTTCGGTAACGGATCCCCTAATCCCACGGCTGTACCTGAACTGTTATAGACATGTCGTAACCCTGCTCCAATATTAAGCAGATCTGGGCGATTGCCCCAATTCAGCCAGATAACGGGCACTTGCACCATTCTCAATGCTGGGAGCACCGTTTGGAGGGGCGCAATGGGGGCTTGGGCGGGGGTGACATCAACTCCAATGCCAGCAAGCCACCCATCTGGATGACAGAAATCGTTTTGCATATCTACGATCAGAATCGCCGTTTTCGCTAAATCCAATCGCACCCGCTTCGTTTGAGTCTGGACAGTTACAGGACGAGGAGACACGGGGGGACGAGTGATATCAGCCACTTGCGCATCTACAGCCCAGGCATTGGGAGGAATCCCGAGTGTGTGTAGCGTGCGGTTCTCAAACCCCATAATTCAGTAGCCTCCAGACACCACCTAACTCCGGTTAGTGCTTCAATTCTACAGATCTAGAGCGAAATACCCAGGATTCAACCCAACTCTTTTAAGGGATCCTAGTCTGATTAAATCTAATGAGTATAAATCTAATAAGGATGAATCTGTCTAATGAGTATGAATGACATCTAAGATCCGAGCCACCAGAAAGCGGATCTCTAACCAGTCAGTTAGCCGTTGAGCGGCCCTTGCTGCTGCTGCCGATTGCACATAGTGATTCACCGCCATAGCCTGCCCCGTCCAGCCTAAGGGATCGATAAATAGAAGATAGTCGGATCCTGGCTTAGGCGGACGCTGTTGCACACACCGACGTAGAGCAGTCTCTGAGGTAAGTCGCATGCCTGTGGAACCAACCGATAAAAAGATAGGTTCCATCACTTGCACCGCGTAAATTGATAGGGTAGCCATACCAACCGTGGGCAGAGCTTCAATTGGGAACAAAGGCGTGATACTCCCCCCAGGTATGGCACAGAACCGATAGTTCGCATGTACATCACCTAAGGGCAAAGGCTCAAACGGATCCCTCAGCACTACCCCATTGAGCTCGGGGAGAGAGGGCCAATGTCGTTGGGATCCTGGGGAAACAGGAACTAAGTCGTAAATGAATTCAGGTTCAGCCAACACCATCTGCAGATAGGCTTGCAGCACAGCAGCATGACCTTGCATCTCGAGATAACTTCGACAGTGCTCAAACTCGTGCCAGGTGCGGGCTATACTCCTACGAATGTCAGCAATCTCAGGATTAGGGCGGGGCGCACGGGGGTTGTAGGGCTTGGACATGAACTGGGATCCGTAAAATACCTCTTATCCACAGTCTCAAAGGATCCGGAGCCCATGACACCCTAACTCGTACTCGTAAGACTCATACAGCAACTCAGGCCGCAACAGGGATCCTGATACCGTGCTTAACTAAGGTTGCTTCAATGGAGGCTTCATCAAAGGGCTTCGTCAGAAATTCACTGACACCGGCCATCTTGGCCCGAGCCCGATCCAGAATCGTATCAGTGCTGGTTAACATAACAATCGGCACCGTCTTCAGGCCGTTGATCCGACGCAACTTTGCACACACCTCATAACCGTTGGTGTAATCCATAACCAAGTCTAGAAAAATCAAGCTAGGCTTGCACTCGATCAATTGTGGAATCGCCCGAATGGCTTCTGGAATGTAAGCACAGTTGAGGTCAAATTTAGCTAGGATCCGTTCCATCCGTCTCCCATCAGTGAAGCTGTCATCCACGTAAGCAATAAGTTCGTTGGGGTGAGCCGATGCTGCCTGTGGAGCTGGAGACCGTTGGGCCAGTAGCAGCAAGCGAGCAATAAGATCTTGCTGTCGAGCTTGTACCCAAATTTCTGATCGTCCTGCTCGGTTCAGAATAACGCTGACGGATCCTTGATTAAAATTGCGGTCACAGACAGAGGCTGCGTCTTGTGGCGTCCGGCAAGTTTGCTGATGGAGGTAGTAGTTCCCCTGAAACTCCATAACCTCTCGCTGACCTGCACTGGTTGGAATAGCCAGCAACGGCTTTACGTCATTAGTCCCTAAGATAAGCATCCGTAGCTCCCCGTATATGCAATCCAGTGCCCATCGGCATCTGAGATAATCTGTGTGATCTCCATCACTATTTTACATAGTGTTACAAAAATGTGAAAAGTTCGTGTCTTGACTGAGGGATCCTCTCAGATACTCCTCGGTGTCTCAGTTGGGATCCAAGTCGGGTGAAGATCCCAACTGCAACGGAGTTAAGCAACTTAACGCCCATTCACCGACCCAGCTCAGCCTTGGGGAGAAGTGGCATGACGGGGACATTAGGCGTGGACTGGGGATACTGGGTACTCATCAGGTTCTGAATGCGAGCGAGACGATCCGGTGGGTCAGGGTGAGTACTGAGGAAGGCGGGGACGGATCCTTGGGAAAGAAACTTACTCAGAACTCTGCTCAAGGCGGCGGGATCATAACCTGCTCGGTACAACATTTCTAGGGCGCGGGCATCAGCGGCTAGTTCATGCTCACGGCTTTTAGGACGATAAATCCCCACATTGGTAATCAGACCCGTGAGGCGGCGATCCCCTAGACCGAGTAATTCAGCTCCCGCTTGGGTGGTTAATTGCTGTTTCAGTTGTTGCAGACCATGTTTATCAGCAATATGACCAATTTCGTGGGCCAGAACGGCGGCGACTTGATCCTCTGTCTGAGCTAGCTGCAGTGCTCCTGTGGTGATATAGATGTAACCTCCCACCGTGGCAAAGGCATTAACGGCCGGATCCTGAACAACTTGAAAGGTATAGGGGAGGGTCGGACGCGGACTGACGGCCACTAAGCGCTGTCCGAGGGCATTAACCCAGTTGGTTTGGGTGGGATTGGGGCTGACTCGAATGGAGCCACTTTGCTTAAGTTGACGATCCATCTGTTGACCCAAGGCCTGCTCTTCACTATCGGATAACCGAGTGAGCTGGCGGGCTTGGATCCCTCGCAGCAGAGCGGATCCTAAATCCGAAGCCATCGCGGGGGCACTGACTCCCCCACCCAACACAACTAAACTAGCTAGACTAGAAAGGATCCAGGCGCAACCCTGACGATGATACGGTTTAGGCATACGTCATATCCCTACTCATCAAACGCTATCCCAGCGTAACTGGCTCAGGCTTACGGTCAGATTAGGGGACTCGTTGTTTTAAGGCCTAGGATCTGGATCCATGATTGCTCTCTACCCTGGAAGTTTTGACCCGATCACCTATGGACATCTAGACATTATTGAGCGGGCCTGCCGCTTGTTTGACCAGGTAGTGGTGGCCGTGTTGAAAAATCCGAATAAAACCCCTCTGTTCACCCCTCAAGAGCGTCAACAGCAAATTTTAGTTGCAACCCATCACCTTGCCAATCGCCAAGTGGGAGGCTTTGACGGTTTAACAGTCACCTACGCACGTCAATGTGGAGCCAGTGTTTTAATTCGAGGCTTACGAGTGCTGTCTGACTTCGATGTGGAACTCCAGATTGCTCATACAAATAAACTACTGGGTCCTGAACTGGAAACGATTTTCTTGGCAACCTCTAGTGAGTACAGCTTTCTCAGCAGTAGCCTTGTCAAAGAAGTAGCTCGGCTAGGGGGTCCCATTGATCGACTGGTCCCCGCCAATGTTACCCAGGATCTAAGAGAACGGTTTCCGCTGTAGGCGGTCTCTGTAGGCATAGAAGCAGAACCAGGCTAGTGCACCTGCCAGTGGGGTGCTAAATCCCCCTAGAGTTAGGAGATCACAGGATCCTGAGGCTAGCCTACTTTGCTGATGAAACGCCGCATAAAGTAGTTTGCGGTGGCCGGACGTAGCACGTGGTGTTCCACTAGAATCTCAGTCAGGGATTGGCCAGATGTCATTGCACGGGTGGCCTGCAACAACTGCTCTTGCGAGGCTAAACCGGCGGCTCGAAGGTAGTCGGCAATACTCTTAGCGCCTTTAATCTGTGAGGCAGACTCGTCTGCGAAAAAATGAATTGTACTCATCTGTAAGCGGGTACATTGCACCAGCGCATCCGTTAACGTACCACCCCGCTCCCAGTTAGCCAGTGTCTTTTTGAGCTCAGTACTGCCCATCAAATCAGCCAATCGTAGCTGTAGCAACAGATTCTGTGCCCAAGTTGGTAGAGGCTCTAGCAACTTTTGCTCGTCTTCAGCCAAGCCGGTTAACGACTTCTGAGGAGACCGAACGTCCTCAGGGGGACGAAGTCCACCGGTGTTAGTACTAGGGAGGCGGGTATCGTTAGTCCGTCGGGCCGGAGACGGGTCTACCAGACCAAATGGATCGTCTTCCGCTGATTGAGAGTCAGATGGTTGAGAGTCAGATTTAGGGTCAGACTTGAGCCGAGCAAGTAGCTTACGATTGTTGGCAATTTGTTTTTGCAGGGCTTCTTCCAAAGTCTGGATCCGTTTAAGGTGAGCAGCCTGTTGCTCTTGAGCCTGTAGCACTAAAGCAGCTTGCTTCTCCTGCTCTTCTTCTAACTGCTGTTGAATATGTTCCGTTTGTTCAGAGGCGGCCTGCTGTTGAGTTTGCAATTGAGCTTCAAGTTCAACCTTTTGACGTCGAGCGGCTGCCAGCTCAGCTAGTAGACGGGCATTTGTGGCCTGAATTTTTTCAGTACGGGACTCAGCCTCCTTCAATTGCTCCTGGTGGGCTCTAGCTTCAGCTTCAGCATCTTGAAGTTGGTTTAAGGCTTGATTAAGCTCATCAGCGTATAGCTTGATCTGAGCTTCGGCATCATGGCGATAGACCGTCCAAGCTTGGAGGTGCTCCTGATCTTTGCCTCGTTCAGCTACTAGGTCTTGATAACGTTGTTCCTGATTCTGCAACTCATTGGTCAGATCCCTGACTTGATCCTTATAACGGACTACCTCTTCGGACAATTGTTGGTTCAACCACTGTTGGCTTTGCAGCGTCACTTGCGTTGTTGAGAGCTGCTGTTGAAAATTCGTTAAGTTTTGACGAAGGTCTTGTTCCACCTCCACCGAGCGGGTCCCCTGGGAGGAGTGTTGGTTAAGCTCACCTTCAAGCTCATGGATCCGTTGCGTCAGTCGCTCTGTAACATCGTTAATTTCCTGCTGCTTAATCTCCAGCTGATTTTCAAGGACATGGAGATGGTGCTTATAGGCATTGATCTTCTCTTGTGGTGTTCGGGCATCCGAGTGGGTTGGATCCTGCAAAATATCTCTAATATCGATATCTAGGCGCCGACGAGAGATCAGCTCCCACGAGTTGGGGGCGCCAAGTCGATGAATCTCCTTTTGCTCTCTCAAAAGCCACTTGAGCGCACCTTCCTGGATCCATCCCTTTTCCACCAACATTTCGCCGACCCTACGTTGGGGTTGACGGCGTTGTTCTGTGAGGATCTCACGCAATTGCTCAATACTCAGGATCCCGTACAGGAATAAGATGGCAACCAGCGGTAGCGAGTGACTCGGCACAAAGGAGTAGAGGACCTCTGGAGCCACCCAACCCTGTTCAATGCAAATCTCTTCGAGACGTAAGGCATTCTCAGTTTTCTCGAACATTGCCTCGGCCAGTTGAGTCGCTGATAACAACCCTGCCTTCAGGAGTGTCTCACCCAACTGAATCTCAAAATCCTTGTCGTTTGCATTGGGATAGTTATGTCGAGTAACTACCTTAGAGGTCATGCCAATTCAGCTCCGGGTAACCATTGACTACGCCCTGTTCAGCTTAAGTCGCGCTTGAACTTGCTGAAGATTATAACGCTGAGCTCATCGATTGTTGTGAACTGTAAAGTGTTTAACGAGCAGACACATCACGACATCCAAACAATGCAATGACCCTAGACCAGAAACCAAGCTAAGTTAGTTCTTGACAAACTGATTCCCCCAGCAGGATCACTGATTAAGACCTTTTAGAGCTTAGCAGTTGCTCCAGCATATCCGACAATATCTGATCGGCCTGAAGCAGGGTATGGTAGAGGGCGATCTGGCGGTGGCAGCGGGCGATATTATGGGCTCTACGGCTAGGATAGCGCTGAGGGTCCCACTGGAAGTAGTTATCCTCAACCACATCCCGCAGAAAACGTACGCCCAGTTCAAGGGTGATCAGCCGGAGCCCTTGTCTCAGATAGTTTGGATCCAATCCCACTAATGCCCCCGACTCAGCATACCCCTCTAGCGCGGCCCGACATGCGGCTGGATGAAAGTGGGATCCGTCTGTAGCCCAGGATCGTAAGGCGTCGCCTAGCTCTACATACCGTGACTGCAGCATGAAGGTATCGAGATCTAAGATGGCAACAACCGATCCGTTGGAATCAAACAGAAAGTTAGAGAATTTGAGATCTCCATGGATCACTTGCTGAGGTAAATCGTCTGGGAGAAATAGTGGGGGCAAGGTTTCTCGAAAGAAGGTGGCTTCAGCACTGAGTTCAGCCGGGATATCGAGGGGGTCTAGTGATGCCAGGATCTGAGGGGTATTGTGAAAGTCTGGAATCTGAAATTGAAAGTCATGCGTCAAGTGTTCAAGCTGTTGATGCATCTGCCCTACAATACGGCCGACAGAGCGCAAATAATCCAAAGTGGGGGGCTTGAGATGGGTTTCTCCTGGGATGTGAGGCATGACACGCCAAGTTTGCAACTCAGGGATCTCTGAGTCAATGCCTTGATAAGTCCAATGCAAGGATCCACTTACTGTTTCTAGGTAGATGGGGGTAGGGATGTGGTGAGCTCGTAGAAACGTACTGATGGCTTGTCCGTCATAGATCACACCTTCGTTAAAAACGGGGTGCAGCGCCTGAGCCACATACTGTCCGGATGTTGTTGTAATCCGCCATGTCTGTTGGATAAGTCCTGTTAGCAAAGGATCCGCTGTCACAGGGTGACCTAGATTGAATGCCTGGGTAAGGGGAACGAGCCAAGGGATCCTGTCCATTGAGACCTAATTTATTAAGACCTAATCTATTAAGACCTAGTCTATTAAGACCAACTTGCTTGTAAGCAACTGACTTGAGACCGGTTACTGAGCCCTGCTCGGTGTTAACTGTAATTGCTAGGCAATGAGCCGGTGATCACAAAAATCTGACGGTACTGGCCGGACCGTTCAATATCAAAGGTAAGGGTTTCGCCGACTGAGGTTGCTTCAACCAACGATTGGATCTGGTCCGCTTGGGTAAGGTTTTCCCCGTTGATGGCAGTGACAACATCTCCCGAACGCAGACCCGCCCGATCAGCTGGAGAGCCTTGAATGACTTCAGCAACCAGGATCCCTTGCTCACTCCTAACGGTAATGCGGCTATTCGGATCCGTATTGAGCTGCTGCTTGAGTTGCGGGGTGAGGGTCACCATGCGAATGCCAATGTAAGGGTGATCCACCTTGCCTTGGGTAATGAGCTGGCGGGCAACACTCTGAGCCGTCTCGATGGGAATTGCGAAACCGAGGCCTTGCGCGCCTTGGATGATAGCTGTATTAACCCCGATAACCTCTCCCCGCTCATTCAGCAAGGGTCCCCCGGAATTGCCTGGGTTAATGGCGGCATCGGTCTGAATAAAATTCACCCGCTTATCCGGCACACCAATTTCACCGCTGGAGCGACCGATAGCACTGATAATGCCAGCAGTAACAGTATTATCAAGCCCTAGGGGGTTGCCAATGGCAATAGCCCACTGACCGGGTTCCAAGAATTCCGAACGGCCTAAGGTCACTGTAGGAAGATCGTTAGCCTTTATCTTGACAACCGCCACATCTGTGACTACATCTGCACCCAGAACTTCACCTTCGTAGTGGCGACCATCCTTGAGGGTAACGGTAACCTTGTCGGCATCGCTCACAACATGGGCGTTGGTAATAATTTGGCCTTCAGAGTTAACGATAAAACCGGATCCTGTGCCTTGCTGACGGCGCTCGCGGGGGGTAGAGGGCAGAGGGCCGAAAAAATCACGCAGGAATGGGTCGTTAAAAAACTCGTCGGGGAAGCGAGTCCGCACTTGGATAATGCGCTCGGAGTCAATCCGAACCACCGCTGGTCCAACACGCTCCGCTACAGCCGCAATAAAATTCGCTGAGATGGGTTGGGCCGTAGTAATGGTGAATCCAGGCTCAGCCGCAACCTCTTGAGAGGAAACGTCCAAGCTCACTAGCACCCCCATTGCAACTAAGAAGGTTACAAGAAAGGTTAGAATCAGGCGCTTAGCTCGACTCACCACTTGACTAACCATAAGGATCCTCATCAAATTACCGCAACCAACCAATGGACCGATCCGGGTGGACCAATCTGAGTATAGACAAGGATGGTAGTGCAGGTGAGGTACAGTCTCAACTACCACTAGTCAGACCTTGACATAACCCAGTTGAACCCCTGGACCACACGATACACTGAGGACAATGAGTGAGTAGAATTTAGCAAAAACAACAGACACTAAGGCAAGTGCAGACAGAGATGCAAACAAGCGTGCATACGGAGGGGAGTGTGGAAACAGCTGAAATGTATCCGGAAACCTATCAAGGCCACTTTGGACCCTTTACCATCGATGGTGCAGATCGCAGAGAAGTGATTATCTATCGATTGGGATTAGGAATCGCCGCTCTCTGTTTTGCATTAGGAGTCATCCTCATCAGTACAATGCCTGACCAAATTCTATGGTTGACACCACTCTACGCGGGGTTCTGTGTAGCGCTTGGAGTCAGTTTGATGACAATTCATATCTACTTGGCAGTACTGCACCGGTTTTTACAAGTGTGCTGGGGATTAGGATGTCTGGCAACGCTAGCTCTGGCTTATGGCAATCCCGACCCTCTAGCACTGACACTCTACACGCATCCAATCACTCTGTTCGGTGTTGGATTCACCTTTGTCGCACTAACTGGCATCTATTTTAAGGAAGCCTTCTGTTTTAATCGATTAGAGACCAAGCTGTTAACCCCTTTAGTCCCCGGTCTTCTCCTCGGTCATCTTTGCGGAATCCTGTCGTTAGAGTGGGAATGGATCCTGTTAATGACCTGGGCTCTCCTCTTCTCAATCTTTGCCCTACGCAAAATGAGTCAACCCATCGCATCTGATATCGGCGATAAAAGCGTATTCGCACACCTGAGAGGGGAGCTCTAGTGGCGAGAAGCAGGATCTGAGTGAATTACGGATCCTGCCTGGACCTGTGAGTCATTAGTTGGCGTTGGTCACCTTCAGAATGCCGTAGCCTACGATCAATCCTAGTAAAGTTAGCCCAATCGCGAGACCCGCTGTCCCAAAAATTTCAGCAGCCATAGAGAACCTCAATTAACGCAAGAGTCAACCATTAAGATAGACTGCTTTGTCTCCAGGATTTGTAACAATCCCGGTAACAATACACATGGCCTTCTTTGCTGCTCAGGCAAGCTACTCAGGCAAATCGTGGCACGAGCTCTCTTGCTTGAGTCGGGCCTCTTACTTACAGGCCTCTTATCTAAGTGAGTCTTTGCATCAGCCAACAGACCAGTCGTTGGGAAAGTCTGAGAAGGCCCGTATAATGAAACTGATTTACAAGTCTTCACCCATAGCAGTGTGTTGTTACGCTGAGGTAAGACTTTGTTCGGATCCTGAGCTTTGCTTCAGTGGATCCTGCTGTATAACGTAATTATTTTAACTCAACAGGAGTTGACCACATGACTATTGCTGTAGGACGCGTAGCGCCAGAGCGCGGCATCTTTGATGTCGT
>CAYUEE010000014.1:0-56193 GCA_964443615.1 uncultured bacterium | reverse complement strand
CCCCAGCGTTTTGGCTGACTTGCAGGAGCAGGGTGTCATGCTCTTCGTTGACGCGTTTGATCAACTCTTTGCTGCATTGGCCACTAAAGTGAAGCAATTAGCTCCGGCTCGGGTTCAGTAGTGTCGTCTGGGCGAAAGTCAGGATCCTACCTGCAGCGGTTGTTCAAGTCAGGATCCTGATGTGATGGCTTGATTTGAACAACCGAGTGATGGGGGAAGGGGTAAACTAGTCCCCATCTTGTAAAAGTGTCAATGTGCAGTCGCGTCAGGACAATCAACGAGTTCGCCATGGTCATGCTCTCCGATAACCCGTTACGGGTGGGACTAAGTCAAGAACGGATTCCGGATCCTTTAAGTCTAGTGCAATTTGGGGCCTCCGGTGATTTGGCTGCCCGCAAGCTCATTCCTGCCTACTATCGCCTATTTACACAACGGCGGTTACCGCCTGAATTCACGTTGGTGGGAGTGGCGCGGCGAGATTGGTCCCATGAGGAGTATCGGACCAAGATGCGTGAGGCAATGGAGACCCATGCTCCTAAGGTGTTAGGCTCCGATGACGTGTGGGCAGACTTCGCCAGTCGATTGTTCTTCAGTCGCCTCGATATCAACAAGCCTGAAAGTTATCAGAATTTGAAGGCACTACTGCTCCAGTTAGATACAGAACGTGGGATCCATGGACACCACATTTTCTATCTAGCTGTCGCCCCCGATTTTTATGCTGAAGCCGTGCGTCAACTGGGTGATGCTGGTCTGATTGCGGATCCTCAGAAAACGAAGGTGGTAATTGAAAAACCATTTGGTCATGATCTCACCTCTGCCCAGGAACTCAACCGTACGGTTCAGAGTGTGTGTCAAGAGCAGCAAATCTACCGTATTGACCACTACCTGGGTAAAGAGACGGTTCAGAATATGTTGGTCTTTCGATTTGCCAACGCGATCTTCGAGCCCATATGGAATCGTAACTACATCGATCACATTCAAATTTCAGTGGCCGAAACCGTGGGGGTTGAAGACCGGGCGGGATACTACGACACCTCTGGTGCTCTACGGGACATGGTGCAGAACCACTTGATGCAGGTTTACTGTCTCACTGCGATGGAACCCCCTGTCTCTCTGCAGAGTGATGGGGTCCGCAATGAGAAGACGAAAGTGTTACAAGCTACCCGTCTAGCCAATACTCGGAATGTGTCAGCCGCAGCGATTCGGGGCCAGTACAGCCACGGTTGGATGAAGGGCGAACAGGTACCAGGCTACCGTGAAGAGTCGAATGTGAATCCGGAGTCCACAACACCAACCTATGTAGCTTTGAAGCTTGAGTGTGATTCGTGGCGGTGGAAAGGGGTGCCTTTCTACCTCCGTACGGGTAAGCGGTTGCCTAAGAAGGTATCTGAGGTTGCCATCTTCTTCAAACAAGTACCGTTACTCCTGTTTGCCTCGGCGTCGAAGGAGGTTAGTCCTAACGTGCTTGTCCTGCGGATCCAACCGGATGAAGGTATTGCCCTACGATTTGAATCAAAGATTCCGGGGCCTGAAATTCGAACGCGGACAGTCGACATGGATTTCCGCTATGGGGCGGCCTTTGGTGCTGGAACGCCGGATGCCTACGAGCGCTTGGTGCTCGATTGTATGTTAGGAGATCAGACCTTGTTCACTCGCTCGGATGAAGTTGAAGCGGCTTGGCGAGTAGTTACTCCCATTTTGTCGGCGTGGGAGTCTAGTTCCAATGGCACCTCACCCCCACCTGTACACACCTACGAAGCGGGCACTTGGGGGCCTGTTGCCGCAGAAGAGTTACTGACGGATGAGGGGCGCCGGTGGCGACGGCTGTAGACTTCGTTGCCTTTTGCGTTGTTGCCTTGGGTCTACTGGTAGGTCTACTGGAATGGTAAAGGATCCTTACTAGACAAGGATCCTATCTATGCTTTGACTCTGGATCTGGAGCTAATTGGACCGGATCAGACTCGATGCGCGTAGTGCCAATGCCCTCTATTCTTGGGCTTTGTAGTCATCAATGGCGTCACTGAGCAACTGATACTCTTCGCACTCAGCGCCACATAACTCCTCCAGTTTCGCCAGCTGAGCTAAGGCGCCTTCCATATCATCCACCTGCAGATAGGCTTCACCAAGGTACTCATTTGCACCCAGATGCTCAGGATCCAACTCCAACGCTTTGCCGTAGTAATCAAACGCTGTGTCTAGATCCCCTTGCTTACGGTGGCTAAAGGCTAAGTAGTTCCAGGCATCAGCATTATCTGGTTCTTCGTCAACGACCTTTTCAAACAGAGTGATAGCCTCCGACCAGTCTTCTTTTGCTAATAACCGTTCACCTTTTTCAAGATCGCTAAGGGATTCGGTTTGAGTGGAGGTGTCCTCGTCTGAGGATCCATAACGCCCGCCACCGCTACCCACCGTCCAGCCTGGAGCAGTTACAAGGGTAACTATCGCTAGGACAGTGGTTAATCCAACTAAAGCACGCATATCTGAACCCGCTGCTACACAATTATTAATATGTTACCAAGTTTAAGAGACCATAGTTGTTCTGGTTGTACCGAATTGTTGCCAATAGTCAATCTTTGGGAGCAGGAAGCCAGTGTGAGGCAAAGTGCTGTACTCGGGAGTACTCACAACAATTTGAACAGATTGGCTATCTCTTCTAAAACTATTGATCAGCAAGAAACTAGTGCCAGGTTCAACAGCTCTAACAACGAAACTAGCTGTTGTGAAGGTCGACTCACTCGGTGAAATCAATTTGATAGAGCTGGTTCAATCCTAGCCCAGGCAGTTGAGGTGAGCAGATCGCAGCGCTGATTGCCAAGGATCCTACATCCCCAATCCCCATCAATTTTCAGCCATTTCCGCTATCTTAACTAATAAATAGAGTCACACTGCTAACAGTGAAAATCTCTATGTAGATTTTAATCACCCAATAGTAGGATCCAAAGCAAAATCATGACCTCGTTTGATATGTGTGAGCCAGTTTCGTCCTCAGCCTTGACGTGTCCACAGGTGTTACAACGCTATGACCCTCAACGCGGATCCTTCTATCAGTTTTGGATGGGGATCCGATTTTTTGGGGCTGGGTGGGGGTTGTTTTGGCAATCACAGCGGCTTAAACTCATTAGCCTAATTCCCATTGTGATCACGATCCTAGTGTTTGGAGGGCTCACGGCACTCAGTGTCTTTTTGACGGAGCAACTACTAGAGGGACTTCCTCCCGATTGGCCGGCTTGGATCCTGCGCCTCATTGATGGGTTGGGAGTTGTGCTGAGTCTTGTGATTTTATTGGCCCTTTCGTATGTCTTATTCTCACCTGTTGCTTCAGTGATATCCTCCCCTTTTCGAGAAGCGTTGGCGACTCATATTGAAACATCAGTTTACGGTCGAGCCTCTGACGTGAGTGTTGGATCCTGGCTTGTGATTTTAGGGGATATTATTCAATCGGTGTCATTTCAATTGCTGATTATAGTGTTGACAGCGGTGGTGGGATGGTTTGTCCCTGTTATCGGTCCCTTCATCACGGTGGCCACTCTCATTTTCCTTGCTGGGTTGGACATGGTCGATCCAGCGTTATCTGTGCAGGGCTATCTTCTGAAACAGAAATTGGGATTTATCCGCTCTCATCCAGCGTTGATGATGGGGTTTAGCGGCATCTCCTTTCTGGTACTAGGGCTCCCAGTGTTGAACATTGTGATGCTGCCGATTGCTTCAGTAGGCGGATCTTTACTAGTTCTAGGGGTATTGCGACCGATGACCCAGACTCTGAGGGATAACAACCCGTTAGTGAATGATGTGAGAGAGGAGCAAGAAGACACGGTTGAGTCCTAATCGTTCCCCTGCTGGTCTAAGGTGCTCCTCAACATTTTTCGAGAATAAACAAGCTCCCAGCATTCCCACGTCCAATGCGAAGGGTCTCATCAAGGTAGGTGATGTCTAACCATCCGGCCTGCTGCCCCTGTGGAATCTCGATCTTCAAGGCTGGGATCTGATCAGGATCCTGATAGAACAAGGTCAAAAAGCTAGAGACTTCATAATTCATCATCATCTGACTGCCGACCAGATAGCGCCGAAAGGTGACATTGACCCGTTTTTCAGATTCAACTGTGAATGAGGCTTTAACCGCAAAGATCCCTTGAGGAACCAGAAAAGCGAGGGGACCGGATCCTTTAATTTCGGCAATATTAACCACCTCACAGGTCTCGGTTCGAATGGCCTGATAGATCTCACCCGTTGTCACTGCTGGTACGGACTGCCCCAGTCGCAATAAGCTTTGACTCGTTGTGAACATCATCCGCCAAGTTCCCGATAGGCCCGGATCCGCCGTCGGTGTGGGACTCGGGTTCAGCTGTTCAAGGCGTTCAACCCATTCAAAAATGCAGGTTTTCTGGTCTAGAGTGATCTGACGACCTTGATCTGTAGATAGGAGGAGATCACGCAACGTTGCCTTTGTGGTTTCAATATCAGTCATGGGAGATTAGATAGAAATTGCAGGGCATGGACTTACCCCTACCCGTCATGATAGTAAGGATCCTCTATCTGCAGGATAATCATGGCGATTGAATGGCCAATTGGGCAGTACTGGCTGGTGTGTGCGGCTGTTGCGGTCTTGCTATTGTGGCGTTGGCCGGTGATCCTATCTCTGTTGAGTCCCAAGCCCTCTTCTGCTCAGGGCGAAGAACGAGCACTTCTAATCATTGGGTGGACTTCAACTAGCTTAGCAGCTTTGAACTATGTGATGCATACCCAGAAGCTCGCTCCAGGATCCTATTCCCTACCGGATTTGGTCGTTTTCAGTCTGTGTAATGGCTGCTTGGATCAAATGATGTCGCTGGCTTGGTTTAGCCTAGGATCCGCTCTGGGCCTACGGTGGGGATGGTCAGATCCGGTGCAGCGGTTTGGGATAGGCTTCTGCAGCTATGCCCTATACACAGCAGGGATCCGAGTGGCGTTTTGGGTAAATGTGTTGCCCCTCCACCGGCCTGACCCCAGCGTCCCGATTGGCCTGATGGTGATGTCGCTAGTGTGGATGGTGATCATCTGGCGCTATCGAGCTGTGTTACCCGTTATGGCCATGCATGGAGTGGTTGACTTCATTACGATAGGTCATCTCCATTTCGATTGGTTTGGGTCCTGATGCTCTACAGAGGGGGATCCTGCTGGGGTTGATCGATCGTAGCCAAGGTGTCGAAATCACGGAGAAGAAAGAGAGCAACGCAAGCCGCTAACATGGGCCAAGCTGTGAAAAAGAGGAGATTAGAACCTTCAAATGGTGCAAAATACTGTCGGAATGCGACCAAGGTTGACGCACCATGCATCAGGAGAACTAACCCATAACTCCACGCTTTTAAGAAGCCAGTCACAAAGGCAAGTACAATCAGTAACTGAACGACACCAAGGCCATAGACTATGGGCGTTCCTATTTCACCTAGACCATAGAACTTTTCAAATACAGCGACAGTGTGCTCAGAGTTCACAAACTTATCCAATACCCAGACGAAGAATACAAGTGACACCCCTAACCGCAGCAGGAAGAGAGTAATGGGAAGTCGATTCGCTAACGCTGTTGCCTGAGATGTGGATGGAGAGATAGTCATAGTCACAACCTCGTAACCTTCACTTGTAAAGTAGCCAGCCTTCCTGAGAATTTAATGCTAGAGGCCGCAACAGATGATAAGGATCCTTAACGAGATATTAGAAACAGACTCTTGATGACTTGGTTCTATGCTAGAGCAGACAACACTTGAAACCCTCCTACTGAATGCTGTGGGTCTAGTGGATCCAGGATCCTTGTACGACTACGACACTCAAGACTGGATGCAAACGGTCCCCACGTTGGATCTTGCGGTGATTGTATTTCCGGAGCATAATCCCCCCATCTATGCTAATGTCATTCGCTCGCGTTCGTTACCCCATGGACACATCGTCAAGATCAATCCGGATTCACTCACAGGACAAGGGATCCGGTGGCGTCAGGATCGTGGTCCCAATGGTCGCTGGGATGAATCAGTGTGGACGTGGACTGATGCTGATGACTTGCTCCCAGGCACAATAGGCATTGACTTCATTTCACCCTATCCTGCCTCTGTTTTGAAATTGCTAGTAGGCGTTGAAATCCTTTTTCAAGTCGATGCCGGTCGCCTTACCCTTGATCAGCCTGTTACTCACACTCAGTTCAACCACCAGGCTCCAGACCCCAAAACTCAATCTATTCAAACCTGGCTCGAACAGATGCTGCAAGTCAGTGATGACCGCGCTACCTTTGCCTTAATTCAACAGCTCCATCGCATCGGATCCCTACATTCGCAAGAAGTGGATCCTGATCTCCCCTGTGTAGAGCGTGTGTCCCGGCAGGAAAAGGTTAATCAGCTGAACTATCGGATGGCCCAACTAGGGTTGACAACGTTGCAATTGAATCAGACGCGGGGGTGTGACGGATCCTTTTATAACCGGGCTGGATGTGGGGTCGGCCACTGTCATATGACCGCTTGGGATACGGCACGACTACTGTGGTTATTGGATCCTGTTGCTCCAAAACCCACCTGGCAAACACCCAATGGTAAGCCGGTGGATGTCAACTGGTTAAGCCCCACATCCAAACAATTTCTCATCCATGATTTGCTTGCTCAGCAGGGATTTCATGATGTACTGAGTCGAACGGCCCTGTGTGGTCATCCTAATTTTGAACTAGGGATCCCCGCTGTCCTCCCCTCCCGATGGATCCTACCCAACGGCCAGGTGATCCTTCCCGATAACGATCTCATGCAAACCTACTCAACAGATGTCCGTCCGTGTAATGCGGCTGCAGAAGTATCCTTCGCCCATAAAACAGGGTTAACCACTAACTATGGCAGCGACGTGGGGATTGTAATAGGGATCCGGGGCTACAAACGACACTACATCATTACCCTCTTCTCTAACCTTGGCTATCGCTATACCGATTGTTGGCTCCCTGGAGACTTAAAGTATGCCGCAGGGATAGAGCGGGTTCTCTGGTATCCCCAAGTGTTAGGCCGGATCGGATCCATGATTGATCGCGAGTTGCAGACATGGTTAGAGGATCCCGAGCTCCTGTAACCGGATCCTTAACAGTTTAGGATTCGGGGCAATAGACCTGCACTCCTTCCTGGACAATTACGTCCGCAACGGGACGAGCCACAGATTCATCGGCATCTGGTCCCAATCCTGTGATCACCGCAGTGGTCGCCTGAGCTTCATCGGCATCTTCAACTTCAAGTGTGCTGCAAGCCACCTGAGCTAAACCGATTAAACGCGTATCATTGAGTTCTAAGGATCCGATATCCAAAGCTGCCGTCCCCGTTCTAAACCGTTCCAAATAGATTTCATCACGACTGGGCTCAGCCACCACAGGTTCGGGGGTCGGTTCAGGCTCAGGTGGACGTAGCTCCGCCAAGTTTTCCGTAGCTACTACATCATTTCGGTCTATTGCCAGTGCTTGTTCAAAGGCCGCAACCGCCTCTTCCTCATCCCCCTGCCCCAGGAGAACTACACCACGCCCACTGTGGGCCGCTGCTAACTCCGGATCAAGTTCTAACACTTGCGCATAGGTTGCCAATGCTACTTGAGGATCCTCATCTGCCTCAACTCCCTCTAGCAGCCGTTCTGCCACACCCATCGCAATGGATTCTGGGACCTCAGTATTGGGAGCCAAACGGAGCGCCACGGCATAATCATCAATAGCCGCCTCTTGATCACCTAGTTCAGCGTAAACCAGACCACGATTGGCATAGGCCCGCGCATACCCAGAATCAAGATTGATCGCCAGATTCAAATCCGGTAGCGCATCCCGGAAAAAGCCTCGTTCAATCGCCACTTCCGCAAAAATATTGTAGGCCTGAGGATAGCGCACCTTAGGATCCGCTAACAAGGCTTGCTCAGCCTCAATCTCTGCCTCATCATAATCTCCAAACGCTAACTTTAATTCACCCAGCACCACATGACCAAACCCATGATTGGGATCGAGATACAAGGCTCGGTCACACTGGGGTAAGGCCGTCCGGCCATCTCCGAGAGCCAAGTGAGCCGCACACCGACCACTAAATGCAGGGGCAAACGTCGGATCCACCCGAGTAATTTGGTCAAAGACTGCGATAGCTTGCCGATACCGTCCGGATTGCAGTTGCTGCAACCCCTGCTGATAAAGGCCTAAAACCGAGGACACCGCTCCAACAGGTTGAGAAAACGGGGAAACCACGAGCAAGGTGACAACACTCGCTAAGATAGGCAGACGCATAGCTAAAGCTCCCAGCTGACAACAGTAACTCCAAGGGGGTTTAATTCGGCACCCAGGCCCAAACCTGATGAGACACCACCATTAATCTGGCTCCCATAGCTAGAGTACTCGGTTGCTGCCATCTGGCAACGATTAGGCCCGCGTCGCCTTCGGTCTGAGCCATTATCCCCCAATCTCTACAGTTCAGTCTGGCCCCTCCATCTCAAGATCCAGTATGCTGATTTACCCTAACCGTTGTTACAACTAGTGTGATGTCAGCGTCCACCATGAATTAGCCATTGAGTGAGGTCATGATCGGATCCCGTACCCAGTTTTGGGGCTTATTTTTAGCCATGTTAGCCCTCAACTTCATCTACAGCCTGCAAATGGCCCAGAAGGCTAGCCAAGAGGCAGAGTCAAATCCGGAGGAGGCTGTTGAATCCTCCGACGAGTCACCCAGCCAGTCGTTGAGAGGGACTGAGCTACTCGGCCCTCTCCCCACACCTACCCCCTAAGTGATGACTCCAAACGGCCAGACCAGCCGTAGGCTGACAAGGGGTCCCTGCGGAACGACCCAGACTGAGACTTGTCGGATCCTGTAGACAAAATTAAGATGTCGAAGCGTTGCAAAAAAACATAGTATGGGAGTGCGACGCGGAGAACTCTCATGACTAAACCTATTGTTATTGCTCCTTCAATTTTGTCAGCTGATTTCAGTCGGCTAGGCGATGAAGTGCGGGCCGTGGATCAAGCCGGCGCAGATTGGATCCATGTGGATGTAATGGATGGTCGATTTGTGCCGAATATCACGATTGGGCCTTTGGTTGTGGCGGCCTTGCGTCCCGTGACCGATAAGCCGTTAGATGTTCACTTGATGATTGTGGAACCGGAACGGTATGTAGCGGACTTTGCTAAGGCAGGGGCTGATCACATCTACGTTCACGCGGAAACGAGTTCAACCACTCACCTCCACCGTGTGCTGGGCCAGATTAAAGATTTGGGTAAGAAAGCGGGTGTTGTCTTGAACCCAGGTAGTTCTCTCGATTTGATTGAGTACGTGATTGAACTGTGCGACCTTGTCTTGATTATGAGTGTGAACCCTGGTTTCGGTGGTCAAAGTTTTATCCCTGAAGTGGTACCCAAGATCCGTAAATTGCGGGCCTTGTGTGATGAACGTGGTTTGGATCCTTGGATTGAAGTGGATGGTGGCTTGAAGGTCAATAACACCTGGCAGGTTCTCGAAGCAGGTGCTAACGCGATTGTGGCTGGCTCTGCTGTGTTCAAAGCCCCTGATTATGCAGAAGCGATTGAAGGGATCCGTAACAGCCGTCGTCCTGAGCTCGTGACTGCTTAATGAGCCCAGCGCCAACCCAACATTGAGTAGACTGTGATCTTTCCGAGGGACGTGTGAGGCGTCTCTCTTTTACGTCTGAGTGTTTCACGCCAAAGTAGTGCTACACCTGAGTGGCCCTGTGCCTGAGTGAGCTTGGCTGTCGGGATCCTAGTGGCTGTCGGGATCCTATTGGCTGTCAGGATCCTGCCAGTATGTTTTGCTATCACCGCTTCACTATTATGACTGCCAGCCGGATCCTGCCAGAGTTGAGTCACCTAGCCTCGTCCTAATTCAACTGCCCGCTCCTGAGCCGCCTGAATTGCAGCCATCAAGGCCGCCCGCAACCCTCGCTCTTCCAAAACGGCAATGCCTGTGATTGTGGTTCCTTCTGGGCTTGTCACTCGATCTTTGAGAAGAGAAGGGTGAAGTTGTTCCTGCTGCAGTAAGGTACCCGTTCCCACTAGCGTTTGTACGGCTAATTGAGTTGCCTCCGGGCGAGATAGCCCCACTTGCACGCCCCCATCAATCAACGCCTCCACAATCACCGCCAAATAGCCTGGACCGGATCCTGACAGGGCTGTCACCGCATTCAACTTTGACTCAGGCACTCGCAGCACTGCTCCGACCGCTCCGAACAGTTGCTCTACCCACTGAGCTTGCTCAGGCGTGACCCATTGACCACAGCTGTAGGCCGTCATTCCTGCACCTACTAAGGCTGGAGCATTCGGCATAGTTCGCACTACAGCCCGATCAGGAAAGGCACTTTCTAGGGTTTCAAGATCGATGCCCGCCATAACCGAAATAATGAACTGTGCTACAGGTGACGACAGCCCGATGAGGACTTGTGGAAAGATCTGAGGCTTAACCGCCAGCAGCAGAGTATCCGCAGCGGCCGCCTCTTGATTTGAGCCCAGCAATTGAATGCCAAGCTCATCTTGAAGGGCTTGGGCTTGTTTCAGATTCGGTTCACTCACTCCGATCTCGTTAGCCAGGAGCAGGTGTTGACTCAAAATACCTTTAATTAGGGCGGAGCCCATGGCCCCGCCACCGATTATGCCTAGCTTCAAGGTCATTAATCCTGAACGTTTACAACTGCTCTCTGCTTACCGCTGGCCAGAGGCCTGTGCTGTTTCAGAGAATCCCACTGACCAGATAGGTGTAGGAGTTTGGACAGGCTGCATTGGGATTTGGACGGGTGTTGTTGACGGTGTCGATACCGAGACACAATTAGGGGTGAATAGAAAGATATTTTCACCAATGCGTTCTTGGTGACCATCAATGGCGTAGGTTCCCCCAGCCACAAAGTCAACCGAGCGCTGAGCATCACCCGGATCCATTAGTGTGAGATTCATAATCACCGTTTTGCGATCACGGAGACTCTGGATCACCTGAGCCATCTCGTCAAAGCTACGGGGCTCAACCACCACAACTTCGTTCGTCACTTGATTCACGTTCGGTAACCCAATGACATTATTCATAGTATTTCCCCCAGAACTTCCCCCAGAACGTTGAGTGCGACGGTCACGACCAGCCGCCTCTGTTATGTCTCCGCTACGACGACGCTCTTCACTAGAAGATCGCCAAGACCGATCCCCAATCGAGCTAGTCTGAGTATAATCGGCAGTGGACTCATCGCCATCTCCGGATCCGATCGCGGATGTGTGTTGATTGGCTCGTCGACCTCGACCCTCATAGGCAAGATCAAACTCATCGTCATCAGCTATTCCATCGAAACCATCGAGGGAATCATCAGGTTCTGAGAACCCAACGAAGTCCCGCACCTTGCTCCATAAATCGTTCATCGCAGACTTCCTCACAACAATAAATCTGACTCTGACTTAGCCCGTGCACCTCTATGCACTTGACGCTTCAGAATCGGCCCACAGCTATCGTGGTGTAATGCTCTACAGCATAATCCTGTAACTGTTTCGTCATTATCACGGGAGAAGCATGGCCGTCCCGCCACCCTCGCTACAAGCTTGACTTGAGTTTATCGATGTCTCTCAAACGATGTCCATCAGCAAGCTGTTCAACATCCAGTTCTGGCTGCGCCCAACTTTGTTGTGCTCGTTGTGCAGAGTGTTCGATCAGAGTATGGATTGAGCAAGGTTATCCACAGCATACAGGATCGAGGATCTCACATGTAGAGGATCCTACCGACAGAGGATTCTGGATTCTCAGAAGGCTAGGCTTGATAACCTCGGCGCCATGCAAGTGGTCTAGCCTGGTTAGTGGCTGCCAGTTGTGTGCCACCGCAGCCTAGTCTTACACCATGCCAGAGAAGTGATATACCCAGAGGAAGGTTTGCTAGCTCACACCCTGTTACCTAGACCCAAACAATCCCTGACCAATCCGGACTTGGGTGGATCCGGCAGCCACGGCCAGACGATAATCAGCTGACATCCCCATCGATAGGATCCTGATTTCTAAATTGTCGTAGCTAGTCTGCTGGATCCGATCAGCGAGGTCAGCACACTGTCCAAATAGATCTATTGCCTCATGGGACAGCAGCCCCTGCGGTAAGATGGTCATTAGGCCACGGATCCTAAGATGTGAGAGGGCATTGAGATCGCTTAGGTGCTCCCACAGCTCGGTTGGATCCCAGCCATATTTAGTCGGATCAGGGGCAAGCTTAACCTGGAGGCAGATCTGAGGCGGATTCGGTTGCTCCTCCGCTTTACGATCGAGAGCTTGAGCTAGCTTTAGGCTATCCACACTATCAATACACTGGAATAACTGTAGAGCCGGCTTAATCTTATTGGTTTGCAGATGACCGATGAGATGCCAGATGATTTCAGGACAGTCCTGGAGCTGAAGGTGTTTGTGTTGCGCCTCTTGAACTTTACTTTCTCCGAAGTGGCGGAGTCCTGCCTCGTAGGCCATACGAATGTGGTCCGCTGAGAACCCTTTACTCACAGCCACAATATCAACACTAGCAGGAACATCGGCCCGGACCTGTTTGATCCGAGACTGTATGAGGGCGCGGTCAACTACACCAGAAGAAGTCATCGCAACAGGATTACTTTGGACGAGCAACATTATCAGGAGCAACAGAAGGAGATTTCAGAGTTGAAGGGGCACGGAGGGTATCTGGATCCGCAATAATGGCCTGGGTTCCTGGGGCCAACTTGCGGACGTAGTCTAGCTGAATCACCGCTGGGTTCTGTTGTAAGGCTTCCCCTTGGAGTTCGATTGACCGAGCTTCCCCTTCCGCCAGAATGACAGCCCGCTGTTTCTCTAGCTCCGCCTTGGCCACTAAGAACCGTTCCCGCTCCTTCTCTTGTTCAGCAATTTGCTTGCGTTCGATGGCCGTCTGAAATTGATCCGAGAAACGGACGTTACGTAGCAACACGTTCTGCAAAATAATATCGCTATCGGCAAACACCGTTGTCAGTTGCTTTTCTACATTGCGTTCAATCTCTTCTCGCTCATCTGAGAACACGGCAATAGCTCGATGCAGCGCTAACTCATTTCGCATTACAGTCCGAACTTCTGGCCGGATCACTTTATCAATATAGGTAGGTCCTACCGTTTGATGGAGATGGGAAACCTGAGCAGGATCCACGCGAAACCGGATAGAAACATCTAGGGTAATTTGCTGACCATCGGAACTGAGCACCCGTAGCGCGTCATCGCCCCGCACATTCCCTTCCATGCGTTGAGAGGCCATTGTATACGTCTGGGTGCGAACATCATAGGGTATAGGTGTTTCAATCACTGGTAACAAGAGATGTAATCCTTCCCCGAGCGCATTGGGCTTCAACCCGCTGACCGAGTTAAACACTACCACTCGCGTTCCTGCTGAAACGACTAGCAAGCACTGCAGAACAATTGCCACCACAATCAAAGACACAGCACCCAGCACCAGCGGGAACCATGAAATTGGGGGCAACTCAAAATTGGGACGAGGATTAGCAGATCTCACGCAACTACTCCAAGCAGGGGACAACAGCAATCAACACTTTAGACCTTAAACCCAGAACTGTAAGCTCAGAACTGAAAAGGGTAAAACTGTGATGCCTTCTCCCTGAGGCTATCCCAAAACGGGATCCATCGGAAACCTCAAGCCGGGATCAGGATATCTCGGGGCTTTTGCCGTACAGGGATCTGGGTATTGTTATCTGACGTAACAGGATCCGTGGGGTTCTGGGCAGATGAGCGGTTAAGCCGTTCTAGAATCTGACTTGTCGACTCAGGAAACGTAGGAAACTGCAGATGAGCATCCCCAGCTGCAATGGAAGCCCAGAAATATTTCAGATCAGGCGCTAACCGCTCAGCTTGAGGGGCTGGAAGATTGAAGGGGGGTGAGGCCAGTAGTTTGGCCATCATGGGCGTACTCCGCGTGGCCATCCACTCTAGGGAGGTCTCCTGAAGTTGAGGCCAGTCGGGGGTAGTGGTAACGCGAGGGGAATCAATCGATAACGTCTGATGGCCGTGCCGGTCAGAATGAAACTCGATGATGCGATAGGGGTGGGGGTAACTCACCAAGGATCCAGTTGTGATTTCGTAGAGGGGACCTCGGCTCGCGATGTTTTGAATGTGAAGATGGCCTGTGAAAACTAGACGAACATCAGTAGAGCGCAGTAGGCGACGGAAGATCGAGGCGTTGCGGAGGATGTATCGTTGCCCCCAGGGGTGGCGGGACTGTCCTCGCAGATGTTCAACAGCATTGTGATGAATCATAACCAATACAATTTCATCTTTAACTTGAGTGAGAACAGACTCTAACCAGGCTAGCTGGGCTTCATCGACACGCCCGATCAAGTTCCCTGCCGCATCAAAGTCGTTGGAGTTCAACGCGATAAGACGGACACCTGGTAGAACTTCACAGGTGTAGTAAAGGCGAGAGGGATCCTGATAACCAAACTTGCCATAGAGAGGCGCAAAGTCAGACATTCCGATGGCTCGGTCCGTCGCTACTTGATAGGGGAAATCATGATTTCCGGGAACCACATAAACTGGATAGGGCAGCTGGGCTAACCGTTCGGCTAGCCATTGATGATTCGCAACTTCGCCATGTTGGGTAAGGTCACCCGGCAACAGCAGAAAGTCGATGTCTACCTGACTCAAGTGGTCTAGGACTCTCTCGAAGGCTGGAATACTGAGTTCAACTAGATGAAAGCGGCTGGGATGATCCCAGATAGTCTCGGGCAAAGCAATGTGAAGGTCACTGGCTACCGCGAATTTGAAGTCTAAAATCATAATTAAGAATATTGCCTATGGCAACATGATAACTCTACTTCTCCAACCTGTCGGTCTAGGTGGGATCCGTTGCTCTCCGGAAGGGAGGCTTCGCAAGTTATCTGGCATAGCTGTAGAAGCTTCAATAGGTGCTGAATAAGCTATGACTAGTGGCAATCAAGGGTTAGGGATGATTTGATGTCCAATTCTTAGGACGATGTATGGGATTTGCCTTCTTTCAGTATAAAACGCGAATCTCGTAACGGGAGGAAAAGCCCGCGCCGTACCGGTCGGCCTCGGGAGTACGTCACGCGTGAAAGATATTGTCTGTAGTGTGAATAGTGTCTGCTATCTCAAGGTGAAAAGTATACATGTCCTTGTTCCTTTGAAGTGTGGGTTAACAACCCCCATTCTCCCTAGACAGACTTCCTGCACAAGCGATGACGGGGAACGCAAATCCTACTATGCAGCAGCCACATAATAGGTATTAGCTAGGTAGAAGCTCATCACAGGTAGTCCTGAGCCCATAGTGGGAGTGTCATTTGCAATAATTGGTATGTTATGTTTTGATGACTGACTACTGGTTTTTTCACATGGAACCTCTTAAAGATGTGTCCAAATTGATCAATCTACTGACGAGCTCTTGAGAGCTTTTGATCAATTAGCTCGGCTCAATTTAAGAATTGTGGACTTGAATTCATGATCTAGGCCAGTGGTAGTACGGGCTTAGTGGGCGACTGTGTTGGTGACTGAAGTCGGACCAAAGAGCCTTTGATGGCTACAGTTAACTGCTATCACTCTCTTAAACCAGACACAGTTGTGGCACTTAAGTTATCAGTGGGCACATTACGTAAGTGGATCCTAGGACGGCCACAGTCAATCTATCCGTACCTTCACGCTGATCAACCATGATGACTAAGGAGATGACCTCAACTGATTTGATGACTCAAGATCGATTTGATCAAATCCTACAGAGGCTGCAGCGTCGGGCTCCGCGCCAGTTTGAGGTTCTACAGTATTTACTCCTAGGTACGCCTGATGCTGATATTGCCGAAGCTCTCGTCTTAGCGCCGGCCTCGGTGAGGAAACATATCGAACGTATTTGCACAGCTTTCAATTTATCGAATGAGGATCGTCGTTCTAAGCGGGCTGAACTTTTTGCGTTGTGTGTCAAGTTTGCGCCCTATCTTCTCGAAGGCCATACCGCTGCGGCATCAAATGGTCACCTGAACCAAACTGTTCCTTCTGTAGTCACCAAGGATCCTGTCTCTACGGATCCGGTTCGTACTGCTGAGATTGCCGTTCCTGTATCCACGACTATCCGCCATAATCTGCCCATTCAAGACTTTGAAACTCTACTGGGGCGTGAGCAGGAACTAGCCCAGCTTATTGACTTACTTTCTTTCCATTCTTCGGCCTACCGTATCAGTATTGAGGGGCCTGGTGGTATTGGAAAAACTAGTCTAATTTTGGCAGCAGCTTACTATTATCTGGAGCAGTCCGTTGAGTATGACGCGATTATCTTCACCTCAGCCCAAGCACAAAGGCTTTTTGGGAATCAAACTCTAGATCGATTGAGACGTGAGCGGACTCAGTTTGATATCTTTCAGGCCATTGTGAAAACACTGGGCTATGGTGATGTTCTCGGAGAGGATCCGGTCCATCAATTTGAGACTATTCGTGAGATCTTAGGGTATCAACCCACGCTACTCATCATCGATAATATTGAAAGAGTTGATGATCTTAAAGCGATCTTGGCGCTCATCATTGAACTCCCTCCTACGGTCAAAATTGTCGTTACCTCTCGTATGCAACTGTGGTTAGATGTCACAATTGCACTTAACTCATTACCAGTCGAAGCGAGTCTTAAGTTGATTCAAAAACAGGCTCAGCGGCGGCATCTTAACTTGAAAGCGACTGTTTGTAAGCAGCTCCATCAATTAACTGGTGGTATTCCTGTTGCTATTATCTTTGCTGCTAGCCAAGTTAGCCAAGGTCATTTACCGACTGATGTTTTTCTAGATCCGACAACAACTCAAGATTTTGCCAGATATTGTTTTGATTCAGCGATTCAACCTTTGCGGGGATATCCGAGTCATAGACTGTTCATGGCTATGTCGTTGTGCTCTCGGCCCACTGAGTATGACATTCTCTCCCAAGTTGCTTTGACATTGGAAGAACGGTCTGTCCTTTACGAGAGTATTGACCAGTTAGTTAACCTATCTGTGATTAAACGTGAGCACTCTCGGGTTGATATGCTGCCCCTGACTCGAGAGTATGCTCGGTTAGAGCTTGATAATCACCCGGAGTTCTTTGAGGCTCTGCACCGACGGTGGCTTGACTGGGCTAAAGGGTACCTGCGGACTCATGGGAATTTAGACTGGCGAGAATGGTATGACTACAGCGCTATTGAGGATCAATGGCCTCATCTCGCATACGCAGTGGAATGGTGCATTGTTCAAGATGACCACAATAGCTTTAGAGAGCTGTGGCTATATCTGAAAGGGGCTGCTCGTTTGCGCGGCTACTGGCAAGAGTCTTTAGTTTGGTTGGAATGGTGGACTGCTGCATCAGTGGATAACCCGCTGGTTCATACTGAGGCCCTGCTCAATTACAGTCAGCTGTTAGGACTTTTAAATCAACCCATTCATCGACATAAGGCTCTTGAACTCAACTATGAGGCTTGGAATTGCATCAAGGATTATTCTGCTATGAGCCTGCGAGCTGAATTAGTCCTCAACTTTATCTATTTATTGGTTTGGAATAAGTCTGAAAAAGAAGCTTGGGATTGGCTACATCAAGGAGAAGTTCTCGCTGCTAAAGGCTTGGAGACAGCAACTGAAACATCAAGATTTATTGTTTGTTTGTGCTACTATCAAGCCCTTTTGGCTAGCCAAGCTAATGATTATGAGCAAGCAAAACAGCTTTACTTAACGGCTCTGCGGTCAGCTCAAGCGTTAGGATGGCGGCGATTAACCTCCTATATTCGTGGTTGGTTGGCAACGGTGCTGATGAATCTTCAAGAGTTTGATGGCGCTCACCAGTTGCTGGCTGAAGGATTAGCAGATGCGACGGCTAACCAGGACTACCGGAGTATGGCCTATTGTCAAATGTTTCAAGCTAAACTAGCCGCTAAGCAAGGTCATAATGCTGAGGCTTGTCAGTTAGCCAATGGTGCCAGAGATACTTTTGAATGGCTCTACATGAGGCATGAAGCTCACGAAATGTCTATGCTGCTCTCCGAAATGGGTGCCAAGGATCCGAGAAATAACCGTTGATTGTTAGGATAAGCCATAGTAAACCCCCCCTAAAGGTAGGAGGGGCGAGATTCATACTAACTGCTTGTGCAGCAGGGAAATGAGATTGAGACTAGGACTCAGACTTGATCTTTTCAGCTTTCTGGATTGCTTCTTCAATGTCACCCACCAAGTAGAAGGCTTGCTCAGGTAGGGAGTCCAGTTCACCGGAAAGGATCCGTTGGAACCCTTTGATGGTGTCTTCCAGCTTCACATACTTACCAGGAGCACCGGTAAAGACTTCGGCTACGAAGAAGGGCTGCGAGAGGAAACGCTCAATCCGACGGGCACGAGCCACAGTGATTTTGTCTTCTTCAGACAACTCATCCAAGCCCAAGATGGCGATGATATCCTGCAATTCTTTGTAGCGTTGTAGCGTGGCCTGGACTGCCCGAGCTGTGTTGTAATGCTCATCACCTAATACAGAGGGCTGCAGCATGGTGGAAGAGGATCCCAATGGATCTACTGCGGGATAGATACCCTTAGAGGCCAAGCTTCGGGAGAGAACAGTGGTGGAGTCTAAGTGCGCAAATGTTGTGGCGGGGGCTGGATCCGTTAAGTCATCAGCTGGAACGTAAACCGCTTGGACGGACGTGATGGATCCTTGCCTAGTGGAGGTGATGCGCTCTTGCAAGTTACCCATTTCAGTTGCCAAGGTGGGCTGGTAGCCTACAGCGGAAGGCATCCGGCCTAGCAGTGCAGAGACTTCCATCCCGGCTTGAGTGAAGCGGAAGATGTTGTCAATGAAGAGCAGTACATCTTGGTTGGCTTTGTCGCGGAAGTGCTCAGCCATAGTCAACGCTGTCAAACCGACACGCATCCGAGCGCCGGGAGGCTCATTCATCTGACCGTAAACTAGAGCAACTTTGTCTAGTACGCCGGACTCTTTCATTTCGTTGTAAAGGTCATTGCCTTCCCGCGTCCGCTCACCTACACCGCCGAAGACGGATAGACCGGAGTGTTCTTGGGCGATGTTGTTGATCAACTCCATAATCAACACGGTTTTGCCAACCCCAGCACCCCCGAAGAGGCCCGTTTTGCCTCCCCGACGGAATGGCGCTAGCAGGTCAATCACCTTAATGCCGGTTTCAAACGTCTCAGGAGCGGTAGTGAGGTTCAAGAAGTCAGGGGCCTCGCGGTGGATGGGGGACGTTTCTGGCGCCACCACGTCACCGGCTTGGTCTACAGGATCCCCGAGAACGTTGAAGATGCGTCCGAGTGTGGGATCTCCGACTGGCACACTGATTGCCGCACCGGTATCAACCACTTCCATTCCCCGAACTAGCCCGTCTGTGGAGGACATCGCCACGGCCCGAACCTTGTTGTCGCCCAGGAGCTGCTGTACTTCGCAGGTGACTTTGACCGCAAGGCCAGCAGCAGTCGTTCCTTCGATTTTCAATGCGTTGTAGATATCGGGTACCTGACCGCTAGGGAATTCAGCATCCACGACAGGTCCAATCACCTGTGTCAAGTAACCGATGTTTTTCGTAGCTGTAGTAACCATGCTGGAGAGCAGCTCCTTTCGTGTGTTAATCCCTGAATTGGGATCCAGCTGTGTGGCAAGCTCAATCCCTAACCCTGTGTGTTCGCCTCCTAGGGTACCACCAGTTTGTAACTGACTGTGACTAGGATCCTGAGAAAGTATTCTAGACCATTGACGGATCCGGATCGATCCCAGGATCCATTGAGAGGGACAGCAGACCCGTTGCTTGGTTACTTGTTGCAATTACTCAGTTGCTTATCAAAATTAGCTTACTTGCTTGCCTCAATAATTTAAGTGCTTCTTGCAGTAACTTAGTTGCTTTCCACAACAACTTAATTACTTTCTACAACAACTTAATTGCTTTCTACAACAACTTAATTACTTTCTACAACAACTTAATTACTTTCTACAACAACTTAATTACTTCTTGCAATAATTTGTCTGCTTGTCAAACTTGCTTTATTGCTTATTATAGTAGATAATCTACTTGTTGTAATAGCTTAATTGCGTATCACAATAGCTTAACTACTTATGACAGCAACTTAGTTGCTCTCTGTAACAGCTTAATTGCTCTTTGTAATAACTTAGTTGCTCCTTGCAACAGCTTAGTTGCTCCTTGAGGTAATTTAGTTGCTCCTTTTCTAATGAAGAACCTCATGACAATTTAATTTCGGTGAAAAATCCTGATTGTGGTAGCAGTGATGGGCTTGATTGGCCTATTTATATTCAGGCTTATGAGTCTAAAATTATTTGTGGCTAAAAGTTGTTATGATCCGTTGAAATTGAACGGCAGTACTACGGCACTGTACGCGGTATGATGCCTAGGCCGTTGTGAACCCGAGGGATCCAGCGAGTGGAGGAGGGGAGATTCACTACGGATCCGTTGTAATAGAGCGTTGAAGAAGATCCGCCATCTAAATTAAGCGCATCTCGACAGCCCAGTTGTTGCATTACAGTGGCCATCGTGGCGAGGGTTACGCCTGTGAGTTCTTGCGCCTGTCCAACAGTGACCAAAAGGATCCTGCCATCTGCAGTGCGGCCAATTGCACTCCGGGCGGCTCGTTGAGTTCTGAAGCCCTCTTGAAATCGTTCCCGTTCGGCATCAAGGACAATTTGTCCCTCACGCATCAACAGGGGGCCGGCCCCAAGGACATAAGGCAAATGATTCAAGTCTGGTGGCGTCACCGTCCAGCTCAGCGTCAGCGAATCCCCGATCACTAGATTGTGAATAGCATCATTGCCATTGAACGGACGCCCGACCAGTAAGTACCCAGAGGGGGGAATCGGATGTGTCCAGGATCCTGCCGCTCCAGTGGGATAAATAGCCTGAACCACATTATCAACGACATCTACAATTGTTTCATTATCCGCCTGTGTTGTGTACTGAGTGCCCCAAGCGGGTGTGTACTGAGAGATTCCAGGTACGATGTAAGCCGTGTTCAATCCCTGCAATGGCAGCTCCGTTTGACTCGACGTCAGGATCCGTCCTTGCATCTGCAATCGGTCAAACCGCATGTCATCCTCAGACGACCATGCCACAACACCACGCCCCAACACTCCACTAGAGATCCATTCCCCCTCCACTCGAATCGCCCCGATGGGTTGCTGCGTGTTGCGATTGAAAAAGCCACCATTGATTGCTGCCACAGCCCCCTGTTCAGCCGCAAATTGACCGAGTTCGGCCAGCCCCACCAACTGAGAGGGATCGGGCCATATAGGTTTCAACACCATCCTGTTCTGAGGATCGCTCAGCTGCACAATAGACAGAGGAATTGAGGATCCCTCCACCACAACGATGTCTTGGCGCAGAGTCAGAGGATCTGCTGTCTGGGTCAGAGCTGGCGGGGTGAAGGTAAGGATCCCAAGCACCAGTAAACTGATGGATCCTGGGACAGATGACATTTTGAGCAGTGGCATAGTGACTGACCTGTAATCAAGATCAAAGTAAACGCCAGCGACATCAACAGTCTTCCCCGTCTAGGCACCTTATCCTAGCCTCCAGCGTTCCTCTTGTTCCGGTGAGACGCGTTCTATTCCTGTGTCATTAGCGCCTGTCGCCCTCGATGAACCAATCGGTCCGCGTACTCATTCCATCGGAGCCCAGCGTGAGCCTTGATCCATTCCACCTTGACGTTAGGGCATTGGGGTTTGAGAATCGCCAACTGCTTTACTAAGTCCAGATTCTCCACAGGTCCCTTTTTCCGTTTCCATCCTCTTGCTTCCCAACCCGCCATCCACGCGTTATACGTTTGTACGCACAAATTGGAATCTGCATAGAGCGTGACCGAGCCCAGTTCAGACTGCCGACAGTACTCCAAGGCCTCAATCAAAGCTGTCAATTCCATCCGATTATTTGTGGTGTCAGTCTTACCCCCCCAAGCTTCGTGGACCACTTCATCCTGCTCAACAACAACAAACCCCCAACCCCCTGGACCTGGATTGGGAGAGCAACCACCGTCAGTGAAAATACCCGAGGCATAAGAGGATGGCATCAATGTCACCAAAAGTCTGAATAACTGTGCTGCTCAGGGTAACGCTGATTGGGATCCCTAACCAGTAAGGTCTTGCGGATTTCCGTCCAAAACGCACCTGCTTCACCCCATATTTCGATCCACTTGAGAGCGTGAGCCCCATCATTTAGCCTGTGTCGTCTACCCTGCTTACTTATTAGGAAATCATCCGGATCCGTACCCCAGCGATTTCACGTAGACAACAAAAAACCCCCAGAGACTGGGGGAGGAGTGGTGTGTTGAGGTGATGAATGACCCCATCATACAGGTGGAATTTACCAGGAAGGGGATATCATCGTCACATTTTTTCTATTAACAGCACAAATTCAGGTGACTCACTCACACAGATAGACACTAAATACCTGAAACCCCGGATCTCGCCAGGAATTAACCTCAGCAGATATAGCGCCACAGCTGTAAACAAAACGGTTCCTACCCACTAACTACCCTGGCCAGACGGATCCGGGGCCCAGCCATTAGCTCGCGGGGGACACTAGGGATTGTGTCAGTTCTAAGGCCTTGAATAGGCGGTCGAAGTCAACGTTCTCTGACATCAGCTGTTTTACCCGCTCAACCTTGACCGTGTCGTGGAGGCGAATTTGGCCAAACATGTGCTCAATGCGTTCGCTGGTGGTAAAGGTGTCTAGGTCAACCGATAGCACCGGTACCTCTAATTCTTCGGCTCGAGCTTGAATCCGAGGATCCAAAGGCAACTTTCCGGTCAGGATCAAGCAGAGTGTGGAGGTTTCCAACGCTGCGAGCTGGATATCGGTACGATCGCCCCCTGTGATCACAGCCTTGTGGTTGGACTTACGGAAATACTTGAGCGCTGAGTTGACATTCATCGCACCGATGGCGAAATCCTCTACCATCAGATCCATGCGATCGGGACAGCACAACACCTCAGCACTCAGGTGATACACCAGCTCTCCCACACTGATGCTCCGTAGGATTGGGTCGACCCCCATCACACCCAAAATCGGGATCCCATGGGACTCAGCAAACGGCGTGACAATAGTATTGATAGAGTTAACTTCGCGGTCTGGGACCTCACTGATAATGACACCCATCAAGCGCTCACCCAGGCGGGCCTTGGACTCCAGCAGCGTGTCGATGGTCAGCACAGAATGGTAGCGATTAATAAGCAGCACACTCGCTTGTAAGCGTTCGGCCATCTCAGGCAAAGAGAGCTGAAACAAGCGTCCCTCTTGCATATCACTGGGGCCTTCTAGTAACACAAGTTCGGCGGGTGTCTGCTGAATGTAGTCATTGAGCGGCTGCAGATGATCACGGGACTGAGGCTGTTGCATCTGGGCCAGGAGGGCAGCCGGATCCAGTTGGAGCACAGTTGGGCTCACTGCAGAGGCGGGCAGGTTGAGGAGCTCGGTCATGAACTCAGTTGTGGGCTCTTGTGCCTCTGTCCTAGCCTCGGCTGGCTTAAAGGGATCGAGGGGGCGACCATAGGCCAGTGGGATCCCTCGTTGCTGCAGTTGATGGGCTAACCCTAGGATGACTGCTGATTTACCACTGTAGGGTTCCGTTGAGCCAATAAGTAGAACGGTAGACACCAGCCCCTCCTCAAGTGTGACGTAGATAGCCCGTGCAAGTAGGTTAATTTTTGACTCTCCCCAGTGTAATGGAAAGTCTGGACGGATCTGTGGTGGAGTGAGGCCCATCTCGGTCAATCCGGTAATCTGCAAAACATATTTCGTACGGATCCTTGGCGATTCATTTGTTAGAGTTAATATAGTTTGAGAAAGAACTGTACTGGTTGATGTTAACGCCGTGATGTTGTACTCGACCGTGAGTGATATCGTGCTCCACCATGATGTTGCGTTCCACCAGTAGCGAGTTAGACTCCCTGTCCAGCACCCAAGGAGGTGGCGATGAGTTAAGTCGTTAACCTGAATCCATCCTCAACTCCACTAACGACAGGGAGCGGTTGTTGTCTGTAATTGACTTCCTGGATACCAGTGGGTCCCTTGATATAGGGCGGTTGTGCAGCCTCACATTACTGATTTGTTGATGTAGGGGCCTGATGCACCTGTTGTCCTGACGCTCAAGTGGTTTGGAGATGGTCTGATGCTGAACAGTGATTGAGACCCAGTAGCGGCTAATCCCACCTGATGGCTCTGGTCTTTCCTCTAGGATCCTGTACGCTCCATCTGACATTGAGGCTATGCCTGTAAAAATCAGCCCTCATGCGACAAGATGCGATTGATAAAACGCGATATATGAGATGGCGTGGAGACGGCTCAGGGATCCTTCGGATGTACATACAAAGTGAGTGTACAGAATACGCAGCCAGCATCAGTTTGTGTTGTTTCAATGGATAGTTCTGTGCTAGGTACAAACACAACAATTGCTTATATTAGGGGTACAGTTCAAACTGCTCGCAAGCTTACCCAGATTCCATCCTTACTGCTGTGGCCAGCCCTATTTGTCATTGGATTGATGGGCATCAGTGTTATCAATCCCACACTCACCGCTGAGGTGACGCAGCAGTTGAATCATCTGATCTTCAAGTACTTTGGTGACTTTTACCTCTGGGTTGGATTAGCTGCACTGATTGCCTTCCCGTTAATTGCCCTTTCTCCCCTTGGCCAGATTCGACTGGGAGGAGCCGAGACTAAACCGGAACACTCCTGGTTTTCTTGGATTGCCATGATGTTCTGCTGTGGCATGGGCACAGGATTTATGCTCTGGGGGGCTGCTGAGCCGTTCTATCACTACATGAATCCACCTGGGATAGGAGTAGAAACCCCCTCCCAGAGGGCAGCGGCCGCTTTCGTTTACTCCTTTCTTCACTGGGGTCTCGAACCTTGGGCGATTTATGGGGTTACGGCCATGGTGATCGCGTTCTTCGGCTTTAATTTGAAGAGAGGGCTGAGCTTCAGTGCTTTTTTGACTGACGATCCCGAGCCTGGGCATGCTGAATCTTACAACGGTTCAGACACCCGATCGTGGACAAGCTGGATCCGGGGTAGTGCTGATTTGATGACCATCATTGCGATCATTTTTGGCATTGCCGCTACTCTAGCCTCGGGAGTTGTGAATCTGGAGGGGGGACTGCTCCGCCTGACATCACTGCCTGAAGGGATCCCAATGGAGCTGGGTATTATCGGTGTTCTAGCTGGGGTCTACCTAGCTTCAGCAGCAAGCGGTGTCGGCAAAGGCATGAAGCTGTTGAGTAATGCCAGCGTCATCGTTAGTTTGGGTGTGTTGGGGTTCATCATCTGGGCTGGACCCAGTGTTGAAATGTTGCACACCCTGGCTTCTGAGCTGCCGTCGTACCTGATGAACCTGATCCCACTGAGCTTGGGGCGAGGTGAGTTTACCGATCCAAATTGGGTTAACGAGTGGACTATCCGCTACTGGAGCTGGTGGATTGCGTGGGCTCCCTTCGTTGGTTTGTTTATCGCCTCTATTTCAAAGGGGCGGACTATTCGTGAACTGGCGATTGCTGTCATGGTTGTGCCAGCTCTGTTCAGCTTCATTTGGTTTACGGCCTTTGGTCAGACCGCTATCACCCTACAGGAAACAACAGCGTTTGCGGGTGAATCGTTCAATTGGCATCATGTTCCCTCCCTATTGTTCAAGCTCTTTCAGGTGCTGGGGGATGGGACTGTCTTACCTTGGGTCAGCTGCTTTCTGGTGATCGGCTTCGTCTGTACATCAGCGGATTCCGCGAGCTTCATTATGGCTTGCTTTGTTCGTCGCAAGGTGATTACAGGTGGAAGTCCAGTTCTACAGTTGACATGGGGAACTCTGTTTGCCCTACTGACAGCTGCACTACTCATTGCTGGAAATGCCAGCGAGTACAACGCGCTCTACCTGCTGCAACAAATTACTGAAATCACAGCGTTGCCGTTCGCCTTCCTATTGATCATCGTGTTTGGGCGAGCCATGGTCAAGATGATTCAGTATCGGCAGACTGACGGCTCTACTGCTTCTGTTGAGAAACCCTTATCTCAGCCACCACTAAAGCGCTCGGCAAGTGGAGCAACGCTATACCAGCGTATGGGGCAGCTCAGTAGTGAGTTGAACAAGAACCCCAGCTCTTTACCATCCTCCTAGAGTAGTCCTACCGGTCTGCTACGAGATGATGATGATTGGAGCAGATTGAACTCGGATATCTGCGTGACCATCTATATAAAATCAGAAGCTATTGGAGTCGGCTGAGGTCGGCTCCTTTTTACTATTAGAGGTCACCTTTAAATTATCAGAACATAGCTGAACTACTCGGATCCATTGGCTTCGTTAAATGACCGGCAGATCGATAGATTAGGTTGCAGGGGACAGATAAAGTTCAAATCAGGTGTTGAGTTCGGCTCCAAGGTGGGCACCTGAATGGGGGTTTGTTGGATGATGGGTGTTGGGGTTGGCGGGGCGGGCTGAGGGGTAGGTTGGGTGACCGGGGTTGGGCGAGGCGCTAAGGTATGGCGGGGCAATGGCGTAGGAGTTGGGCGGCGCGTTGGTGTGGGTGTAGGAGGACGCAGGATCCTTTGATAAATACCCAGAGCTGCCGCAAACAATGGAAACTCACGTCCCATTTGACCGATGTGGTTGTAAAGGGCATCTTCATCCTCCTGGAGCGTTAACGCTTCGGCCTCTAGCAACGGATCCTCATATGCCTCCCAGTCTTCTGTTAGATCGGGAAACTGCTCTCGGGCTTGATCTAGTACGTCAACAGCCCCTAACCAGTTACCTTGTTGTATCTGCAGGGCCATCCGCTCAGTATAAACATCTAGGATCCGTTGCAAGGGGGCTCGCAAAGGCATTGACTCCGGATCTTCTAAATTCAAGACTAGCTGGCCCCGATAAATGATGAGCTCAGGGGCCTCTTCTGGGAATTCTTCAATCATCCGATCAACTATCCGGATCGCTTCTGACCAATCTTGTTCAATAATGGCCTCTCGTCGTCGCGTATCTAATCGTTCCTGCAAACTCAATGTTGCGGTAGGATCCGCTGGGAGAATTTGAATGCCGTTGGAGTTAATGCGGATGAATCGAGAGGCAACGATGAACCCTCCGACTCCCATGAGTCCAAAGGCAAACGCGAATAGAGCAATGCGCCACAGTGATAATCGAGGGCTGGGATCCTCTCGGTCCAACGGCGGTCGTGGTTGGTGGGGATTGGGTGGAATTTGTTCCGTTGCAGCAGCGGAAGGATCAGGTGTGTCTTCTGACCCTAAAGAGGGCTCTGAAACAGCAGCGGCGGCAGAAGCCTGTGGGGCCGAGCGGCGACGGCGATGGACTGTTGCAGATCCCTTGCGCCGGCGGGATCGTTTGGGAGATGAGGTAGACTCAGTGGGGGCTTTTATTTGGGTCTCACTATCGTCAGACGAAGCAGGAGTAGAGGGATCCGGATCCTGGGGGGTAGATAGAGGTTGATCGGGGGGATGGGATGGAGGTAGTGGTGGCAGTTGGATGGATGGAGAGCTAGGTGTCTCCTCGGGCTGTGGTTGGGATGGGGACAGAATCTTGTGGAGAGGGGTCGTCTTATCTTGATGCGGATCTTGCCAGGGTTGAATGGTACTAAAACTACGGACAGGAGTCGAGCGCTTAGTTACGCCAAGGCTAGAGGATAAGTGGGCAATGACATGATCAATGCTACTGGGGCGCTGGTCAGGATCCGTTTGTAAGCAATTTAGCACGAGAGTTTCTAAGGCAGTCGGGATGACGTGGGGCAGTGATAGCTGGTTAAAGGGGATGGGGGACTGGGTGGTGTGAGCAGTTCGCCATTCCCAGAGTGTATCGCCTGAGGGTTCAAGGGGGTGACGGCCTGTGAGCATTTCGTAGAGAATGACACCGAGAGCATAGATGTCAGAGCGAGTGTCATCTGGGCCGTTAGTCAACTGTTCCGGGGAGGTGTAGCGAGGTGATCCGACGAATTCGATGCTGGGATTCTCCATCTGGGAGTGGATGCCTCGGATGGTGCGGGCGACACCGAAGTCTACGATTTTGACGTGGGTGTCAATTTTAATAGAGGTTTCAGTCTGGGCAGATGAGTCCGGTGGGGGTTGCAAAATAAAGATCGTGCTAGGCCGCAGATCCAGGTGCGGGATCCCTTGAATGAGGCGTGAACCCAGTTGACCTTCAAAGCGATGAGCATAGTTGAGACCCGCACAGATTTGGCGGGCAATTTTGACCCCATGAGCCGGTGAGAGGATCCCTTGCTGAGCTACGAGGGTAGCGAGATCCTGACCTGTGCGCGGGGGATCCCCCAGGTGTTCCATAACTAAGTAGGGGGTTTCGTCCTCAATGCCGAAGTCGTAAACCTTCACAATATTGGGGTGATCCCCCAGCAGAATGCTCAGCCGGGCTTCTTCTTGAAAGAGTTGATGAAGCTGAGGTGTGCGTTCATCCCCAGCATCGAGCAATCGGGGCAGGAATTTAAGGGCGACAGACTGCTCCATGCTTTGGTGGTCAGTGGCCCGAAAGACTTGGCCCATCCCCCCAAACTGCAAGCGCTGATGGAGTTGGTAGCGACCTTTGATCAGGCGTCCGGTATCAGGTAACGGCATGGCACAGTCTGTCACAAAACGATAAAAACGGATCCGGCCTAGACCGGTGTTCCCAAATTAGGGAATGAAGCAAAGTTAAGCCCCTAGCCTTAGCTAGATAACCCGTTGAGACGATGATACGTCAACCCCTCTAGATTGCCTCTTAGGAACCGCGCACTCAATGGTCGCAACTGTCCTCAGCGGCCGAACTAGACGGTAAGATCCCTTACGTTAGCTCATGGGTTGCTCATTGGGGCGGATGGAACGTCCTATGCTTAGGGGCTAGCCCATGGCTCTCTCGTTGCGTTAACCCAGGATCCTTATGGACTTTGACACTCCCGCCCAACAAGCCTGTTATACCCGCGTGGCCCAGTGGATGGATGAGCTCTTTGACGACACCCCCTGGGAGCGACTCGACCGACCCGGCTTTGGATTATTCATGGGATCGGCTTGGGTTGAGGTCCATATCTATCCGTGGGATGAGACCGACACCTTTATTAACGTGCAATCGGTGGTTGTCAAGGGGGCGCGGTTAGAGCCGGACTGTTTGTTGTTTCTCCTGCGTCAGAATGCAGAACTGCAGTTTGGGGCTTTCGCGATTGATGCTGAGGGGGACATCCTTTTCCAGGACACAATTGTGGGATCCACCTGTGATCCAGAAGAATTGGAAGCCTCGGTGCGGGAAGTGTTGGAGACCGCCGATGAGTATGATGACCAGATCATGACGCAGTGGGGGGGCCATCGGGCGTTGGATGAGCCTGTGTGATTTGGTTAGGACTCCCACCAACAGAATCAAGAGGGAAGACATCAGGATCCTGAGTTTAACTGTCGAGTTAGCCACTGGGTAATGTCTCTCAAACTTTCCGCCGACACCTGATGGCCCATAGGGTATTCCTGGTAGGTGAAATCGACCGGGAGCGCTTGCAGATAGTCGCGAATTTGACGGCCATTTTCAATTGGTAACACTTCATCCTGGATCCCATGCACGGCCAGAATCGGGATCCCTGCTAATCGCTCCGGCTCGGCTATCCATGGTTCAGCCTCCTTGGGTAAGCGACCACTCATCACCACCAGTCCTTTAACACCTTCCGGCTGGACTAGGGTAGCCAACAGACTCATCATGGCCCCCTGACTAAATCCCATTAGGTAGACCTGCGCCGGATCCACCTCATAGGCTGTCACCACCTCTTGGAGAAAGCCTTGCAACTGCTGATAACTCTCCACCGCTCGGGCCATGTTGGCATAGATCTCACCCTCAGGTGTGAAGTAGAGTTCAAACCAGGCAAACCCTGGTTGCCAGGGAATCGGAGCTCGGGCACTTACAATGAAAAAACGAGGATCCAAATAGCGGGCTAAACCGTACAGATCAGCTTCGTCACTCCCTAGACCGTGGAGGAGTAATAGAAGAGGGGGGGCTCCTGACGATGGCTCCAGAGGTTTACGCACCAGGTGGACTAGAGATAAATCAGGCATACTCCTCCCAGACGAGACAAACCACGACCCTAGTTTAAAGCTTGTTGTACAGTTTCAGTTCAAGGTAGCGGTCTACGAGTTGCGTACTCATCTGATCGGCAGGCGCATCTAAAACCAGCACCCCTTTTTGCTTCAAATGACTGAAGGCATGGGCTCGTTGAGACAATAAATCTAAAGCTACTGCCCGGTTGTAGGCTTGACTCACATCGTCAGTGAATGTGTGAGCCTGTTGATCCAACAACGGATCCCGCAATGCTACACAGAAGGGCAAGTAGCGAGGGGATAACTGCATCATGGCCACCAACAAGTCTTCAGATGCGGTTGCATCCACCAAGTCTGTAATCATCACCACTAACGCCCGCCGTTGCTGCTGCTTAACTACCGTCGTCACTGTCCCGAGATAATCCGGTTCAATCCAATCGGGTTGTAAGGGTGTCAATCGTTCGACCAGATGGGAAAAGTGGCTGTATCCTCGCACTGATGGGATCCACGTATGCATTCGGCGATCGAAGACCCCCACGGCCACCTGATCACCTCGCTGTAAGCCCGCAAGAGCCAACGCTAACGTCGTATTTAATCCCCAATCAAAGCGTCTCAATCCCTGTACCCGCGCTGTCATCAATCGTCCTCGGTCCAGCAGAATGATCAATGTCTGTTCCTGTTCAGGCTCCAATACTCGGACCAGCGGACGGGAACGGCGAGCGGTCGACTTCCAATCAATTAATCGAGGATCATCCCCCCGCGCATACTCCCGTAGCTCCGCAAACTCAGTCCCCAAGCCGATTCGTCTGGCCCGTCGCAAGGATCCACTTGACTGCTGCGTTAACCGAATGGATAGTGCCTTCAAGCCCAGTAAATCAGGATACACATCTACCGTCTGTGTCTGCGGTACCGGCCAGCTGTCCCACACCAGTTGCCACGGGCTTAGCTGCCGATTGTACAACGCACCCCACTCAAAGGATCCTCTCTGGGAGGGCACCACTGTATAGGTCAACTCCCGCTGCTGATCAGGCTCCAAGGTGGCTGAGAGCACCAGGGTAGCGGATTGAAAAGACTCGGGGTACGCATCTCGAATCGTCAGTTGAACAGGTTGGGATCCGGCTTGAATGTGCAGGTGAACTTTATTCTCACGACCAACGGAGAGACGGCTTAACGGATCCCTCGTTACCTTGATTCGCCGAGGCCGCGACCGTTGCCGATCGTAGACGATAGCCCCCAACACACTGATATCCCAGGCCAGGATCCCGCTAATACTTACCCAGTGGCCTCCCGTCACATCCAACCCGAAGGCGAGAGGGATCCCCATCAGGAGCAGTCCATAGGCCCGCCACGTCAACATTATCGAGGCACCGGAACTTGGGCCAACAGCGTTTTGATGACCGTATCCGGATCCAATTGATCCAATTGAGCATCAGGACGCAGGATCAGACGGTGACGCAGGAGCGCTGGGGCCACCGCCTTGACATCATCTGGGGTCACAAACTGTCGTTCCGCCAACCATGCATAGGTCTTACTCGCCTGTAACCAAGCCACTGTTGCCCGTGGAGAGACTCCTAAGGCAATATCAGGGTGCTGTCGGGACCGATGCACTAACGCCAAAATGTAGTCAAGCAGGGTGTCTTCTGCTGACAGGTTGCGGGCAGACTGGCGAGCACTGAGGATCTGGTCAACGGTTGCCACCGGATCCACCTGCGACCGGGAAAAGGCCCGCGCTTCAAACCCGCCTTGGCTATTCAGCAACATCTGTTTTTCGGCCTCTGGATCCGGATACTCTACCAGCACTTTGAATAGGAATCGATCCAGTTGGGCTTCGGGCAGGGGATAGGTGCCTTCAAACTCTAGCGGGTTTTGCGTCGCAATCACCCAGAATAAGAGGGGCAACGCCAGACTCTCCCCTTCTAATGTCACCTGCTGTTCTTCCATGGCCTCTAACAACGCAGATTGCGTTTTAGGGGGTGTACGGTTAATTTCATCGGCCAACAACACTTCCGTGAAGATCGGCCCTTTCTGCAAACTGAAGCTGCGACTATTCAAGTCAAAAATACTGGTGCCTAAAATGTCGGCGGGCAGAATATCTGGGGTCAGTTGGATCCGGCGAAAGTCCGCTTGGATCAATTTAGCCATTGCCTTGACGAGCAAAGTCTTGCCTGTCCCCGGTACCCCTTCTAGAATCACATGCCCGCCCATGATCAGGGCAATCAGCAATTCATCGACTACCGCCACTTGGCCCACAATGATGCGGCTGAGAGTATCACGGAGCTGTTGAAAAATCGCGGGTGTTGCACTCATCTCGACCTACAGTTCAATTACTCGTTCAATTACTCGTTCAATTACTCGTTTGATGGCTTGTTTGATGGCTTGTTTGATGGCTCGCTTGAGTGCTGGTTCAATCACTCGTTTGATCAGATTAGCCTTGCTTCAGTAGCTCCGGTGAGTTTCGCACAACCTCAAAGAAGTGATGAACATTAGCCTCTGGTGTCGTGCGATGGATCCCGTGCCCTAAGTTCATAATATGACCCTTTGGACCGGCTTTCCGAATCACCTCTAACGTCCGTTCCCGAATGAGCTCTGGTGTGCCCAGTAAGACAAACGGATCCAAATTGCCTTGGACCGGTAAGGATCCGAGTCGTTGCCGAGCGGAGGCCATATCTACCATCCAGTCCAGACTCATGAGATCGATGCCCGCTTGCCCTACTTTTTCGAGGAGGCCGGCGCTGCCGTTGATGTAGAGAATAAGGGGTGTGTTGGGATGGACTTGTTTAACCTGTTGGACAATGGAGCGTTCGTAAGGGAGAGCCCAAGTTTCATAATCGGTAGGACTCAGTTGGCCTGCCCAGGTATCGAATAGCTGCACCACTTGAGCGCCACAGTCAATTTGGTAGCAGACGTAACGGGCAATGCTATCGGCTAGCTTTTGCAGCAGTTGATGCAGGAGTTCCGGTTCGCGGTAGGCCATTTCTTTGACGAGAGCATAGTCTTTTGAACTTTGGCCTTCAATTGCGTAACAGGCGAGAGTCCAGGGGGATCCGACAAATCCGAGTAGGGTAGCTTTACCGTCGACCTCTTTGCGTAAGGATCCGAGGATCTCTTTGATAAACGGTAGACTCTGGGCCGGATCTAGGGGACGCACTTGATCGACTTGAGCTTGGGTGCGAATGGGCGGATCGATGACGGGGCCTTGCTTTTCTACCAGTTCAAAAGGGATCCCCATTCCTTCTAGAGGAGTCAGGATATCCGAGAACATGATGACGCCATCGGGAGCAAAGGCGCGGAAGGGTTGCAATGAAATTTCAATGGCTAGTTCAGGTTTCTCGCACCGTTCTTTGAATGTGTAGTGTTGTTGGAGACGCCGATAAACTTCCATGTAACGCCCAGCTTGACGCATCATCCACACTGGGGGACGTTCGACTTGCTCACCCCGAGCCGCTCTGAGGAGAAGATCACCGGTGGGGAAGGAGGAGGATTGCACCATGACAGCCACGAATCGAATAGAAAAGCGCTCTTCATCTTGTCACCCTTCCAGGATCCTGCGCAAGGTTGGGGGATAAGTGTTCTTATTTCGTAGCAAACTACTTAGATCAAACACGTGAGGTACTCCCGACCCTCATGCTAGGGATAGAGTGCGGTCTTCTCCAGTCTGTCGACCTTCGCGTTTTATAGTGAGGCGAACGCCCAACCCCACTTTCTTGATAAGCATCCCAGAGTTGACATCTCGGGGCATCAACGCCTCGCAATGAGGACAACCATGCCAGCGGTCCGATAACTCCTTGGGGACGCGATTCAAGCAAATTGCACAGATTATGTTGTCGATTAACTAACGCTATCCATAACCCACTCTCCAGTTCACAACCGACCCCTAATGGTGCACACTAACTGATCGTGCTCTGTCAATCCTGATCAGGATCCTATTGTGAAAAACGTTAGCCTCACCCTTCTTGCCTTCCATCTCCGCCAGCGCCCCACGGATCCGCCTCATCAAGTTGCCCCCCAAGCCGATTATCTCTTTAATGCCTTATACACCAAAGCAGACAATCTCCCGGCTCTCAAAACCCTGCCAAACGCTCTACTCAACTACACAGACGCGACCTATTCCCCTCAACTCGAAACCGATCATACATTCTGGCTCTCAAATGGATCCCTAGATCTTGGATCCCTCCCCGCGCCTGTGCCCATCGTGGCCCTCCTGAGTCCCTTCCGCGTTACACACGACACCTATGCCATTGACTTGACCCTCAGCTCGGATCCCTCTCTAGATCTAGATTGGGATCAACTAGCGACCTTCAGTGCCCAACGCTTTCTGTTCACGGATCCTCCTGCCACGTTTCTCGGTCAGATCCTGTGGTTCTATGCTCAAATCCCCCTCAACACGGATCCGTTAGCGGTGGCCAACCAGTGCGCTGCTATCTTCTCTGGAGCCCCGCTCACCCCAAGCCATCAAGGTCAATTCCTCTCGCAGCCTATCTTTGAATACCATGTGAGTTATGCTGGGACCGCTTACACTCTCTTGATCAGCTTCAATTTCAATCCTAAGTTGCTCGACGGATCCTATGATCTACTGCTGAAATGGCATGGCTGCCGTCTGAAGAGTCGATTTATGCAGCGTCACGTTCTGCAGGGCTCCAAGGGCCGCGACCTGGGCCAACGTATTAGGGACAAGATGTCTGAGGCGTCTACGTTGCTACAGGATCCTACCCATTTCAACACAGCAAAAGATAGGATCCTGGCCGACTGTCTCCAACTTGCACTGGAATACACCCAGACTCTACAAGAATTGCAAGCGGCAGCGACTGTTCATCAGACAACCCTTGAGCATCTCCGCCAGACATTGACACAACTGACTCGCCGCCAGGTGCTCCTACCGGAGTATTGGCATCAGGATCCTGAGATTGCCGACCGGGAACGGATCCAGATACAAATGGAACTTGACTATCTGCAGCCTGCTCATCATCTATTAACGCAAATCCTGCAGACGATGCAGCACTCTGTTGAACCCGTGCCACCGCAGTCTACGCCTGCCGCTCTGCCGCCCTCTATCCCGGAGCCCTACCCTGGCTTGAGTTTTGGCATTCTTGGTCCTAGTCTGGCCTTGGGGTTCCTGGCGATGACCTGTTACCAGCTCACGGTGGAGTACCCCATTCAATGGATCCCTTCCCTTCAGCTAGCCCCTCATCCCGCCACGATTGCAGCTTTGCTAGGTATTGGTGTCCCTCTTCTGACAATTAGTCTGTTGCGACGAGTTTAACCGGATCCTAGACTTTGTGAAGTGCCAGATTTTGTGAAGTGCCAGATTTTGTGAAGTGCTAGATTTTGTGAAGTGCTAGATTGCGCAGCCGGATCTTGAACACCTGGTAGGTTAGAGCTCATGAGCCTGATTCCGCCTCAACTGCTTGCGTTTCTCAACATTGTGATGACCGTACCGCTGACCTTTGCAGACCGGCGTGATCTACAAATGCGGCTGGAGGATCCGGCTTTACCCGATGAACCGATGCCGATTGTTGCTGTCGTAGAGAAATGGTTGCAGACCCGTCCCCATCTGGAACAGACCTACCGTGAGGGCGTTGAATTCTATCAGATGAGCTCGGCAGCGGTTGCGTTTGCCGGTCCCCAACTGCCCTACTCTGTCAAAAAGGTGTTGAATGCCTATCTGCCCTCTAATCCGGATCCTACTCTTACGGCTAGTCCGCCTCAAGAGATGAACGCCGCGTCTCTGGCGATGAAAGGAGCCACATCATTCAATCCGCAACCGCTACTGATGGCCGCCGAACAGATCCGTTTTCTAATCTATGAGTCGGCGTTGGATACCGCTGAGACCATTGAAGAAGAGTGGGGTGTTCCGGTGATGTGCTTTATTCAAGCCGACATTGATGAACAGATTCCGCTCAATCGGGTCGCCACTGTTGACGTAACTCTATCCCCCGATCAGTTCAACGGATCCTCAACATCGACAACTCAACAGGCTCAAGTGGAGCTTAACGCCCAGCAGACAGTGGTGATCCAAGCCTTAGCGAAATTGAATTGTGTGATGGTGGGAGATGATCGAGTGGAATTGACTCTGGGGTCATTAGAGGATCCGTGTTACCTCTATTTTGATGTGAAAGCGACTCATTTGGGACCTGCAGAACTTTGGATTGTGGTACGGCAGGGTCAGATTCCGCTGAGTACCTTAAAGTTGGTGCCACAGGTTGTTAAGCGAGCTTCAATACGCAGCTATAAAACAGGGGAAGGAACAGCGGTCGAACCGATTATATCTACGGATCCCCCGCATCAACTTAGTATTATCGAACGGCGTAACGGCAATCAAGTGACCTATCAATATGAATTGCGATCGCCCTCACTGGGGTTACTAAAGATCTGTGAGTCCCCGTCTATCACCAGTGATCGCTATGCCTATGTGGAAAGTCTGTACCGAGATATTGAAACAAGGTGGTTAGCCAATCAAGCCGATCGAGAGGCGTTTGCTGCTGATTTGCGAGCGTTTGGGGGGGAGTTATTTGATCAATTATTTCCGCTAGAGTTGCAATGGATCCTGTGGACACATCGGCATAACTTAGACTCTATTATGGTGCTCTCTTCAGAACCGTTTATTCCCTGGGAATTAGTGCATTTGAAGTCACCAGAGCAGGGGCAATTACCACCTGAAACGCTATTTCTAGGCCAATTAGGATTGGTCCGCTGGCTGTACAACGCGGGGTGGCCGCCTGAACGGATCCTGATTCGACCTGAACGGGCCTATGGGATCTTCCCTCGATATCCGGGAACATTGGCTTTGCCTGATACGGAGCTTGAGTATCATTTTCTCCAGCAGGCTTTTCAAATTCTGACGGTGGAGCCGCAGCCGAATCCAGTCCGTGAGCTTATTTCAACACCAGGCAACTTTGATCTGCTGCATTTTGGCGGTCATGGGGAAGCAGATCACCAGGCGATGACCCAGTCAAAGCTGCTGTTAGAGGGACAGATGCAGGGCGGCAACTACAAGCGCACCTTTTTATCCTCGACAACGATTGAACAATACGGCCATTTTGATGATCAGAACCGTCCCTTGGTCGTGATTAATGCGTGTCAGGTGGGACGAACAGGATACGCTTTAACCGGAATCAGTGGATTTGCTCAGGCGTTTTTGGGGCGAGGAGCAGGATCCTTTGTGGGTCCGCTATGGTCAGTGGGGGATCGACCTGCTCGTGTCTTTGTGGAAACACTCTACAGGGAACTACTGGCAGGGACATCCTTATCGAGGGCTAGTACGACAGCACGGGCCCAGGCTCGACACGTTGGCGATTCAACATGGTTAGCTTACACGGTCTACGGCCATCCTTCCCTCAGACTCGAAATGGCTGAGCGGTAGTTGAAGACAGATCCTGGTCATCACCCATTGCTTGGGTTCGATTGGACAAGGATTCTGCCCCTGGGAGCGATCAATGGGCACCTCTGGAGAACTGTCCTGAAGCCCGGAGCGATCAATGAGTATCACTAGAAAACTGTTCTGCCGCTCGGAGCGATCGATGTGCACTGCTGGGGAACTGTTCTGCTGCTCGGAGCGATCAATATGTACCAGTAAGATGACGTTTGTGACGGTTAGGATCCTGAAAATACACCTTGCTCAAAGTCCGATGCGGTGTACTCAAACCTTGCCAGCAGGGATTCAATGAGTTCTTGTTGTGCCGGATCCGCCTCATTATCCATCTCCGCAATCTTCAAGCAGCGAGCCAACAGTGGCATCACAAAATCAGGATCCAATTGGGCTAGCAAGTCTTCAAGGGAGGGTGGTGCAGATTGCTGGGCTCGTAGGGTTTCCAGTGACTCTGGGCTCAGATTGACCGCCGTGATCTCCGGTAGGATCCCTGCCCATGTTTGATGGGGACGACCCGCCAGAATCACATGCATCAAAATTTGGTCCATCACTTGCTCTTGCTTCAGAGTGGTCGCCAGATATTTATCCCCTGCTGCTTTAGACATCGCAATCGTGACCGCTGAGCTTAATGGATCCACCTTCGATTCGTAGTATCGGCACGCAGCATAGCCTAGGGCATACAACAACGCCGCATTTGTACTCGCCCCGATCACGCTACCGGCTACGGGCACCACTTGGAGGAACTTGAAGCCTGCTTTCGTCGCATAACTAGTGCCTAATTTGACCGCTTCATTGCCTCCCATGGCGAATCCAAAAATAGCTAACACTTCCCCTTTCCGGGCCGGTTCCTGTAGATTCAATCCATAGGCTGCCGCGATTTGGTAGACCATTTCGGCTTGTAACGCGACATTAGCCGCCAAATCAACCGCGATGAGAGCTGCAGCTATCCCAGGGACTAAACTCGTTAACACCCCTGTCCCCGCTGCAAACACAGCTTTGTTCACTATGATGCGATGGGCAATCTGGCCCGATTCCTCCTGTGGGTAGCGAGCCTGTAACTGAGCCACTGCGCCTGCTGCTTTCTCCACATCGACTTGTTCAATCAGTTGAGCCAACCAGTCCACTTTCAACGATTTGGTGACCATCTGCAAATGAGGGTTTTCAGACACCCAACTCATGGCTGAGCCCACTGCGTCTGTCGCTTGAGTCGCTGCGGATCCGACCGCCTGCCCCACTGCTATTGTGGTCTGGGCAATGATTTGAGTCGTTTGGGATCCCACCTCAGCCACTTTTCCTCCCGCCGCGACAGCCCCTGACACCGCCGCTTGACTGACTTGTGTGCTCACCTGAGTAATCTGTGCTCCTACTCGTCCCATTGATGACCAAAAAGACGGTGTCGCGCTCAGGTTGAGTTCATGACTCCATGTGGGCAGAAAGGATCCTTGCTGTTGTCCCGAAATCCGCAACTGTTGAATAAATCTCAACTCCAACCGTGCGACCGTTTTGCACACAAACTCCACATGGTAGGTTTCATCCGGCACCTCTCTCCCCATAAGAATCACCTGTAGGGATCCGGCTCGTCGATTCAAATGGACCTTCACGCGGATCCCGACTGATTTCAACAAATAGTTAAACACATGGTTGAGGGCATCTACATCTCCCTGTTGCGCTGCTGCAACTCGACTCATCCGGGCTGATGGCACAATGGGGTCCGGTTCCATCACTTCAACGGCAGTGTCTGCCACGGCAATAACGGTCTCCACTGCCATGTCCTCCGGTAGCAAGTGTGGCTCTGGCTGAGGCTTAGGATCCATCTGCGGGATAACCACGCTTTGGTACCAATCAGGAATCACTTCCTCTGCCTGTTTGGCATAGACTTCCACATGCGTGAGTGGGATCCCTAATTCTGTGACGACCGCCGTGAGCTGTTCCACTATCGGTGAGGCCTTCAACGCTTGTTGCGTCTCTAGGAGCACCTGAAGCTGAGACTCCTGATACCGTGCTTGGACAATGATCGGCACAGGTCCGTTAGACAACACTCGTGTCAACCACAACCCGATCGCCTCAGGATCCCCCTGTTGCGCATCAGATTTTAAGGAGGATTCCAAAGATGTTTGTTCGGGATCCGTCATCATCAACAGAACTCTTTCGCGTGGATGCCTACAGGGTAACTCACTCACTTCGGAGGCTTCTAAATGCCTTGTTTCAGCCTCAACAGAGCAATAGAGGATCTCAGGCACTTGTGCAGGACCGACAACTAAGCTGAAGAGAACCCGTATTATCCTCCCGTTAGATCCATATAAACTGTGTCCAGCCCTGGCATTGAACTGAGTGCATCAAGATAAACCGCTGCCAACTGCGTCCCATTCCGCTCGTCATAGGTGAGTAAGATCCAATTTACAAAATCATAGGAGTGATAAATATCGTGCAAAATCAAACTCATCTTAAGGAGTTCATCATTTGTGTAAGCCATCATTCGTCTAAAACTTTTAACAAAAATGGCATCGGCCCAAAGCCCCTGACTCATCGCTCGGACAGGAGGATCCAGGACAACAGGGACAAAGGTGCGGCCATTAATATTAATCATTTTGTGGAAGAAAAACCCTTGATGATGTAAGTATAGTTGAATGTCACCAAATAAAGGCTGATTCTTATACAAAGGAATAAACTCTACCTCCGACTCCACCACCAAAGTCTGAGATAGGATCCGTTGCCCCCCTAGAAGGATATCCAACTCTGCCCCTTGAACATCCAGTTTAATTAGGTCAGGTTGAGGCAGATTGTCTATATCATCCAGCCGATACGTTTGAATCTCTCGAGTTCTTGTCACTTCGGCAGGAGGATCATTCCGGCTAAAGGTCCCAATCGTGACAAACTGATTTAATACCTCTGCATCCGGCTCATAAATTGAGGAAAATTGGGGATGAATGGTGTCATAAAACGTGGCAACGGATCCATCTCCTAAACAGTAGGGCCAATAGGAGTAATGGGCAGCTGCATTGGCTTGTAAGGTGGCACACTCCTGCTCGTTTGGTTCAAACCCTAAAACATCAGCTTGATGGCTTGAGGTTAAGGAGTGGTAGACATCAATGTCTCCATACCGACCTGCACCAACGTCATAAATCACAATTTTGGGTAATGGTAGAGGCAAGATTGCGATTAAGGATGGGTGAGACATCGTGAAGCACTCCTCCGTGACTCAGGCGAATTAGACTTCAACCTGAAAACATAATAGTCAGCAGACACGGAATCTCACCATCACATTACCGATAAGTCGGCCCTGACTCAGGAATTCACTAGTCCACATCGACAAGGCCTTCGACCCCTATCTCGCTACAACAGAATCGGGAGCAGAATATCTGAGCTTCGGAGATTAACTGAACTATCGACCGAGGGCACTCCATAGGGAGGCCTGATGAGGGATGACAGGAGACTCGACCACCGGGCTCTCTACTGGCTGGAAAAGATAAACACGAGCTGCTGTGTAGCCTACTGCAAACATTGAGACCGCCACGAGGCCCGCCACAAGCGCGTGGTCAACGACAGGAGACGATAGAGAAGAGGGACGTACTTGCATATCAACATGTATCCGCAACAACTTTTCTACATCTTCTCAAATTTCTGTATCGGTCGCTACGATGTTACAGGCTGATGTGACATGCGTAAGAATTATTCAGCTAACTCAATATCCATTCTTGGGCTGGAATCTGTTCTTGGGCTGGAAAGCAGTCGACGGGTGCACCTGTAAGGGAAGGACCAGTTGCTCACCCAGAGATACAGGTAAGTCAAGATGATGAGACAGGATCCCATGACCCACACCAGCCATGAGACCAATGAGAGCAGGGGTCAGGAGAGAGAATGAGCTGGAGCCCATAACAGATGGCCCTACAGATTAAAGAATGCGCCCAGCATCTCAAGTCTGAGTGGATGCTTTTGTTATTTTGTTTACGGTTTGTGGTCAATTGCCGTTTATTCATGCGTCTAATGCATAGGGCTTGACACCTGTGTGGGTCGTTCTACCCAGATGTCGTTCTACCCAGATGTCGTTCTACCCAGATAGGAGGGGGCGTGCTAGGCTCATTCCTAATAACGTGTCCGATGTGATGTACAAGGATCCTAGCCATGATGCAGCCTGAGCAAATTCAGTCCCTAATTGTGGAGGCAATTCCGGGAGCCCATGTTCAAGTCGAGGACATGGTTGGGGATGGCAATCATTTTCAAGCCACTGTGATCGCAGGCCAATTTCAAGGGTTGACGATGGTGAAACAGCATCAGTTAGTTTTCAGGGCTGTTCAATCCCAGTTGGATAGTGGTGAACTTCATGCCCTTTCCCTGAAGACCTACACCCCAGAGCAATGGTCCAACTCAATGGTTCAGGTTAAATTGTGATGCACTCGCTAGGGTCTGATACTGTGTTGCAGCCCTTGAACTAGGCGAGTGATACCGGTGACAGCTGTTTGCTCATCGAGGGCACCGTAGGCCACACGGAGATAGCAGCCCTGAGTAAGCCCAAACGTAGATCCAGGAATGACCGCTACTCGATGATCCTGGATTAACCGTTGCACGAGCTCTAGATCAGTTTGATCTGTGTTGACCCGCAACAAAAAGTAGAAGGATCCTCTAGTCGGTGGGACGACAACGATATCAGCGATGGCTTGAAACGCTTCCACGGCCTGTCGGCGAACATGGTCTAGAACAGGCAGCTTCTGTCGACAATAGGATGCTCCCACCTGGAGAGCTGCCACCGCTGCATACTGGGAAATCACAGGTGGACAGATTAAGTTTGTGTCCTGAATCTTCGTTACGGCTTCAACTAGATGGGCTGGAACGACCATGTAGCCAATCCGCCAGCTAGCAAACCCGTAGGCTTTAGACAGACTGAACAGGGAAATTGTGTGATCTGCCCGATCGGATCCTGCCGCCGGAGAAACGTGATCAGCTCCGTCATAGGTGAAGTATTCGTAGGTCTCATCATGAATGTGGTAGAGGTTGTGGCGGCGACATAGAGTATTCACCTCCTCCATCAACGGCCCAGGATAAACAACTCCTGTGGGATTGTTAGGGGAGATCGTTACAATGGCACGGGTGTGAGGGGTGATAGCCGCTTCAAGATGGTGTGGTTGCAACTGGTACTGAGGATCCGTTTCCACTAAAACCGCTCGGCAACCTGCAATGCCCAATGCCATCTCGTGATTAAAATAGTAAGGAATTGATAAAATAACTTCATCCCCTGGCTGCGTGATGGCAAGTATCGCGTTGAGAAACGCCATATTGCACCCTGCTGTTACGATCACTGCGTTAGTACCTGGTGACACACGGATTGAATTGTCTTGAAGTAACTTGGTTTCAATTGCAGTGATAAGATCTGGGATCCCACGTACAGGTTGATACTGATGCGCTACAGGATCCTGCCAAAATTGGTGTAGGAACTGCTGCACTTCGGGCGGTGGACCATAGTAGGCAATCCCTTGCCCCAAGGAAATCGTACCTGGGTGTTGATGAATCCAGTCATTGACGATTGGGATGATCGGAGACTGAACGGCCTGCATTCGAGAGGAACGTACGGAAAATGACGTGAGCATGTAGATAACAAAGGGGATATTCTTCGCAGAATGGCATAGCCACCTAGTGTAATGGGTTTACGCCTAATCGCGCAGGGTTTTGAGAGATTTGTCCTAGTGGTAGGACAGGACTGAGCCGGTGCTCACAACTTAAGATGTAGTTGTGGTCTAAAACCGCAGACCGAATGGGATGCCAGCGAGCGGGCAGCTCCTGATCTCTTGGCGTTGGTCGATAGCTTGTTACACTCAGTCAGTCGCTTGGAGGCAGTTCAACCGTGACTTCAGACAACAGGTTAGCTGAGGGATAACTCTTCAAGCAGTATTACCTAGAGCAAGCCACATCGATTTATTGCCGTCAGTATTCATTGAGTAGGAGCGCTATGTCTGTTTTTACACCTCATCCTCGGTCCCGTGCTGTCCGATCCATCCTGACGGTTTCATTTAGTGGACAGGAGCAATCTTTCTTGATAGAGCCTGGTACCGTTGACATTGGTCGTTCCCTCACGTCTACGATTCGAATTAGACACCCTGAAGTATCTCGCCGGCAAGCAACGTTAGTTCGTAATGATGAAGGGAATGTCAAGCTGATTGATGGAGATGGCAGAGGCTCAAAAAGTACCAATGGTACCTATGTCAATAAAGCTCGAATTACCGACTACTGGCTGAAGTCTGGTGATATTATCCACTTCGGGAGTGGCTCTGTGGTCGCCAAGTTTTATCAGCTAACAGTACAAGTGACTGCTAGTCAGTTGGGTCCCACGTTATCTGAGTCACAGGCCAAAACCAAATCTGCCTATGAGCATCATTCGGTTGACCAGTTGACAGCAATAGCTTAAAACTTCACCTGGCTACGTCTTTCCCTCATTCATGGGATCCTTTGCCAGTAGCTATCGGTACATTACTAGGTAGGTTATCCGATCTAGAGATTGTGAGGGGAAGTTGAATGGTGAATGTTGTATGGCCCGGCTGACTGGCACACCTGATGGATCCTCTGTGCTTGTCAATAATTTTCTGACTAATGTGCAACCCTAAACCGCTACCTTCTCCGGCGGGTTTTGTGGTGAAAAAGGGCTCGAAGATGCGGGTTTGAATTGACTCGGGAATGCCACACCCGGTGTCAGTGATTTGAATCTGGATCCCGTTAGTATGGGAATGTGCCGAGATAGTGAGAGAGCCCTGGCCCGCCATGGCCTGAATTGAGTTATGAATTAAATTAGTCCAAATCTGATTGAGTTCATCGGGATAGCATTCAATCGTAGGTAGATTTACGGCATAATGACGTCTAACCTCCACTCCTCGCTTCAATTGGCCGTGGTAGAGAGTGAGAACTGTCTCAATCCCATCCAGAACTTGAGCTTCAATCGGATCCTCAGAGAGATCATAGCGAGCATAATTTTTAAGGGCGAAGACCACTTTGCTGGAGCGACTAACCGCCAGTTGAATAGTGTGGTTACTACGATGTAGGCCAGACAGTTTATAGGCAATATCGAGAATATGCAGCGCATTCTCCTTATTTAAAAGTGACAGAAATGGATCCAAGTCACCTTTGATTCCCATGAGTACTAGGGTCTCAGCTATGCTTTCAGCTTCAGAGACTCCCGATTCTTCCAAGGAACTGCGCAGCTGGCGACGGATTTTACGCTCCTCACGACCGGAAAGCGGCTGTTCTTGAGCGAGCGAGCGATGTAGTAAGGCGAGAAAACAGTCATTCTCTGCTGAGCTAAGTGTATGAAATAAATTGGGGAGAATGTATAACGTTTGGTCGAGATACTTGGTGATGTTACCAGCTGACGACTGAATGGCGCCTAAGGGGGTATTAATTTCGTGAGCAACACTGGCAATCAGATGACCGAGGGCAGCCATTTTTTCAGATTGAATGAGACCCTCTTGCGTGGTTTTAAGGTCCTGTAATGCTTTAGCGAGTTCCTGATTTCGTTGTTGTAGAGCCATTTCTACTGCTTTGCGAATAGTAATATCAGATACAAACCCTTCGTAGTAGAGCAAGTGACCTTCAGAGTTATACACGACCCGTGCGGTTTCCGAGATCCATAGAATGCTGCCATCTTGTCGATAAACTTGGGATTCAAAATTGACCAAGCTACCTTCGTCTTCCAACCACTCTTTAAATTCTTGTCGACGATGTGGGTCTACGTAGAGCTGAGCCCCAATGTCGTGGTAGTAGGCAATGGCGTCACGAGAATGTCTAAATCCATATAGAGTAGCGAGAGCCTGGTTCACACTAAGATAGCGACCGTCCGGTGTGCTTTGATAGATACCTTCAATCGCGTTGTCATAGATATCTCGATACCGAGCTTCCGCTTCTTTCAACGCTAATTCAGCTTGCTTGCGGCTATTGATGTCGCGGATCATAAATAGAGCCTCATTGGGGCCATCAGCAATGACACGCACCTCTTCGTAATGGGGAAATCCCTTTAAGCTTACCCTTTGCTCATAAACCTGCAGTTGTTGTGTCGAGATTGCTTTTCGCATGTAATGTAGATGACGCTGCACAACTTGAGATGGTAAAAACAGTGTGATCGGTTGACCAATGGGATTGAAGTCTGACGGAAGTAGATCAAGTAATTCATTAGATTTCACATAGTCTACGTAGATTCCATCGGACCGCAATCGAAACATGAGATCTGGAATTGCAGCGAGAATGGCCTGATGTCGAGTCTCACTTGCCTGAAGCTGGTGATTAATGTTCTCCCGCTTTTGTATTTCTTGCTGTAAGCGTTGTTGCTCTGATGTTTGAACTCGATGCAATAGAAATATCAACAGGTTCGTGAGTCCTAACACGATCGCAAACATCCAATTTAATGGCTGTAGCTGAGCATTGAGGATCTGTTCTGGGATAACTAAACTAACCGACCAATTCGCCTCCTGTAGCGGCCAGTGCACCAGGTAGTGGCTTTGATTCTCCAACGGCGTGATGCCCTCGATCTCTAAGTTGTGTTGAATTGTTTGCAGGTCTGATTCGAGCTCAATGGGTGATGCCATAAACAGGTGACCCTTTCCATCAAAAGCAACCATCCCGCTCTCAACACCGTAGGGCATAGGGCTAAGCTGAGTAATAACCGGATCCAGCTGCACTCCCAGGATCCATCCCCCCACAATCTGCGAGTGTTGTTCAATCGGCGACATGATCAAGATTATAGGTGATTGTTCAGAGGCTATACGGAATGGATCTGAAACAGTGATAGATTGAGCCCTATTGTCTTGAAAAAACGTTCTGAGATGATCAGCTTTGACTAGTTCAGTGTCTCCGCCCGTTGTCCATAGAGATCCATCTGGTTGCACTAATGCCCCAAAGAGAACAGGAGATGAAGAATCATAGAGTTGGAGCCAGTCAGTCTCGATGGAGTCCTGGTCCAGGTTTTTCAGCGTTGGTGAACTCGCCATAGTGATGACAGCTGTTTTGTGACGAGCTAACCACCGTTCTAGGGGGGCTACCTCAGCTTGGGCTTCAGCCAAGAGCCGTTGCTGTGTGTACACCATGATGGATCCACGGGTTGCCTGATAGCTGGCGAACGCAATCGCACTGGTTATCAATGCAGCGGCAATAATGATCACATGATCCCAGAGCCGGTGTGAGACCCATTGAAGGTGATGAGTGAGATTGGTCTTGGGGGCTGACATAATGGGATCCTGTAAGCAGAGCTGAGGGGGGTGGGAGTCAACTCATCTGAGATCGGGGTATCCATCGATTTCTAAAGCGCACCAGGAATGATAGAACAAAAGTATAAGGTTTCGGACAAGGTTAACTGTGATGCCCCCTTCCACTCCGGTTGCTAACATTTTGGCGGTGGATGATCAACCTAACAACTTGCGGCTGCTCACTGATTTGTTGACTCCTCAAGGATACACAGTCCAAACCGCAACGGATGGTCAACAGGCTCTACGCTCTGCCGTCCGCTCGACACCCGACCTAATTTTGCTGGATATCGTGATGCCTGGATTGTCAGGCTATGATGTCTGTGCCTGTTTGAAATCGGATCCTGCGACTCGATCGATTCCGGTCATCTTTTTAAGTGGATTGGAGGAAGCGTTTGATAAAGTGAGAGCCTTTGAAATTGGAGGGGCTGACTACATTACCAAACCTTTTCAAGCGGCAGAAGTGAGTGCTCGAATTCGGCATCAGTTGCAAGTGATGGAGTTACGACGGCAGTTAGAGAACCAGAACATTCAATTACAGGTGGCAGAAGCAGCTTCTCGTCAGGCCTCAGAGGCAAAGAGTCAGTTTTTGGCGCAGATGAACCACGAATTGCGCACCCCTCTTAATGCCATTATCAATCTAACGGAACTGATGTTGATGGATCCGGATCGCTCAACCCAAGATCAAGACTGTCTCCAAATCATCGCCGACAGCGGTCAGCATCTGCTTACCCTTGTGAATGATGTGTTGGACATGGTGAAAATTGAGTCTGGCCGTGAGACACTCATGCCGCAGCCCTGCTCCATCCCTAAAATACTAGCGGACTTGAAAGCCATCTTCAGAATGCAAGTGAACTCTGAATTATTGAATCTAGTGTTTGAGTGTGATCCTCGAGTACCTCGCCAAATCGTTACGGATCCGACGAAACTGCGCCAAGTCTTGATTAATTTATTAGGCAATGCTGTGAAGTTTACGGACAAAGGCTATGTTGCCCTGCGAGTTCGCCCTAGCGAAGACTATCAGCGCTTAATCTTTCTAGTAGAAGATACAGGATCGGGTATTGCTGCTGAGGAACTACCCAAACTTTTTCAACCCTTTGAACAAACGAAATCAGGCCGCAGTCTGCAACAGGGGAGCGGCTTGGGCCTGGCCATCAGCCAGCGTTTTGTGACCTTGATGGGAGGCCAAATTCAAGTAGACAGTACTGTGGGTCAGGGTACCCGGTTCACCTTCGATATTGCGATTGAGCTTGTGCAGGAAATGATTCCTAGTCACAGTTAGCCCCAGGCTGCTAGCCCCAATTGGGTCGATGATTAACGGTAGGAATATGGATCCGACTGCCTGCCCACTGTAACTTTTCACGCAGAGTCCGATAGTACGATAGATTATCTTCCAAAATGATGAGTTTAACCTTGTGGGGGGCTTGCTTGACCTCAACCCACTGGCCTGGATTCACACTCTGGGCCAGAACACCATCGCTCCACAATCGTGTCAAACCCTCAGGATCCGATAGTGGCCAGATATCCACAGTACATTGACCACTGATCACGATGGGACGACTTGACAGGCTTAAGGGGCAGATGGGCGTAATTGTGAGGACTTCAAGAGACGGATGAATGATGGGACCGTTCGCGGCGACAGTGTAGGATGTGGTGCCTGTTGGGGTTGCAACTAAAACGCCATCACCATGATACTGGTCCAACAATTGCCCGTTCACTTCAAGCTCCATGATGGAAGAGATCAAGCGAGTTTGAGTGGTGGGCTTTAAACAAAATTCGTTGAAGGCAAAGAATATCTCACTAATGGGAGTACCCTTATGGTGACCTTTGTCTGGGATCGGATCCCCTTGACCCAGCTGGGTTTGCTCAAAAATCTGAGCCTGCAACATCATCCGCTGTTGGAGCGCAAATCGATCCTCGGCCAACCGATCCCATGGATCCTGTTTCAAAATTCGATCGGATTGCGACAAGAAGCCCAGGTGCCCCCCTGATTTAATCGAAAGAATTGGGATTCCGTGGGGGGATAGGTATCGAGCAGCGGCCAACGTGGATCCATCTCCACCCAACACAACAGCCAGATCGATGGGTTGATCAGTCGCTTCTAGGAAGACAGGGTAGGGATTATGGTACACACCTGTAGGTGCAGTGAGGACCGTGATGCCACGATGACGCAATTGTTCGGCACAGGATTGACAGGCAGCTTTACTATCAGTGTTTCCCTCTTTATAGGCAATAACGACGAGATTGAGGTCCATACGATCTCCAGTGCAAGGTTAGATGGGTCTCCTGTCAGTTTCTCCTGGACTCCCACCTTGATCATCGATAGTACGCTGGGGTCTGGGCTGAATGGGCTGGAACAAGCAGAGTGTGTAGCCGTTGAATAACTCGTTGATTTTCCGCTGGTGTCCCCACCGATAACCGGATCCCATCACCTGTATGACGGACACAAGTCCCCTGTAACAACAATTCACGCTGCAACAGCCCTAAATCCCAGCCATCTACGCGGAAATAGAGGAAGTTTGCCACGCTCGGCCAGAGCTGGATCCCTGGGAGTGGACTGAGCGCTTGATACAGTCGGTCCCGCTCTCGCAGGAGATCAGGCACTGATGCGAGTAAGTCATCGGCATGTTCTAGGGCAAGTTGCACCGCCCATTGAGACATCATCGGTAAATTGTAGGGGAGGCGAGTGACTTCTAAGGCCTGAATCAATTGTGGATCTCCAATGGCATATCCCACCCGATGCGTGGCTAACCGAAAGGCCTTGGAGAAGGTTCGTAGCACCACCCAATTGCGATGGTGAGCTAACTCTGGGATCGCAGTTTGACCGGCAAATTCGTAATAAGCCTCGTCAATGATGACCAGAATCTGAGGGGGAATCGTCCGGATCCAATCCCACTCTGCGGCCGTGATGGAATTACCGGTGGGAGAGTTGGGAGAGACAAGGCAGATTACACGAACGGATCCGGTTTCGACTGCTGCTTGGCACGTCTCTAGGTCCAACGCCATTGTCTGGGGGTCACGAGGAACACGGGTGACAGGGATCCCTAGCGTTTCAGCGGTAATGCGGTACATCGAGAAGGTGGGCTCCGCCACCAGAATCCCGCCCCGGTTTTCCAAACAGGTGATCAGAAATAGAGATCGGATTAGTTCATCGGATCCATTCCCCAGACTGATATGCTCTGGCGCGGACCCTGTGTAGCGAGCAATGGCCTGTTTGAGGCTACGGTGGGAGGCATCCGGGTAGCGATTGCTCGGGATCCCTTTCTCCCAGATGAGAGAGAGCTTTTGTTTGAACCAGTCGGGCAGGTCGTTGGGATGTTCATTCGCATCGACCTTATCCGCTGTTTGGGGAACAACCGCATCATAGGGCTGTAGTTGGAGAAGAGAGGGGCGTATACAATCCACAGGGGTCAATCATTCACAACGATAGAGAAAGTACGATTCTAGCAGCAAAGATCAACCCTTCAGCGAGCTGACCCACACCACTGTTCTCCTTGAAAGAGTTGACTCCATTGGCGGTTCAGGATCCTATTTCAGTGAGTCTTTTCAAGGCGACAGTCAAGGCTGATCGAACTAACACACTCCTGGCTCACCACTGGCACACTCCTAGCTCACCAAAGGCCTAACTGATGGTGTTCTGACAGACCTGTCTAGGTGGCTTGACATCCTCAGAGGGGCACTGGATAGTGTGCATGGACTCTATTTCGACTAACCTGTTTGACTAACCTATTTGTTTGACTAACTATTTGACTAACCGGACGTGAGGAGACCTGATGACACGCTCAAAACTAACTTTGAAGCAATGGGCCCTTTGGATTAGCCTACTTAGCCTGGGGGCCTGCGCCTCTAACTCTGCCACCACTAGCCTTGACCCCCAACAAGAGCCAGTCTCTACCTTCAGTATTAGCTCCAACGTTGAGACAGTCGAAGAGATTCTGGCCGAAAACGGCATTGAGGGCATTGAGGATCCTGAAGTCTTCAAACGAGAGCTTGACTACCAGCTCCAGTTGGCCGATGAGGTTATTGGGCACATCACCGCCCGATTAGACGAACGGCGGCAGCGTCTGCCTGAGATCGATGCCTTCGCGGTTCCTCGCCAGCAAACGGGTGTCGTCCTCACTGTGACCACTCGCCAGGATGTTACGGATCCTTTAGACGGACAACTATCCTTCCGGGAGGCCCTAGCGGATGCTCAACCTGGCGACCGCATTGAATTCAATACATTTGGCACTATTGAAGTTGATGAGCCTTTGGTTGTCGATAAAGACCTGTTCATTATTGGCAATAACAAGCGATTTTTAAGTATTGCATCAGATACAACCCCCATGGTTCTCCGGGTGACAGCCGATTCTGTTGATATTGCTAACCTCACGTTTGTCGGGGGCAACATTGACCTGTTGACACCTAACGATGAAGTGATTGGCCTCATTGAAAATGAAGTCGGTAACCTCAGACTCGAAAATGTGGATATCAGTGAAGCGTCCTCGTTTGGGCTCTTGAACTCCGGATCCGTGGTGCTCTCAGGCAACTCTGCTGTGATTGCAAATCCGTTCGGGGGGGTAGTGAACGATGGCACTTTGGTGTTAACAGAAACGAGTACTATCACTCAAAATGGCCTAGGATTACCGCTCTTCAACAGCTTGAAAGGCGCTGCAGCGGTGGTGAATCGGGGCACTATGACGATGCAGAACAACAGCACCCTGGAGACCAACAATGTGGGTCAGGCTAGCATCATCAATCTTGGCAACTTGATCATGAATGATTTCAGTGCTGTGCGTGGAAATCTCAGCATTTTCAACAGTGGTATTTTAAACCAAAACCAGATTGTTCTGAATCAGCAAAGTGCTATTAGAAATGGCACCGGTGGGCTGATTGGCGGCTTGCTCAATGATGAAGGATCCTCGATCTTCCTCAACGATGAGAGTGCGATCCGCAACAATGTTGGTGGATCCATTGGTGGGATTTACAACGTAGCGTCGGCTTCGATTACGTTGACGGGCGGGTCTGCCATTGAACGGAATGTCGGTAACTTAGTGGGCGGCTTGCTCAATGAAGGGGATGCCAGCCTCATCAGTATTGCAGGGGCACGGCAAAACATTGGGATCCCTGTCGGAGGGGTATTCAATAGCGGCACCTTGTTTCTGGATCCGAACAGTCAAATCGCGTCTAATGTGGCTCGAATTGGCGGTGTTCTGAACAACGGGGTCATTACAGGGGATCCTAATGGAGTGCAGTTTAATCTTGTCCGCCAGATAGCAGAGTGTGATGATCTACTGGTGGTTCTACCCTTGTGTAACCGCAGTTCTTTTCTACCGTAGGAGATTACCTAGGGCGAGAGTGTAATTGGTCAGGATCCTAGCTCAGCGGATCCTGGCTTTTTTGTAGGAGCTTACCGTGTTGAAGCCATCAGTTAGAGTCAGACGGCAGGTGGTTCTCGACTACCCTAGAGTAAGCAAAAACAGGATCCAATGATGACCCTTTTTCCTCTGATATTGACATCGTCATGGCGACGCTGGATGCGGGTGGTGTGCCGTATCGCCAGCATCGTGCTGGTGGGGGTCCTGTCGGTACTCTGGTGGCCTGTCGGGGCTCAAGACTTAACTCCCGAAGTGGCTCCTGTCACATTAGACGGTCGAGTGTTATTTGAAGTCAGCGATACAGTGACCTACGATGCGCAAGAGCGTGCTGAATGGGTTGAAAAGCAATTACAGGAGGTGGTGGCCAGTCAAACAACTCCGGACATCACCCTTGAGAGCCGGGGTCAATTGCCCGTGATTGTTCTCAATGATCGCATCACCCTACTTACTGTCACGGAGGCCGACACCCCAGCTTCAGCGAGTGCGCAAACGGTGGCTACGCAATGGTCTGAGGAGATTCGGGTTGCGATTGAGCAGGCTCAACTGGAACGTAGTTATCAATTTCTCTGGATAGCCGCTCTTCAAGTGATTACTGCGTTCAGCTTGGCCCTCCTCCTCCATATTCTCTCTAAACGTGTCTGGCAACGGATCCACACTTATTTCAGTGCTCAATCGAATTCTGATCAAACCATGGCCCCGTCTCCTTTATGGGAATTAATCCTTCCGTTTAGTCGAGGTAGTATTTGGCTCGTCACAAGCCTTTACTGTATCAATCTATTTCCGTACACTCGCCAAGTTACCTACCAGCTTTTTCAGTTATTACGCACCAGTTTTACCTCACCGATCATCACAATTGGGGAACAGTCCAACTCGATTTTAGATTTCCTCTTACTCGCCATCTTCTTTTTTGGCTTAGTCGTCGGTGTCAGTCAACTCACCCGTTTACTCCGCTCTCGGATCCTCCAAATTACAGGGATCCATCGCAGCTGGCAGGAGACGATTGTGACGTTAACTCGGTATGTGTTGATCACCATTGGATCCATTGTGTTGCTCCAGGTGTGGGGATTGGATCTGAGTTCATTAGCGCTGATCGCGAGTGCGGTGGGGATTGGAATCGGCTTTGGACTCCAGGACATTGCTAAGGACTTCAGTAGTGGGCTGATTATGATTTTTGAACAGTCAATTAAGGTCGGCGATTTTGTAGAACTCAACAATTATATGGGAACGGTTGAGCATATTGGGGGTCGCAGTACCGTGATCCGGACATTGGATCAAGTTTCAATTATTGTGCCGAATTCCCGATTTCTAGTGGATGAAGTAATTAATTGGAGCCACTTAAATCCCATTTCGCGGTTGCATATTCCTGTAGGCGTGGCCTATCGCTCTAACTTAGATCAAGTGAAACAGGCTCTACTGGAGGCGGCTGAATTGCAATCAGAGGTACTGACTAGTCCCAGCCCTCGTGTTCTGTTCAAGGGATTTGGTAACAGCTCACTCGACTTTGAACTATTAGTGTGGATTTCAGAACCCAGTCGGCAGCCTATTGTCAAAAGTAACCTCAACTTCGCAATTGAAGCGGCTCTGAATCAACATGGTGTTGAAATTCCGTTTCCCCAGCGTGATCTACACGTTCGCTCTGGCAGCTTACCGTTAGAGCTCTCTCCGGAGTTACACCAATCACTCCTGGCCTTGTTACAAGCGGTTGTCTCCACGCCACCCTCGACACGGAATCATCACGACCGCTCGCAATCTTAGAACGCCCAGACAATCAGGGAATTCCTAGAACAGGATCCGTATTAGCTTTTAGGATCCTGATCTGTCTGCATGGGTTGACTGGCAGAAGGCTACAGGATAAACGCTCCGTGTTCGTCGTAAATGTTTACAATGGGGAGCGGTTGTGTCTACATACTAGACTTTGTTACTCACAGGATTTCCTATGGAACTTGCCTATCAGCTTGCTTGGCTAGTCCCGCTCTACCCTCTACTCGGGGCGTTTGTGTTGGGACTGGCCATTCTTACTGCGAACACGTTTGTCCGGCAGAATCGATCCTTAGCCTCGGGGCTGAGTGTTTTTCTGATTGGCACGGCGGCCTTTCATTCGATCACGTTGCTTGTGGGTCAGTTGCAGGGACGTGAGGTGCTGGAATGGTCCTTTACTTGGGCTCAAGCCGGTGCCTTCTCGGTCCAAATGGGCTTTAGTTTAGATCACCTCGCGGCCCTGATGCTGGTGGTGGTGACCACGGTCTCATTCCTCGTGCAGATCTACACCCACGGCTACATGGATCATGATCCGGGCTATGTTCGGTTCTACTCCTATCTCAGCCTCTTTAGCGCCTCGATGTTGGGACTGGTGATTAGCCCGAACTTGGTTCAGATTTACGTGTTCTGGGAGCTGGTGGGGATGTGTTCTTACCTGCTGATTGGATTCTGGTATGACCGTAAACCAGCGGCAGAAGCGGCGCAAAAAGCTTTCGTCACCAACCGGGTCGGGGACTTCGGTCTCCTTCTCGGGTTGCTGGGTCTGTACTGGCTGAGCGGATCCTTCGAGTTCGACATCATGGGGATGCGCTTAGAGGAGTTAATCAATTCAGGCGCTGTTAGTGCTGGCTGGGTGGCGCTGTTCTCGGTCTTGGTGTTCTTAGGACCCGTGGCTAAGTCGGCCCAATTTCCCTTGCATGTCTGGTTACCCGATGCGATGGAAGGTCCGACTCCCATTTCGGCTCTGATTCACGCAGCGACGATGGTGGCGGCTGGGGTCTTCTTGGTGGCGCGGATGTTCCCTGTGTTTGAAGGCTTGCCGATTGTGATGAACACGATTGCGTGGACCGGGGCAGGGACGGCCTTTCTGGGGGCGAGCATTGCGCTGACTCAAAACGACATCAAAAAAGGATTGGCCTATTCCACCATTTCTCAGTTGGGTTACATGGTGATGGCGATGGGTGTGGGAGCCTACAGTGCGGGCCTGTTCCACCTGATGACTCACGCTTACTTCAAAGCAATGTTGTTCTTGTGTTCCGGATCCGTTATTCACGGGATGGAAGCAGTGGTGGGACATAATCCAGCCGTGGCTCAAGATATGCGGGTTATGGGTGGCCTGCGTCGTTACATGCCCATCACAGCAACAACGTTCTTGATTTGTAACCTGGCGATCTGCTGGATCCCTCCATTTGCGGGGTTCTGGTCCAAAGACGAGATTTTAGGATCCACCTTCACCGTCAGTCCGTGGTTATGGGCCGTTGGCTATCTCACGGCTGGGATCACGGCGTTTTACATGTTCCGGATGTACTTTATGACATTTGAAGGGGACTTCCGGGGCACGAATGCCGAATTACAAGAGCAAGTGGCGCAGAGTGGGGGCGGCCCGGTGCCAGCGTTTGACTACGCCTATGCCATGGGTGAGCGGACGGTTTTCGGTCCCGGTGCGATGGATGTGAAAGAACTGGAGCACGCAGAGGCGGAGCATCATGATGAGCACGGCCATGCGGATGAACCCCACGAATCCCCCTGGTCGATGACGGTCCCCTTGCTGACGTTGATGGTGCCGTCAATCTTAATTGGTTTGATTGGAACCCCGTTTGCTAACTTCTTTGAATCATTTATTCATGCTCCTGGCGAAGAGGGGGCTGAAGCCGGATTCCTTTTTGCGGAGGCAGCACATCAGTGGGCGGAGTTCCAAGCGGGTGAGTTTGAGTGGACCGAGTTTTTGGTAATGGGCGGCAGCTCTGTGGGCATTGGCTTGATTGGGATTTCCATTGCGGTGCTGCTATACCTGCAGAATAAGACCCTCCCAGGTTCCCTCACAGAGTCTTTGAAGCCGCTGTACAACTTCTCGTTGAACAAGTGGTACTTCGATGACATCTATGATCGCATCTTTGTCAGAGGCACTCGTTTTGCCGCTCGGGAAGCCTTAGAAGTCGACAACCGTATTGTGGACAGTGTCGTGAACTTTGCGGGTCTGATCACGGTGATTTCCGGTGAAGCGTTGAAGTACCTCGAAAGTGGTAAGGCTCAGTTCTACGCGCTGATCATCTTTGCGGCTGTGGTCATTCTCGTCGTGCTCTCAGGTGTCGGGTTCTAGAGACGGATCCCTAACTAACCTCCAAGAGGCTCCAGAGACTAGGTCATGTGACTGATGTACTGGAGCCTCCTTTGTCCATTGAGTCTGTCAAGGATCCACAGGTTCGATCCATTTCACCCGTAGAAAAAGGATCCGAGTACTCCAAATTGACATCTGAGTGGTCCAAACCGACATCTGAGTGGTCTA
>CAYUEE010000013.1:0-56293 GCA_964443615.1 uncultured bacterium | reverse complement strand
CTACCCCAACTCCTACTCCTACCCCAACTCCTACTCCTACTCCTACCCCGACTCCTACCCCGACTCCTACCCCGACTCCAGTCCTAACACCAACACCAACGTCAACTCTGACAGCAACACCAACTCCAACTCCAACCCTAGCTCCAACACCGACACTAACCCCAAGGCCACGATTGATACCATCGCCGACTTCTGAGCCTACACCTAGTCCCTCAGAGATTGCTCGACTGGATCCTTCGCCTAGCACGAAATTGCCTACAGACCGGATGACTAGTCAAAGTGAGGGGTTTCCGTGGTTTCCTTATCACTATCCGTATCAGGTTGCCACAGCAGAGACGTTAACTCTGGTCGGCGCTGATCAAAAACTGCATCATGAAGCTGCCCAAGCTTTCCAACAAATGGCTGCCGCCTCACTCTCTGATGGGATTGTGCTCCTACCACTCTCAGGGTTCCGAGACCAAGCCGTCCAAGACTTTCTCTTTCAGCGCCAAATTCGCCGCCAAGGATCCGCAGAAGGGGCTCGTTACCTGTCTGCCCCCCCAGGTCACAGTGAACACCATACTGGATATGCCGTGGATATTGGCGATGGGAACTATCCCGACACTCATATTCGCTATAGCTTTGATCGCACACCCGCTTACCGCTGGCTCGCCACTCATGCAGCCACCTATGGGTTTGAACTCTCCTTTCCCAAAGGCAATCCACAGGGGGTTAGTTATGAACCCTGGCACTGGCGCTATGTAGGCAGCCCTGCGGCCCAAGCTGTTTTTGCCCAATCCCGCCGCCATCAGGTCTCTAGCGCCGTTGTCACTCCCTAGGTCAGGTCCAATTCTTGAGGTGAGTCTTGATATCAGTTCCCATGATCGGTGTCTTCCCGATCTGTAATCAAGGTGACATTCTCATACCACAGGTAAGGGGAACCCAAAATCCAAAATCTAAACTGGCAACTGGATCAGTGGATCCTTATTTTGAAACTAGCCACTAGTGTCCGGCTGTCATCCCAACTTTGACTGACATAAAAGTGGACCCCTGCTATCAGGGATCCAACTGTCGTGAGGAAACTTAGAATCCCTCGCGCTCTAACTCAGTCCAGGTTCTTCCGTGCTAGGGAGTAATCGGCTGACGCTGGGCTGGAGACGGAGCATTAACATTGGGCAGAGGAGGAAGCGGGGGAAGTGAACCTGATCCACTAGGTGCGGCATCAGCTGGGAGGAACGGGGATAGAGTATCTTGGATTTCGCTAAGTAACTGAGTGTAAAGGATGGAATCCTGTTCAATGCCGTAGCGACCGACAACCCAGCGATGACGTGGGACAAACAGTGTGATTGGAGGGAATTCTGTCGTTGCGATATTGGGACCCTGATACAAGTAACCGTCCACAATCACACGCTCGGGAGAGGGCTGGGTTTGGAATGCCTCATCAACCTTTTGCAGCATAGCTTGGGCCAATCGGACCCCCGCAGAATCGAGAGTATCCGTCGGAGTCACAATAGTCCGAACTGAACGGCGGAATCCTTCGCAGCGGTAGTCCCCACAAACCGCAATCAACTCATAGTTCACACGGCGTTGGACCGATGTCCGCACAGTGACGCCCAGAGCGCTCTCAGCCGATATCTCAACCGGAATGACAGCAACTTCCTCATCATCCTGGGCTTGCGCACTGAGAACAACACTCAATGGTGCACAGACCAAGCCACACAGGATCCAGGCAAATGAAGCTAGCACTGCTCCAGCGGGCTTATAACTCAGCCTTATCATGACGGTTCCAATCCACATCACTGCAGCAACTTTACCCGACAATGGTCAGTCCGGCACTAGGTCAACGGATTATCCCTTATCTAATCTGCTCAGCCCTGATTCATCCAGACTCTGAGGAATCCTCACCCACAAGGTTGCAGATTGTATCCGTTTGTATCGAACTGTAAGGATCCTTAATTTAAGTGGGTCAGAACCCTCTAAGCTGATGGGGATCCGGGCTAATAGGGATCCGGACGAGCTATACAAAACCGTTACATCACATACTGTTACATCTCACTTGGTTTAATTCGTTTGGAGATTGCACTGTGCAACTGCCACTACTTGAGTACACACCCTCTAGCCAGAACCAGCGGGTTCCTGGATATGTCATTCCCGGTGCCGCTCAGCCTCGGGTTTATGCGGGCGACATGGCACCATCTCTGTCCGATCTTGATGAAATTATCTGGTCTGCTTACCGACAAGTTTTCAGTGAGCACCAGATTTTGGAAAGCTCTCGGCTAAGTGCTCTAGAGTCGCAACTGCGCAATGGCCAGCTCACAGTGCGGGACTTCATCCGAGGCTTGGCTACATCTGAGGCCTTCCGTCGCTTGAACTACGATCCCAATAGCAACTACCGTTTTGTCGAGCTCTGCGTCCAACGGATCCTAGGTCGGGATGTTTACAATGAGCGGGAAAAGATTGCCTGGTCCATTGTTGTGGCAACCAAGGGACTGGCAGGGTTTATCGATGCACTCCTCGACAGTGAAGAGTATCTAGAAAGCTACGGCTACGATACTGTCCCCTATCAGCGCCGCCGGATCCTACCTCAGCGTCCCGAGGGAGAAGTGCCCTTCAACCTTAAGACCCCTCGTTACGGAGCGTATCACCGCGAGCAGTTGGGCTTCCCTCAATTTATCTGGCGCAATGTGGTCTCTCGTTTCCGTCCACAGGAACTACAACCCAAGGCTGGGGATCCGTCTCTGTACAAGGATTTGCTCAAGCAGGTCAATGCTCGTCCCGTTGCTAACCAAACGCTATCGGTTTACGACATCAGTCTTGATACTGTTCCCTACCGCAAAGTGTCTTAGGGATAATTGCTTCTGATTTAGCCTGAGAACGGGTTCTAGTTAAATTAGCTGGGGTTGGTGAGTGTTAACTTGGCCAGCCCTTTTTAGGGTCAACTTAGGAGCAATCTTTTGTGGCAATGGTCCAATGGCAATCTATCTGGACCCACTGGTGCACCTGAGCAAGATCCCTATCAAAGACCTCACCAGATAGTTCTGGAATGGACAGATTTTTAATTGAGTGTCCTTACAATAAATCTAAACCCATTCACTATCTATTTGATCATCTAGGTAAGGCTAGCGATGCAAATCCACTCAAGACGGATCCTTACTATCTTGACGGTTGGGATCCCTGTGGTTGCGGCGATGGTACTGAGTGCTTGTGGGACATCTTGGAGGACAGTATCCTTTGGTACGGAGTCATTTTCAGTTGCCATGCCAGGGGTGCCTGAGAAGAAGGTGAAAGTCGTTGCCATTGGGGACTTGCTGGTTCAAGAAACGGCACTAATCGTGACTCATCAAGATATTGTTTACGGGTTAGCCTATATGGTGTGGCCAGATTCCTTTCAGTCGGCCTATTCATCACTAACCCCAACTCAAAAACAGATGATCTTAGAGCAATTTCTCAGGATTGTATTCGAACCTGCAGCATTGTCGTTGAGTCAATTGCAAGTCACTTCAGTTGAGAGTGAATCCTTACAGCTATCCCAGCCAAATGGGCAGCCTTTAATGGGCATTGAGTTTATCTTTGATGGCAGGATTCCACCCCTAATAGAGAGGGAGGATCCCAATCTAGTATTTCTGCGATTTTTAATCGAAAGAGCACCAGAGTTAATTGAAATAGAAGGTCAAGGGCTGAGTGTGTTATCTCAAGATAAGCTCTTCCTGCTAGTGGCTTTACATACTCCAGACCTGGAGGATTCATCTTCTGTTGAGGCCTTCCTTGGATCTTTTGACCCTGGTACATTTGATTAACCTGAGGATAACCGGAAAGTCACAGGATCTAGATCATCGAGACTGGGTAAACCAGAGAAATTGATAGGATAAATATGGTACGGTTTATAACAATTCTACATTCAAACAAGGTGCGTTATGGCAAATCTCAAAAAACGTCGGATCCTAGATCATGTGAATCGTAGTAAAGGGATTCAGACATGGGAACAGACTGCGGCTGACCGAAAAAAAGTGATCACGGACAAGTTTCAATACGCGAAAAGTGGAGGAATTGTTGATAACGGTTAGTCCCATTAACCTGTAGTGAAAGGAAGGATCCGGATGGGGCTGATACCAATCTGTTCGTCTAGGATCCTATTTCACGGAGACGAATCGACTCATGACTAGCGATACTTTAACTCCCGCTCCGTTTCACGTTTCGTTTGCTTAGCTTTGAGACTATCCCGCTTATCATATAACTTTTTACCCCGAGCGACCGCGATCTGAGCTTTGATCCAACCTTTATTGAGGACTAGCTTTAATGGAATGACAGTTAGCCCTTTCTCTGCAACCAATCCAGTTAGTCGGTTAATTTGTTGCCGATGCAAGAGTAATTTTCGTCGCCGGGTTGGATCATGATTGAACACTTTGCTCGCAGTCTGGTGGGGAGAAATATGCATATTCAGGATCCAGGCTTCTCGATCTCGGATGACAATGAACGCATCTTGCAAATTAGCTCGGCCATTTCGAATTGACTTCACCTCAGTCCCTGACAGGACAAGCCCTGCCTCTAGAGTTTCCAAGATCTCATACTCAAAGCGAGCTCTGCGGTTATCAACAATAGTCTTAACGTGTTGATCAGCACCCATTAGTGAATCTCATCAGTGTTCATTATCCAGGTTAGCGTGTCAAAGGAAGGGACCGCCTCCCTTGAACCCTCCACCACCCTTCAGTTTATGGGTCGTAAATAAGCCCTTGACCTTGAAGCCCTGATCAATTGACAAAATCTGGTTCGATGGATCCTAAACTCCAGAGAAATCTCGGCTCGCGCGGTAGAGAGCCTTCCACCCGTCTCGCTCTTTGACCACCGTCTCCAAATACTCCTTCCACACCACCTGATCCTGTACAGGATCCTTAACCACGGCTCCTACCAACCCGGAAATCAAATCTTGAGCCCTCAGGATCCCATCCCCGAAATGAGCAGCTAACGCCATACCACTGTTCACAACTGAAATCGCCTCAGCTGGGCTTAGCGTCCCGGTTGGCGATTTCAGCTTAGTTTTACCATCACCAGTGACTCCATTTCGAAGCTCTCGGAATACCGTCACTACACGCCGAATCTCCTCCAAGGCAGGTGTTTCCATCGGCAGCTCTAAGACCCGCTCCATCCGTTCAACCCGACTCCGCACAATTTCAACTTCCTGCTCCACAGTTTTAGGAACAGGCAAAATCACGGTATTGAAACGACGCTTTAGCGCACTTGATAGCTCGTTCACCCCTTTGTCACGATTATTAGCCGTTGCAATTACATTGAACCCGCGTGTCGCCTGCACCTCCGTATTCAATTCTGGGATAGGCAGGGTCTTCTCCGACAGGATCGTGATTAGAGTATCCTGCACATCAGACGGAATCCGAGTTAGCTCTTCAATTCGAGCTAGCTTTCCCCCTGTCATTGCTCGCATCAAAGGGCTTGACACCAATGCCTCAGCAGACGGGCCTTTAGCCAGTAATTGTGCATAATTCCAACCATAGCGGACCGATTCTTCACTGGTGCCGGCAGTTCCTTGAATCAGGAGGGTAGAGTCGCCTGTGATCGCTGCTGTCAGGTGTTCAGACACCCAAGACTTTGCTGTTCCCGGTACCCCATACAAAAGGAGCGCTCGATCCGTTGTCAATGTGGCAATCGCAATTTCCATCAACCGTCGGTCCCCAATGTACTTGGGAGAGATCTCAAACCCGTTGTCTAAGGTGCCCCCTAACAAATACGTTGAGACTGCCCAAGGAGATAGCCGCCATCCGGAAGGACGTTGTCGTTGATCACTAGCGGCTAGGGCTTCAAGCTCTTCTGCATACTGCTGCTCAGCGTGATGCCGGAGTAGCAGTGCGGTTGCACTCACCGAGCCTTCTGCTTCCTGAGATGGATCCGATGCAGACAAGTCAGCTGGGGAGGGGCCTTTAGATCGAGCTGATCTAGGCATGAGGGACTCCGGGTCAAGTGGTGTTGCTCGTATTATCCATCGTTTGCTACCCAGAATTGAGTTCTCTCAGGATCCTGGTCCAATTATCTATTCAATTATGGGAAGTAGGATAACACGATGCAAAGCTATAGGACCGTAGGTAAGGGCTTGTCACATAGACTTCAAAGTAGCACTGAATTTGCAAGGGGGCCACAAACGAAAGTGCACAGATATAACTTAGCCATTCGAGCACATCTGATATTCTCAGTAGGTAGCAATTGCTTTGCGTCTCGCCCATCAACGCTAATGCCATTTAGAGAACTGTCATGATTGGACTTCGCCATCTCAGCATCAAGTCAAAAATTCAACTGATGCTACTGTTCGTCAGCCTGGCTTCTATTATTCTCATTAGTTTTCTGGGTTGGAGCTGGGCTAGAGCAGAGTTAAAGCAAAATATCTTTGATCACCTCACGAGTGTTCGAGCCTCAAAGGCCTATCAGGTCGAGTCCTATTTTGAAGCCTTCAAGAACCATGTTGAGACCCTTTGTGAAGACCGTATGCTGGTATCAGCAATGCAAGAATTCAATACAGCCTACAGACAACTGAATCTAGCACCTATTCCAACGGACTGGGATGACGCCATTCAGAGCTACTACCAGCAGGAGTTTTTCCCTCGGTTGACAAAGCAAATCTCAGGTGAACCAAATTATGAAACCTATGGTCCCAAGGGAACTGCCGCTCGCTATTTGCAATATCATTACATTGCATCAAATCCGTATCCTGTCGGAGAAAAAGATTCACAAGCTGATGCTGAAGATGGGAGCGTTTACAGCACTATCCATAGACAGCATCATAAACTTTTTCGGAATCTGATTCAGAAATTTGGTTACTACGATCTTTTTCTAATTGAGCCACAAACGGGTGACATTGTTTACTCTGTTTATAAAGAGACTGACTATGCCACAAATTTAGATGAAGGTCCTTACAGCCGGAGTAACTTAGCTGAGGTGGTGGCTGCCGTTCAAGACAACCCTGATCACGGCGCCATTCAAGTAGCAGACTTTAAAATCTATAAGCCATCCTATGCTGCTCCAGCTGCATTTATGGCTGGTCCCATTTACGACGGCTCGACATTTGTCGGCATTCTCGCTGTCCAAATGCCTGTAGATGAAATCAATCAGGTCTTGACGGGGAATCGGAATTGGCAGCGTGATGGATTAGGGATGTCGGGAGAAACCTATCTAGTTGGACAAGATTACCTCATGCGTTCAGTCTCTCGTTTCTTGGTTGAAGATAAAGAGGGGTATGAAACAGCATTAAGATCGATAGGTACCCCTAATCGAGCCATCCAACTTATTGATCAACTTAACACGTCCATTCTACTTCAGAGAGTAAAAACAGAGCCAGCAAAGGAGGCAATAGCAGGGCAAGAAGGAACCCGCATCACTAAAGACTATCGAGACATTCCAGTTTTGAGCTCTTATGCTCCCCTCAATCTACCTGGACTAGAGTGGGCTATCTTATCAGAAATGGATCTGGCAGAAGCTTACGAACCAGTCTACTCGCTTCAGAATTATCTTCTCATCTCAACAGTTATTTTGATGTTAACACTTACGTTCTTTGCCAGCATTATTGCGAGTAACTTCGTCAAGCCTATTGACACTCTGATTGAGGCTTCCCAGACGGTCGAAATGGGGAAAGGTACTGAGGTATTTTTTGAAACCAAAGATGAGTTTAGCGAATTAGCAAACATCTTCAACACACTTGTACAGGGGATGCAACAGCAAATTCATGACATTAAGCAGCAATATCATGAGACAGATGGCATTCTGCAAAGCATCTTACCGAGTGAGATCACAGATCGTATCAAGCGAAAGGAGTCTCTGATTCTGAGCCAAACTCAGCAGGCAACTGTCTTATTTGCAAAAGTAGTAGGGATAGGGCACTTATCTGAACAGATGCCAGCAGACATTGTCAGCCGCTACTTGACTGAGTTATTAGGTTCTTTCAATGAAGCTGCAAAACGCTGTGATGTCAAGCCATTCAAATTTGCAAGTGATCGTTACATTGCCACTTGTGGTCTCACAAAACCAAGGCTAGATCATGAGAAGCGAACAGTGGACTTTGCCCTTAGTTTACTCGATAGAATGCGGGACTTTAATAGGTGCTATCACACCCGACTGAGCCTACAAATTGGGATCCATGCGGGAACTGTAACCTCAGGCATCCTAGGTACTAAGCAGTTGAGCTATGATCTTTGGGGATACCCTGTATCAATTGCTAGTGGCCTAGTTGACGTAAATGACACTAGTTCTATCATTACAACCCAATTAGTTCGGGATCGCCTCAAAACGTTCTATGACTTTCGAAAAGGCCCAAGTGTTATATTGGAAAACCAGGCGAAACTTGACACATGGATACTGCGAAAAGGGATCCTGACTGACTTGATTGGAGAGTTGACTAGTGGCATCAATGATAGCCCAGCGTCTGAGGATATGAATAGCAATACTGGCACTAGACCGGACAACTCAACATTACCAGTACTGACCCCTGAACGCTCAATTGTTGATGAGATCATAGGAGAGATTAGTGTTGATGGGCTCGAGCCTTAGTAATCTCAGTCCACTCATGACCCCCTTCCCTCAGGATTGTCTTACTCTACTTCATATCGCTATGGATGTATCAATGCAACAAGCGCAACTAGTATGGGCATTAACTTTGATAATTGGATGCCCGGCATTCTCCATTGGGTTAGGTGAGGTTATCTCTCACCTTCGCCGTCATAGTCATCCTTTAACAGAAATGCTATGTATCGTTCGCTGGTTTACGCTGCCTACCTTAGCAATTCAATTGGTAATGCTGAAGCTCTTACATATGCCTACTAGTGACACAAGGGTACAGGCTATTGCAACAGTCTTTAGCCTAAGTCTTATGTTTAGTCTAATTGAGAGCGTAAATGCCGTTCTTGTTCCAGGTAATCGCCGTTATGACTGGCAAGTTCATGTCCCAAATTTACTATTCCAGGTTACTCGCAGCGGCGTAATTCTTAGTGTCGTCTCCTATATATTAGCTTACATATGGGGTGTTGATCTGAGTAAGGTGTTCGCTGCTTTGGGTGTAGGATCCTTAGTTATTGCTCTTGCTTTACAAGATACCCTCAGTAACCTAGTCTCTGGGTTCTTGCTTATTTTTGAGTCCCCATTTCAGGTGGGAGACTGGGTGAAGATTAAAGATGTGGAAGGAGAGGTTCTAGAAATTAACTGGCGGGCCATGCGGCTCAAAACGTCTGACCGTGACGTAGTGATTATCCCAAACGGAGTGTTAGGGAAAGAGACCATTTATAACTACACACTGCTTGATCCCCTTCACGGCGATCAGGTCACATTTACCTTTTCCAATGAAGAGGCTCCAAATCGCGTAATTCCGGTTCTTAAAGCAGCAGCAGTCGCAGTAGAAGGAATATTAGCCGAGCCAGAACCTCAAGTCCGACCCCTCAAATTTACAGACCATCGAGCTGAGTACGAGGTCAGGTACTTTATTGCTGATTTCCCTAATGCTGAGGTCATTCAGGGAAAGTTCATTACAAACGTTTATTATGCTACCAAACGTCATCAACTACGACTACCGGTACCCTCTGAGAGGAACTATGTTCTACACCAAAACCCATTCAGCCTCGAGGATTTTGCCCCAGATATCTTACAGTCACTAGCTGCATTACCAATTTTTCGAGTTTTGGATGAAGATATTCTCAACACCCTTGCCCATCAGTCAGAAATCAAATACTACGGTATTGGGGAAACGATCATTCAGTCAGGTGAGTTTGATGAAGGCATTTGTATCCTAATCGAAGGTCGAGTGTTACTCTCGCACATTAACCAAGATGGTAGTACTTGCCCAATTACTTATCTCGAAACAGGCGATCTGTTTGGCGAGATGGCACTTCTACGCAATGAACCCAGCTGGGTTTCTGTGACGGCTATTCAGGATGTTCAACTAGTAATGCTAAATGGAGATGTTGTTTTCTCAGTTGCGCAAGACCAATCTAACTTTGCGATGGAAATGAACCGGTTCATTGATGAACGAAAAAAGTTAGTGCAGCGCTCAACACAATCAATATCATCATCTGTGACATTTGCCGAAACCATAGCAGATCAGAACTGGTTCAAACACCCTGTCTTCTAAGAACTAGTAGCATTTTAGTACCTAAAGCCTATCTTAAGACTTTACTATAGATAAATGAGGCAATCTACTGCTAGTGTAGTTACCAAGTTTCCTTTATCTATTTATAAAGATATCTATCACTATGCCACTTATAAAACATCGATTTATCCAATCTGATAGGCTTTCCTTACGAGGATTGCTAATCGTTCCTTTTGTGATTCAAGTTATTGCTGCTGTTAGTACAGTTGGCATTCTTTCCTTTCGCAATGGACAGCAGGCTGTCAACAACCTTGCCTCTCAGTTACAAACTGAAATTGCCACTCGTATTACACAGCAACTTCAGAGCTATGTATCCATTCCCCACACTATTAATCAAATTAATGCTACTGCATTTGCTCAAGGTGACGTTAAGATCCTCGAACCTGAGGGTGAGCACCTGTTTTGGCAACAGGCAAAAATATTTCCTAATACAAATCTGATCTACTGCGGTGATGAGCAAGATGGTTCTTTTTTAGGGGTTGGGCGTAATGTAGATGACCGCTCATTACAAATGGTAGTTTACAACCAGGAGAGTAACCGTCTAGGTCACTACTATGCTCTGGATGGGCAAGGTAATCAACGTCATCTCCTCCGCACAGGATCCCAACCCTATGACGCTCGAAAACGACCATGGTATGAGGCAGGCTTAGCTGCTAAGGGTCCGACATGGAGCGATATCTATCTTGACTTCGACACCCAACTTCCCACCATTACGGCAAGCTTGCCAGTCTACAGCGGCAGTGAGGGCCGGGTCCTTGGGGTGTGTGCAACTGATTTTATTTTGCCAGAAGAGATGAGTCAGTTTCTGAAAACTTTAAAAGTTGGGAAAACGGGTGAAACCTTCATCATGGATCGGGATGGGGCACTAGTTTCTACCTCTGTAGATGAAGATCTGCTAGCCAATGGAGAGGAGACCCTACAGCGAGTCATGGCAGAAGAGAGTACAAATTCTTTGGTAAGGGGCACAGCAGGTCAATTACTGCAAACCTTTGGGAATTGGGAGCATATTCAGCAATCACAACAGTTTTCTTTTCGTCTCAACCGTCAGCTCCAGTATGTTGAGGTCTCACCTTTCAACGATGGTCAAGGGTTAGATTGGCTGATTGTTGTCGTTATCCCTGCAGTAGACTTCATGGAGCAGATCAATGCGAATGCTCGCATTACAGTCCTGCTTTGCTTTATAGCACTAGCAATTGCCATTTTACTAGGTATTATCACTGCCCGGAAAATAACTCTTCCTATTGTTGCTATTCACAAAGCCGCTCAAGACCTGGCTAGCGGAGATCTGACGCGACAGGTTTTAGTAAGTGGTGCTCAGGAAATCACGAATCTAGGTCAGTCGTTCAACAATATGGCTCAACAACTCCATCAATCTTTTGAAACTCTGGAGATCCAAAACCAAGATATTACTACGGCTAAAGAGGCTCTTGCTCAGACAAATGATCAGCTAGAGGCAGTTTTAAATGCCGTCCCAGGCCCCATAACATGGGTTAGTGTCGATGGCATCTACATCGGTGTCAATCAAGATTTTGCCCAGGCTTGGAACCTCTCACCTGAGGATTTTGTAGGAAAGCCTGTCGGCTTTATTAGTCGGCAATCCGAACTTACACAGTTCATGTTGGACTTTCTCAATGGTAGTGAGCTCTTTGTCGCTCAAGTTGTCGACTTAAGTCATGACAACAAAGATATATCTTACTTAATTGCAGCTCAGAAATATCAGCAGGGGAAGGCTGCTGTTTTCGTTGGCATTGATGTGAGTGATCGAAAACGAGCTGAAGGGCTACTTCGTCAGAGTGAGGCTACCAACCGTGCTCTTATTTTATCCATCCCTGATTTACTAATTCGTATGAAAGGAGACGGAACCTATTTAGACATTCTCAGCAACGAACGGTTGCTCTTGTCTGATCGAAAAAGATTTCAAATTGGGACAAATGTCTACGACGCCTTGCCTCAAGAGAATGCTCATCTCCGGATGCAACACATTCACATAGCCCTAACAACACATTCTGTCCAGACTTATGAACAGAGCTTAACTGTAAATGGGACAATCCAATATGAAGAAGTACGGATTATTGTGATTGCACAAGACGAAGTACTTGTGATGATCCGTGACATTACCAAACGCAAGCAAGCAGAGGAAGCACTTCGTATAGCAGAAGAAAACTATCGCAGTATCTTTGAAAATGCGCTAGAGGGAATCTTTCAATCCACCCCATCAGGTCAATTCATCAGTGTCAATCCGGCAATGGCCGAAATACATGGCTACGACTCACCAAAGGAAATGTTAACCCTTGTGCATGATATTGGCTCCCAGATCTATGTCCATCAACAAGAGCGTGATAGATTCGCGCATCTAATGCAGACAGATAAGGAGGTCAAGGATTTTGAATATCAGGCTAAGTGCAAGGACGGTCGAATGATTTGGCTTCAAGAAAGCACCCGAACGGTTTATGATAGTCACAATAATTTACTCTACTATGAAGGGATTGTCCAAGATATCACGTTGAGAAAACGTCAGGAAGAAGATTTAATTCGACAGCTAAAGGAACTTCAAATCGAAATCGACCACAAGATGCGGGCACATGAGGTCCACTCCGTAACGCAGAGTGACTACTTTCAAGAGGTTCGCGAAACGATAGAACAGATTCAGATTGACGAGTTTTGGTCATAATTCCAGCGTACCCAGCTATCACATAGACTCAGGCTTATGCATCAATGATTTGCCTAGCTACTCTTCGAAACTCCTGGCTTATAGGGTGCTCAGGGTACTGAACACAGAATATTCCTTCACTGCCCAGATAAACCATATCTTCCGAGAGTGGAAAGACTCCAGCAACTGCCTCCCCATAGATCTCCTCAACTTTCTGCTTGAGGGCCTCTCGATTAACTTGGCTGTGAACTTTATTAATAGCCAGCAACATTTTACGAACCTTCAGCTGCCTTGCTACATCTACCGTAACAGCTGTTCCTTGATAGTCTTGTTTATCTGGACGTAGTATCAAGAGTAATATATGGGAAATAGCAATTGATAGAAAAGTTTCCTTGGATAAACCGGGGTGGGTATCGATGAGCAAGTAATCTAGATGTAATGCCTTGACTAAATCGCGAAATCCTTCATTCAGCAGCTTGACATCATAGCCATCCTTCAAAATACGGGCAATGTCATCTGTCTTAATACTGGACGGAACTAGATAGAGTTTGCTGTCATCACGCAAACCCACATTTTCACTCACGTCATAAGCTGCTGTTTCAATAGTACTTTCACCCCAAAGGTAGTTGTTCAGAGTTGTATCTACTCGTTCTAGGTCTAAGCCAAACAGGTTGTGAATTCCAGGGGATGGAACATCAGTGTCAATGACACCAACGCGGCTACCATGAGCAGCGATAGTCGTTGCTAAATTAGCGGTAAAGTTTGACTTACCTGTGCCCCCACGATACGAATGGATTGAAATAACTTTCGGCATAGGTGCACGCTTACTCTGATTTACGTTGACAACTGAGGAGTGTTAGTTAGCTCACCCAGCTACAGGTTCATCATAGCCTCAATTCACCAAGCCTAAAAATCCCATAATGGCATTCTTCAACAAGCTACGAAGCTAAATTTATTACTTTCACCTCCTTATACTAAGGATCCCAGGACTAAGTTGTGTTGATATGACTGAATCAGAAATGGATCTTGATAGAGTTGGCAATAGATATCCATACAATAGATATCCGTACAATAGAATCATAAAACTATGGATTGTACTCAACGTAAATAGGGTAGCGTAACCCATCATTGAACTGAATGTGCATAGGTACCAGCTGATTTTACATCAATGATAGGAGACTTGAATTGTTATTCTCTGGGGTGCTCGTTCGTCTCCACCAAAATAAGGATACAGGCGGTAGCTAAATCCTTCAGGGGCGGCGCATCCTCGTAACATTGTGATCATGTTTTCATTCAATGTGAATTGATAGGATCCCTCCATCCTCTCGACTCTATAGACGGAAGGTTGGTTTAGAGGAACTGAGTTGATCAGCTGAGATTGCCGTTGTCCTTGAATATAGGTATAGGCCAGAATTTGGAGCTCGTCATTAAACCATCGCCAGCCAAATCGCGCGCTATTTTGTTGGTGAAAACTACTACAATCCGAAAAGCCCGCTAACTTGTTGATGTCAGCTTGATTGTTAGGATCCTGAGTGACATAGACAGCTGACTGGTTAAACGTCGCGGTGAACTCTAGACTGGAACCTTCAAATTGCTGCCAGGGTGAGGGAAAGGCATAGTGACCCCTAGCTGGAATTCGATATGTAATAACTGGATCTATCCGTTCAGTGATGGTGCTAATGGAGTCAGCCGGATCCTGGACAAATGGATCTTGGACAAACGGATCCTGAACTAACGTCGGACTGGAGGACTCTACGCAGGCGGAGAGGAGGGCACTGCCTACGAGGGCTGATCCTACGAAACGGATGAGTGAGTTTGTTATTGCCATCTTGTCGTTGCCATTATTACAGAGGCCTCATGTTCACTCGTTACTATAAGCGGACTCCGTGGTCCAACGGAATGGTCTACAGAATCTCGTTGAGAAAACAGATCCTGTAGAAAATGTAGGATCACCTACCAGTGAGCGGGTTAGACTGTTTAATCACGCCCTGCTCCTAACTCTAGCTATGTTCGATACCCTTTCTGACCGCTTGGAATCAGCCTGGAGAAAACTCCGAGGTCAAGATCGCATCACGGAAGATAATATTCAAGACGCATTGCGAGAGGTGCGCCGTGCCCTGCTAGAAGCTGATGTCAGCTTGTCAGTGGTTAAATCCTTCGTTGAAGAGGTCCGACAGTCTGCCCAGGGCGAAAACGTGATTATGGGCGTCTCACCAGACCAACAGTTCATCAAGGTTGTTTACGATGAGCTTGTAAAGGTGATGGGGGAAACCAATGCGCCCCTTGCCATCTCCGAAACCGGCCCCACCATCATCCTCATGGCTGGTCTTCAGGGTAGCGGTAAAACCACAACCTGCGCCAAGTTAGGCCTCTACCTCAAGAAAAATGGTCACTCCCCCTTCATGGTGGCAGGAGATATCTACCGACCCGCAGCCATTGATCAGCTCAAAACACTCGGACAGCAGACGGACATTCCAGTCTTTGATATGGGTCAGGCAGATCCAGTCGATATTGCTAAACAGGGGGTCGCCCAAGCTATAGCAGCGGAACACGATTACATTATTATTGACACTGCTGGTCGTCTCCAAATTGATCTAGAGATGATGGCCGAGCTCGAACGCATTAAGGCTACTGTCAAGCCTCACGAGATCCTGTTGGTTGTTGACGCCATGATTGGGCAGGAAGCTGCCAACTTGACCCAGGCCTTTCACGAGCGATTGGGCATTACGGGCGCGGTTTTGACCAAGCTAGACGGTGATACCCGAGGAGGGGCAGCTCTTTCGATTCGACAGCTGTCAGGACAGCCCATCAAATTTATTGGGGTTGGTGAAAAAGTCGAAGCTTTGGATCCGTTTTACCCTGAGCGGATGGCGTCCCGGATCCTGGGGATGGGGGATGTCCTCAGCTTAGTAGAGAAGGCCCAGGAAGAGATCGATGTCTCGGATGCAATGGCCATGACCGAGCGGATGATGAGTGCGCAATTCGACTTTACCGATTTCTTGAAACAGATGCGGATGATCAAACGGCTCGGATCCTTTGGGGGTCTGATGAAGATGTTGCCGGGGATGGGTAAGCTCACCGACGATCAGATGCAGAAGGGGCAGGATCAACTCTCCCGCTGTGAGGCCATGATTAATTCCATGACCCGGGAAGAGCGCAAGCAGCCAGAGTTACTCGCCCGGAGCCAGAGCCGTAAACGTCGGGTGGCCAAAGGATCCGGTTTCAATTTGCAGGATGTATCCCGGTTAGTGAGTGACTTCCAGCGGATGCGCGACATGATGAAGAGCATGAGTGGTGGCTTGCCAGGGATGGGCGGCTTCCCAGGAATGGGTGGAGGTCCAGCTCCGATGCCAGCAGGAGGACCGGGGTGGCGAGGTCAATCTAGTAGCCGTTCACGCTCCGGCTCTTCCTCAAGTAAAAAGAAGAAGAGTAAACCCGCTAAGAAGAAAGGATTTGGTAAATAGTGTACTCACCTCCTCCTACAAATAAACGTGAGCAGCAACCTTCGCGCCGCTGACGGAAATCATTGCGCTGCTGTTAGAAACCTTTACGCCGCTATCAGAAATCATTGTGCCGCTGCCGAAAAGTATTGTGTCGCTATCGGAAATCATTGCGCCGCTGTCAAAAAGTATTGCGCCGCTGCTGGGAACCTCTGTCCTCACACAATTGAAGTCTGATTGCTATATCAAAGCTTTGGACACTGAAGTCAAAGGAATCGGTGAACGGTTGAATATGCAAGAGTTTATTATCGCTCAGCGGTAGGGCTTGTTTTGGCAGTGCTGGCTGGAATCGGCAGGCTCTTTCTCCCCATGGTCATTAGATCATGACCTCTAGAGTGGCCCACCTAGGATCCTTCAACCCAGGATCTAATCCTTCAACCCCGATGGTGGACGGAGGCCAGCATTAGTAGCGCTGGATACAGCAGATTAGCCGACTAGAATTGTTGTTAAGACTAGTTGTTAGGGTAAGTAGGCGTGTATTTCTCAAAGTTGACGACTTGCATATCATCTTCACCCAGATATTCACCATTTTGAATTTCAACGAGTTCAGCAGGTAACACACCCGGGTTCATGAGGCGGTGGGGGGTACAGGGTGGGACGTAGGTGGACTGCCCTTTGGTAACAAGCTTTTCGACACCATCGCAGACAACCAGAACTGTACCGGTGACAACCATCCAATGCTCGCTACGGTGGTGGTGCATATGACAGGTCATTTGAGCGCCCGGATTGATGTCGACGCGTTTGATGCGATAGTGATTGCCTTCTTCTAATAGAACGTTAGTACCCCAGGATCGATGGATCACTTCTCCTTGAGCGCCTTGTGGATCATCGTGCTCAGTGTGTGTGAGCTCGTGCGGGGATAACGGTGCCTCGGCCATATCAGCAGGATCCTCCAAACTATCCGCTAAACCTGTCTCCAACGTCCACTCAATCTTAGGTCTAATCTACAGACAGCATAGCCTGGGAGTCTAGGAGTGAGGCCGCCATCTAGCTGAGATCCGGTGTTACGATTGACCCTGATTTTGCAGTTGATTTGTCCTCTCGAGGTGATGTTCTGAGTATGGCTGTGGAGCCTGAGGCTGTAGCGCAATCGGAGTTGGGGTTGGAGTTGCCAGGATCGGATCCGCTGAGTTGGGATGCGTTGACGATTGACCTGGAGGCGTTGACACCCATGATGCAGCATTACGTGGAGCTGAAACGGGAGCATCCACAGGCAATCCTGATGTACCGATTGGGGGATTTTTACGAGGTCTTTTTTCAAGATGCCCAGACGGTTGCCCGTGAGTTGGAGTTGGTGCTCACCGGACGTGATACTGGCAAATTGGGTCGGGTACCGATGGCGGGTGTGCCCCATCATGCCTTCGAACGCTATGCCGCTCAGTTGGTGACAAAGGGGTTCGCCATTGCGGTGTGTGAACAAATGGAACCGGCAGATCAAGCAAAGGCGACGGGGCGTCTGGTGCGGCGAGAAGTCACACGGGTGATGACACCAGGGACTTTAATGGAAGAGGGACTGCTACCGTCACGTCGCAATAATTACTTAGCGGCCTTGGTCATCGTGGATAAACCCGTTGAACGCTCCCAAACCACACACCAACGAACACGAGTGGTGGAGTGGGGGCTAGCTTACGCCGATATTTCAACGGGAGAATTTTGGGTTACCCAGCAACGAGATGCCCCCCAACAGTCTCAGGATCCACCTGAAACCCTCATTCAAGAACTGATCCGATTGCACCCCTCTGAAGTGTTAGTCCCGGTTGAGGATCCGATGGGGTTAGGATTACTGCGACCGGGAGTGCGCTCTAGTCAATTACCAGCGGGCCTCCCCACCCAGTTTTGCTATACCCTCCGAACCCAACGCCCCTTTGCTCTAGTGGAAGCAAAAGCGGAAGTCTTACAAACGTTTCAACTCCGCTCGTTGGAGGGGTTAGGGTGCGATCATCTACCGTTGGCAGTCCGAGCAGCAGGAGGACTCCTACATTATCTCAGTGACACTCAACGGGGCATTGATTTACCCTTGCAACCACCCCGCACCTACCAACTGACCGATTATTTAGTTGTGGATCCTCAAACCCGGCGGAATCTGGAATTAACGCAGACAGTCCGAGATGGGACATTTGCTGGATCCTTGCTGTGGTGTCTGGACCGCACCCGAACTGCCATGGGTAGCCGGCTTCTGCGCCGCTGGCTCCTACAACCCCTCCTCAAGCCCGACCGGATCCGTTCCCGCCAAGACACAATTTCAGAGTTGATCACCAATGGTCATCTGCGAACTCAATTGCAAGGGATCCTAGCAGATGTGTACGACTTAGAACGTCTTGCGGGTCGTGCCGGATCCGGAACTGCTAATGCTCGTGATCTAGTCGGTGTGGCACATTCCCTCTCTAAACTTCAAGAGATTAGCCGCATTGTAGCTACAGCTGAAACCTACTTTCTGCAACAGTTACAAACGGTGGATCCTGAGTTGGATCAATTGGCCCAGGTGTTGAGTCAAACCTTAGCCTCCTCTCCGCCCCCAATTTTGACTGAAGGGGGTCTGATTCGAGATGGTGTAGATCCAACGTTAGATCAGATGCGCAGTCAGCTTGATGATGATCGACAGTGGATTGCTACTTTAGAAAAAACGGAACGAGACCGCACCGGCATCCCCACCTTGAAAGTCGGCTTTACTAAAGCGTTTGGATACTACATCAGCATCAGTCGTGCCAAGACTAATCTCGCCCCCGAAGACTACATCCGCAAGCAAACCCTCACCAATGAAGAGCGATACATTACCCCAGAATTGAAAGAGCGGGAGGCTAGGATCCTAAACGCCCAGACGGATCTAAATCAACGAGAGTATGAATTATTTCTGACATTGCGGACCAAAGCGGGCCAACAGGCAGATTCAATGCGCATGGTCGCCCAATCTATTGCTGCTGTGGATGCCCTAGCTGGCCTAGCTGAAATGGCCGTATATCATCAATACTGCCGCCCCACCATCACCACGGATCGAACTTTGAACATTGAAGACGGTCGTCATCCTGTCGTTGAACAAACCCTTCCTCCTGGCCTATTTGTGCCCAACTCCGTGACCCTTGGCACGCTCCAATCCGCTGATCTGATTGTTCTCACTGGTCCCAATGCCAGCGGCAAATCCATCTATCTCCGGCAAATTGGGCTAATTCAAATCATGGCGCAGATGGGATCTTTTGTGCCAGCTCAGTTTGCAGAATTAGGCATCTGTGATCGGGTTTTCACGCGGGTGGGAGCCGTTGATGATCTAGCAACTGGGCAGTCAACTTTTATGGTAGAAATGAATGAAACAGCTAACATTCTGAACCATGCGACGTCAGGATCCTTAGTACTTCTCGATGAGATTGGTCGAGGAACTGCTACATTTGATGGACTATCCATTGCATGGGCTGTTGCTGAATACCTGGCTACCGAGATTAAATCCAGAACTATTTTTGCCACTCACTATCACGAAATGAATCAGCTCGCTTCAACGTTGCCCAATATCGCCAACTTCCAGGTTGTGGTCAAAGAACTCGACTCTGAGATTGTATTCCTACACCAGGTGCGTCCAGGAGGCGCTGATAAGTCCTACGGCATTGAAGCAGGTCGACTTGCGGGCTTACCAGCCTCTGTGATTCAGCGAGCTCGTCAAGTGATGACCCAAGTAGAAAGGCATAGCCGCATTGCGATTGGCCTTCGGTCTCAGGGGTTAGATAATGGATCCCAGGATCTAGATCCTGATCAAATGAATCTCTTTTAAAGCTATTAACCTATGCCTTACTCTCAATTCACCCTACACCAAGCTGTTGAGACCTTCGATTTAACTGTCGTTGAGGGCACTAATTTATTCACAGATATTATTCCTGTTGAGCCAAGTCCTTTACTCCGGGATACTCTAGCTGATAACGTACCGTGGGCGGCCGCCGTCAGTAATGGAAAAGCCCGATCAGAAGCGCTCATCAATCCAATATTACTAGAAGTTAGACGTCTCTATGATCGGCAAATTAGTGTGTTTTCTGGTGAAGAGTTTGTTGTGGATCCCGATGCTAATTTGACTGGACACTGCGATTTTCTCATTAGTAAATCATCGGAACAATTGTTTATTAAAGCTCCTGTTGTGGTTATCGTAGAAGCCAGGCAGGAAGATACTAAACTAGGATTAGGTCAATGTGTAGCTGAGATGGTTGCAGCGCAACAGTTCAACCGTAAATCTCAACCTTCTGTCACCACTGTTTACGGTAGTGTCAGCAGCGGTACAGCATGGAAGTTCTTGAAGATTGAAGGTCAAACGGTCACTATTGACCTCAATGACTACTCAATGCCTCCCGTTGATGTGATCCTGGGGGTCTTGTCCCGCATGGTCAAAGAAGGCTAACTTCGCTTACCAGGGAGTAACTTGAAACCCGAGCTCGTCACAGGCCACTCGCCACAACTCCTGAAAACCTTCTGCTCGACAGGGTTGTTCTAGCTTCCGAAACGTTGCCTTCACCCCACGCTCAGGAATCCGTTCTGCCCCCAACCGTCGGGCATTTCGAGCTAAAGCCTCTTCTAGAGAACAGTCAAACCAGTAGCTAATCACTCGAAACCCTGCTGCAAGTGCTGGAGCAATATACCGTGAACGCGAGTCTGCCGTGGGATTGGTGTTGTCTACCACAAATCGTTGCTTCGCCGCTAAACAAGCCTCTAGCAGAACCTGCTCCCGATACCGAGTTTTTAACATATCCAAGTTAATCCGGATATGGGTCTTAAAAAAAGTGTCTCGATAAAATGTTGATTTACCTGATGCTTGAATACCTGTGAAAATGATTGCTTCCATCATCAGGATCCCTAGCGAGGAAATAACCGATAGATTAACTCTTGCCAGCCATTATTGAGCGCTGGATAAAAGAGCCCAATCAGGATTCCACTCCCCATGACACCTAATCCTAACAGGACAAACCAACTGCGAGGATAACTATTTACTGGTGCAGCAGCTCCTGTTTGAATCCTCAAGATATCGAGCCAAGGGGACATACCGCGTCGTAACCATCCAGTCGCAGCCACTTCAGATCCAACTAATTGACGAATCGCTTTTAAACCAGTGAGAAAATTACCAACAGGTCCAAACCGAGATGTGTACCGGACAGGAATAATCCCTGTCTCATCCTGAAGTTTGAGCTCGGATCCCAGTTGGAATCCCACTCGCCCTCGGCCAAACAAAGCGCCTTTTAACACAACTAACTGCTGACTTCGAGGACTTGCATAAGGATCCGCCATCAGGGTCATTACATCTGAGTCAACAGGATCTTGAGCCTTAGGAAACATGAGAATTGATTTCGCAATTAACCCTATGCCAAACCCAATCAAGGCTCCACTCATAATGACATACAATCCACTCCGCCTAAGCGTGAAGTAAGCAATCATACCACCGATCCAACCAACAACTAATCCAATAACTTCAGCCACATAGAAGAGAGTCTCTCGTTGAAATTGACCAACTAGTTTTTTCTTATTGAGACTTTTGCCCTCTCCTGGGATCCGTTGCAGCTCAAACAGAGCCGGGATCCTGAGTCGAATGGCGTATTGGCTTAAACTATAAAGGCGTTGACCTGGCAGTGGATGAGACGAATTAAACTGCATCCCCTTAGCCCAGGGATTGTACAAATCCCATAACAGAATCTGACGCAGATGTTCTGGCTGAGCTTGAGCCCGAAATGCTGTCTCACTCACCGTAATATTTTTAGGATCAAAGGGGCTAAATAGTCTTACACCATCCAACACCAGACTAGGTCGAGCGAGATGCTGGGTCTCTTGAGTCACTCCGTGAGCCATTGACAACAAGGCTAGAGACAAACTGTTAGGATCTCCAGTTGCTTCCGTAGCAAAGTGATCTGATTTAAGGATCCCAAGCCTTGAAATGATAAACAGTGGAAAGGTAAAGACTTGAAAGAGAAAATAGAAGAGTGGCGCAATATTACCCAAAATAATATCTTTCTGTTTGGACTTACCTCGGCCTTCTCCCCATTGACTAGTGAATCCATAGAGCAGATAACTCAGTTGACCGGGTAAAGACATTACAGTTAGCACTGGAACCTCGTAGCTAATTACCCGACCCATTTGCTGTGCACAGATCGTGGCAATCTCTTCAGTGGACAAGTAGTCGAATAGGCCTTTACTAACCACCAGACGAGCATGATCGGTCATGGATCCATAAATCGCTGCCACTGGAATAGGACTCTGAATCAACCCTAAGCGAGGTAACTTTAACGTATATCGATCACAAATTGACGCCAAGGTACGAGCCGCAGTGGGATGTAGATTCTCTAAGTCTTTGAACGAGATCCACCGTGTCCGGTAAAAGCGGGTGTGGATCATATCTTGAAGATAAGGTGCGAGAAAGAAACCGGCACATCCCCCGTTAATCAACAGACTCAACACCACAAGGAGGCGCTGAAATAGCCTTAGTCGAGAATAGGGCAGTAATAGGATCCATGCTGCTAAACCAATCACCACCACCACCGTGCCAATCATGGCCCACCGTAGCTGACGAGGCTGGCTGAAGGGCACCTTGGTCCACGGACGGGCTTTTGTCGAATCCGGTTGAGCTGGTTGAGCTGAGGTGTGGGGTGGCTCTAACGGTTGAGGGGGTGGCTCTGAGACCGACGGCATCGGAACTTCAATAGAGGATTCAATCGGGGATGGCTCCTTGAGTTGAATGGAGGCCTCTGATATCAGCTCCACTGCTTTAGCAGGAGAATCAACGGGTGATGAAGCCTCAACAGGAAGAGATTCAACCGCCGGAGGAGAATGTAGGGTAGCCCCCAAATAGGTCAAATGATCTACCTTTTTTCTCGCCCAGTCTTGGGTGTGGGGATCCGTTGAGTCTAAGAGTTGTCGTGTTACATTTAGAGCCTTATTAAGTTCATTTGCTTGCTGATAGGCTTTAACTAAGGTTACCTGGGCTCGTGAGTAATCTGGGGACCCTGGAGACGGTGCTTGGGCCAGGTACTGCTCCAACAGTCCAATCGCATCGAGATATCGTCCTTCTTTGAAGGCCTGAGTCGCTGATTGTAAGGATCCTGTATTAAAACTCATTACCCTCTCCTAGCCTTTGACTCCACGTCTAGGATACGTGCTCCTGCCACGAAAAGAACTGACGAAACGGAGATTATCACCTAAGGTCTGGCTGTGGGAGATGGTGCTCCTGGTGAACGGGTAGGATCAGGAACCTCAAACTGGCGATCAAGTTGCCGCATCAACAGTAATAGCTCCAGTGATAACTGATCTCGCTCAGCTCGCAATTCACTAATCTCTCGCTGTATCTGCTGGATCCGAGACTCTTCAACGCTCCAATCTTTCAATGAGTCAAATAACTTTGCTTGGAGGTCATTAATTTGGGCATTGAGTTCAACTACTTGCTGGTCAAATCTTTCATTCACTTGCTGAGCTAGCTGAGGATCTGGAAACAGGGGCAACTTCTGCAAGTCTACTTCAATTGGATCTAACTTGGGTTGCGGCTGCTCGTGTGGCTCGTATCGCTTGAAGCTAGGGAAGGATAACCGAGGATGGAGTAAGTCAGGATCCTCAGGATCGGGATCATCAGGAAACCTAAAGGGGGTTGGCCTCGATTCCATCAGTAGTCGTTCAATCAGCGGATCCAACCCCCGAGACTCTTCGGCCCATACGGGCAGGATCCATCCCATGACCAGAACCCAGAGACCAACACTCACAGGGCCTAAACACGCGTTGAGTTGAGTCGACATACGTTCTAACCTAGCTAGGGATCCGTCCAGCTGATCTCACCCTATCCAAGAGTCATAAGCTTGGGTCAGTGGGCTCTTCATTCGAAAACAAAATGTCATAAGGATCCTGAGTGTCTGCCGGCTGCAGCAGATATTGTCCTGCAGCTGCCGTTGCCGGTGTTAAACCAGCTACACGGACAGGGGGTTCTTCAATCGAAATAATCAGGTCTGGACGAGTCCATTGCCAGGTTGACAAGCCGGATCCTAAGAGCAGCACTAGCGCGGCTGCCACTTTTTGAACAACAGCCGATCGAGCCTTGAACAGGGGGGTCACCATTGGCTGTTGCGGTACTCGTGACCACCACGGAGCATCCATCCGATGCATCACCGCATCCACAATCTGTTCGACATCATCCGTACGAGTTGTGGGCGCCGGCAGCCGATCAAACCCGGCTTGAATACTCCGCAACTGACTGTAGATCTGACGAGCCACTGGATCCACGGCCAACCATGCTTCTACAGCCTGTACCTCCGGCGGAGACAACTCCCCGTCAACGTAAGCACTTAGCTGCTCGTATTGTTCATCCGTCAGTAAGTTATCTTCAGATGGATCCATAGCGGAACCGCTCATCCAACTAGGGGTGGACACAGGTAGAAAAACCAAAACATCTAAGACCGCAAGGTCATCAAGCCTATTGAACTGAATTGAGGGGGAATCAGAAGCACTTGATTCAGTAGAATCGCAGTGTTCAGAATCGGGACTCATAACCTATCACCGTCCAGGTAGGGTTTGAGCGTAAGCTGAAGACGTACCCGAGCCCGAGCAATGCGGGACTTCACTGTTCCTAAAGAGACACCCGTTATCTCCGCAATCTCTTCGTAAGCTAGCCCTTGAATTTCGCGCAGAATAATCGTCTGCCTGAAGGCTTCGGGCAGATCCCTGACAGCTTGTTGCAGTTGTTCGTAAAACTCTTGCGTTGCCAGATTATCTTGGGGACTTGGAGCATCACAGGGGAGCTCCCACTCTAGCTCGCTATCTCGCACTTGAATAGGGGCGTCTAGAGATAACGGTTGCTGGTAGCGCTTGCGTTTGCGCAATTCATCATAAAAAAGATTAGTCGCAATCCGGCTAAGCCAGCTGCGGAACTTAACCGGTTCCTGCAGACGTCGGAGGTGACGAAAGGCGCGGATCCAAACCTCTTGCGCCAGATCGTGGCGGTCATGCCAGTCCGGCGCTAGGTGATACAGCACACGGTCAATATGAGGCTGATGTCGCCGCATTAACTCAGCAAAAGCATCCCGGTGAGACGGATGCCCCTGTTGACAAACTAATACAAGCTCAATGTCAGACATATGCTCAGGCCGCAGCGGTGAATCACACAACTGCCCTGGAGCCGGATCACGTCGTTGCGGGTTGGCATCTAGAGAACGATTTAATGTCGGGGATGGCCAGGTGAGAGTGGGAAGAGGATCGCTGACAACAGCACTCATAAGCGTTTTAATCAAGTATGGAACGTCGAAGGACCGTCAGAGTAGCAAGGGCTACATCAATCGCCCGCCACCCAGGCTAGCACCGAACTTTTGCCTCTAGCTTAGGACTCAGGACCTAGCTAGACAGCTCTTGACCATGACGGCAGGTGATTCAATATGTTCCCACTGTACCGACAAAGGATCCCTCATACCATTCTGCTAAGCGACAGACCACCTACGAGATTGCCACGACCTCTGCACTAGACAGGGGTGAACCAAGCGACTAGAGCTTGTAGACTATCAAGAGCTAGACCGCTGTCAGGGCTTCGTCTCTCCGTTCTCATTCGCTTTACGTCACTAGGATCCACCTACCATGTCAGACTCTAGTATTACGGCATTTATCAAAGCGAGTTCTCTCCTTGAGGGCTTGTCGGCTGACTCACTCACCTTTTTACAGAACTCAGTGACACTCCGTGAGTATCCCGCCAACCAAACAATCCTGTTAGAAGACGCCTGGGGCAATACGGTGTACATCCTAATGGAAGGCTGGGTTAAAGTCCGGCGTGCTACGAAAACAGGGACAGCAACGTTAGCAATTCTAGGAGCCGATACCTTTTTTGGCGAAATGGCAGTACTGGACCAGGCACCCCGCTCAACCGATGTGGTTTCAATGACCCCTATCAAAACCTTTGTGATGTCAGCCAAAGACTTCAAAATGTTGTTACCCAGCCAAGGAAAGCTCTGTTATCGCCTAGCCCAGCAGATGGCTCGCCGTCTTCGTCAAACGAATCAAGCGTTTTACCTCCAGGAGCAATCAGCTCCCGTCCGATTTGTCGCTGCCCTTGTTCAAATTGCTGATGTCTACGGCACTAGCCTGGGCCAAGGATCTCGTGAAATCGTTAACATTCCCCTACAGGATCTGGCCGACCTAGCTGACATCACCCTTGAAGATGCTAGAAGAGTCATGGATCGTTTTATGAAGCAGCAGATGATCGAAGTAAATGCTGAGACACAGCTCATGAGACTTAACCAGTACCAAAAGCTGTCTGAAGCTGTACAGATGGTTTAGCCGTGATTGGTCCTACAATTAGTCCAATTAGCCTGATTCTTCAGATATGCATACCGACAGCCAGCAATGATCTGAACGTACGACAATAGTATATCAGTCTACTGACATAGGCTAACTGAATAGCACTCACATGAAAAAACATGAAAGAACAGCGGGAAATCTGGCTTCGAAAAATTAATAACAACACGGAATCGTAGGTATGAAACCATGAAGAATTTAAACGATTCACATTGAGTATAAGGGCACTAACTCCGAAACCGCAGAAAGATCTCCAGCCCGATAAAAAAAATCTCGTAGAACTGCGTAGGGTGACGTAGGATCCTATGCCAAAATCAACCTTGACTAGTATCAACTCAGTCACAAGCCAAGGAAACAGTACATGGTTCAAAATATTGAATCAGGATCCTAACTCCGTCCAGGTCCCAGAGGCTGCGTAGAGTTGCAACTGTCGTAGCGTTTGAGTATGGGCTAGCGTCAATGGTAAAGGAGAGATCGCCTCCACCCGAAGCTGAACCCACCCATTTCCCCACGACCACTCTGTATACCCATCAATCAAACCCCACATCAATACACTCATTCGATCCTCTGTCAGAAGGCTCACCTGATGAGGTAGACAGATAGGCCCAATCCAAGTGATGAACTCGGTATGAACTGCCAACTCCTCTGGAACACTCTCGTCTAAGACTTGAGGCCACAACCACTGGGACAAGGCTTGGGAATTAACTAAACAGTATCGTATGCGTTCTGCTTCAGCCTCCACTTGAAGCCGGGAAACAGCTCGTTGAAAAGTCCCATACATAGTTGCCACTCTCGCTATGAACCCCAACCTATTTAATCCACCTATCGTTAAGCTCACATATTGTTGAGCCCACATGCTGTTAAGCCTATCGTTAACTCGTTTGCAAGGATCCGCTCAGACTGCACTACTTGAAGGATCCACTCAGACTAAGCCACGAAGAACAATAGCAGACTCGATCATTAAGCTAACACTTACCAGTCAGCTCGCCCACTCTAAGCTAACTTCATTACTCATCAATACCTTAGAGCTGCCACGATCCACGCCTCTAGTAGCCACCGTAGTCTCCCAATAGCCCAAAAGGGACACAACTTTACCACAAAACAAGAACTGGTGCCATCAATCGAGACGGCCTCCGATTTTAGCCTAAATGAATTTGAGTGTAACCACCTCTGATTAAAAGTTAAGTCAGCAGCAAAAATTTTGGTTCCCCTCAGTTTTCAACACATTCCACACCTTTTCCCCAGTTATTGCCGCCTTTTTCCACAAGCTACTTGTTGAAATCATAAGGTTTTCACCCACCTCTGTGGAAAACTGATCGATTTTCGATAACCTCCAAGATAGTTAAGAAATGTAACAATTTTCACTCGTCTTAGCCGATATCTCATCTCTTGACTCATTCTGCCTCCGCCAAGGAACGCTGACAAAGCATTGACAGGGGGTAAGGGTGACAGGCCACAATGAGCCCACTACAGCATTACTTCTTGTCGCTACCCGTCAATACCCATCAACCTCCTCATTTTTTCTGGACCAAGTTTTTGGGCTAAGGGATTTGATGAAGCATTCTGTTGATCAGCATGCTCCCGTTGTGTAGGGCCTATGGACAATTAGCCCTTCTATTGAAGTTTCATTGTCATACGTGTGGAGAGTTCTATGAGTTCAAGTGTCAGTATTCTTGCGGAAATCCCAGAGGAGCTACATGATACTCTCAAGGGATATTTGGTCACGCATCCGGATTGGGATCAAGATCGAGTGTTCACAGCAGCTTTATCCCTATTCTTGCTACAGAATGGAGACTCTGACCGTCGAGCAGCTCGGATCTATCTAAATAGCTTGTTCCAACGTAGTTAACTAGAGGCTCAATCTAACTGCTTGAACAATGCTTAACTGGTTACATTAATCACAGATACAGGCCATTCAAGTGCTCGAAGTCCTGCCACTTTTCCATAACATGGCTGCTTGACCTTTCAACCTATTGATAAGTGGATAGCTAGCCCAATCCAATTGAACACTCGGAAGCTAGAGTTGACTTACTTCTCCTCTAGCTACTTGTCTTGCCAACTTACTTTACTAGATATGGGTACTCTGCTGTAACCCAATCCGCCAACTCACTTGATAGCGGCTTTAGTTTCGAAGATACTCTGGTTCCGGTTCCACAAAGTTAGATGGATCGTGCAGAAACCGCATCACTTCCTCTTCTACACGGTGGAGCTCGAAGGGTTCTAACGTTCGTAACGTCCGTAGAGCCATAATGTAACCATCGACCAAGAGTCGCAGCTCGTCAGTTCGTTGATAGCCACGATACCAAAAGTCAACCAGGGAGTCTGTAATAACCTGGTAGTGCCGAATCAACCTGGGGTCTTGCAGCATAAGCTAAGCCGTACTGAGGTCTCAATGATCTTATTTTAACAAGTAATGCTGGAGCTGGGATCGTCAGGATCGCTTGGTTCTCGTCAGGGCTTGCTGGCATCAAGGGCTAAACTAATGGCCCTCGCAGCTGGTAGTGCTCTGAAATGTAACAGTTTTTGGCGGCATGTCACAAATGTTCAGAATCAAAGACATCTGGGTCCTCTAGAGTAGGGTGAGGTTAGGTCTAAGGAGTCATTGTTTTATGGTTCAGCGTGGTTCCAAAGTGCGCATCATGCGTAAAGAATCCTATTGGTATAGGGATGTGGGTACCGTCGCAGCTGTTGACAAGAGCGGGATCCTCTATCCTGTGATTGTCCGTTTCGACAAAATCAACTACTACAACATCAACACCAATAACTTCCGTGAAGATGAGCTAGTAGAGGTTGAGCCTCCCAAGAAAAAAGCTAAGTCAGCTGGATAAGGCGTCTTAGAACAAGGAGGTTAAGGCCCTGAGGCCTGAGTCTATCCCAGCCAATCTCGTCCCAAGGTGCTGTGCCTGAGTTGCCTGAAGTTGAAACGGTTCGCCAAGACCTAAAACGCCTTACATGTCAGGATCCGATCCGGTGGGTAGAGGTCCATCTTGAGCGAACCATTGCTCATCCCAATCCCGAGCAATTTTGCCACTACCTCGTTGGCTGCCAGTTTCTAGATTGGAGCCGGCGAGGTAAGTACTTATTGGGTCAGTGTGACCAAGGACTGCAGCTGGGAGTTCATCTGCGGATGACAGGGCAACTCCTATGGCAGGATCCACAGCTTCCCTCTCCTACCCACACACGAGTGCGGTTCCGCATGACCAGTGGTGCAGAACTGCGCTTCGTGGATCAGCGAACCTTTGGCCAGATGTGGCTGGTCAAGCCCGATCAATCGGCTGAGTCGGTCATTTCGGGATTAGCAGTGTTAGGCCCTGAACCGCTGGGTCCTGGTTTTTCGGTAGTTTATTTTCACCAAGCCTTGAGCAAGAGTCTTAGGCCCATCAAAAATGCTCTGCTAGATCAACGGTTGGTCGCTGGAGTGGGGAATATCTATGCTGATGAAGCCTTATTCATGAGTCGGATCCATCCTCAAACCCCTTGCCGACACCTAGCGCCTGAGCAAGTGGATCGACTACGATCGCAGCTAATTGAAGTTCTAACGACAAGTATTCAGCAACGAGGGACATCCTTCAGTCACTACCGGGATGCAACGGGAGTCAACGGCAATTATCTCGGTCAAGCCTGGGTGTATCGTCGAACTGGACAGTCCTGCCGAGTCTGTGGGACCACTATTGAGCGACTCAAGCTAGCGGGCCGCTCCTCCCATTACTGCCCCAACTGCCAACCTCTTTAGAAATAAGACTCTTGAAAGAGAGGTTGGAGCAGACTAGTACCCTTTGAGAGGTTGATTTTAAGACTGGCGTTGCATCTGGGACCATGTTCGAGTGGGTAGTCCCCAAACATAGATAAAACCTTCAGCCGCCTTATGATCGAAAGCATCATCCTCTCCATAGGTAGAGAGGGCCGTATCATAGAGAGAATGGGGAGATTGCCGACCAACTGGGATGGCTTGTCCTTTAAAGAGTTTCATCCGTACAGAGCCAGTTACTGTCATTTGAGTCTGCTGAATGAATCCATCCAAAGCAGCACGGAGGGGCGAATACCACAGTCCGTTGTAAACAAGTTGACTGTAGGACGTTTCAATTCCGAGTTTATATTGAGCGACTTCACGAGGCAATGTGAGGCTTTCGATCTCTCGGTGGGCCAAAATCAAGGTTAACAGAGCTGGGGTCTCGTAGATTTCGCGAGATTTAATGCCAACGAGACGGTTTTCAATCATGTCAATTCGACCGACACCATTATCCCCAGCCAGTGTATTCAGTTTTTCAAACAGCGCACGTGGGGCTAACCGCTCGCCATCTAGACTCACAGGGATCCCTTGCTCAAACTCAATGGTGATGTAGGTGGGTTCATCAGGGGTCGCGGCCATAGACGTGGTGAGGGCGTAAACATCCTCTGGTGGTTCTGCCATTGCATCTTCGAGGACCCCAGCTTCAGCACTCCGGCCTAGGATATTGAGGTCAATGCTGTAGGGGCTAGATTTCTTAACGGGTACTGGGATCCCGTACTTCTCACCGTAGGCAATAGTTTCTTCCCGACTCATACCCCATTCACGTGCGGGCGCTAACACTTTGAGACCGGGGTTAAGTGCTGCAATAGCTAGATCAAAGCGGACCTGATCATTTCCTTTACCTGTACAACCATGGGCTACGGCATCAGCTCCCACCGATTCAGCCACTTCAACCAGGAGCTTGGCAATTAGAGGGCGAGCTAGGGCTGTGGACAGAGGATAACGGTTTTCGTAGAGGGCATTGGCCTGGATGGAGGGAAAGGCGTAGCTCGTGAGCAACTCATCAATGGCATCCTGCACGAGTGACTGCTCAGCTCCGGCCTGCAAAGCTTTGGCTTGGATCGGTTCTAGTTCCTGCCCTTGGCCCAGGTCCACAGCCAGGGTCACGACTGATTCCACTCCCCATTCATGCATCAAGTAAGGAATACAAACAGAGGTGTCAACCCCCCCTGAGTAAGCCAGTACGACTTTCTTCGCTCGACCCATAACCAGATTATCCAAAACACAGCGTGGTCTATTATGCCTGCCTAAAGGATCCTACGCTAGCTATCAACGATACGGAAATTGGATCCAATCTAGTCTTTCAGGCCCGTTCAAGATGGCAGATTTCATGTCGTTAGCTTGGGTCAGTAGCCTTCTGTTGCATGCAAATAGGGCATGTGTTAGAAGGCACTTAATGGAACTGAGTTATCCCAGCGAATTTGCAGTACATCCATAGGTACAGGAAAGACTGGTCGGTTAATTCTGGTACGAGCTTGTTGCCTTTAGTGCATTGCGTTAGTATCTCACGATTCAAATCTGCTTGCTGTAGTTCACTTTGAGTATCTTGGGCAATGGCTGACGGTTCCCAACTCTGTAATTTCTCTCCTGAATCAGACGCTGAATCTCTTGGGAGCGCGCTAATGGAGCAGGGTGAGTGCTGACAAAGGCAATGGCTGATTCTAACTGTTGGTTCTCGGATAGGCGTTCAAAAAAATCGGTGGCCCCGGCCACATGGCCATAGGCTGTCGCCAGAACTTCTAGGCCATACTCATCCGCCTGCCGCTCCTGTTGACGGGAAAATTGGGAATTGCTCAGCACAGCAACCCCTGAAGCAGCCAAGGATTGCAAGGATCCTGGATCCCCAATGACTACAGCGAGGATGAGTTGAACCGTCAGCTGTCGAGCTAGGCCGCGTAAATGATCTCGGTTCGCAAAATGCCCCAGCTCATGACCCAGAATCATCGCTAGCTCGTTTTCAGACTCAACAGTCTCCAACAAGCCCGCGTAGATCACAATTTTATTGCCCGGTAAGGCCAGTGCATTTACAGTATCCTCAGGCACATACAGAATTTCAAAATCACGATCTTCCATGCGCCCATCAGCAGGTTGGTTTTCCTCCAGTTGATTGAGGAGTCGGTTCAGTTCATCTGAGACAGATGAATCCTCCGAAGCTAGTTCGAACTCCGACTGCATCAAGGATCCGAGCTGGGCTTCTACGCCAGGAGGAATCAACCACACCAACCCCTCAACAAACCACACCACACCTAAGTAAAGAACCAGGAGCACCCCCAACAAGAGAGCCACTAACTTCATCCATTGAGCGGTAGTAGGCTCGCCGTTGTCATCACTGTAGTTTGCGGTTCCCGGTGGGAGTTCAAACTGAGGCATAGTCGTCTCCTAGCGTCGATCTTAGTCACTCCGAACGGGTCGGAAAGGATTCACAAAGTTAATGAAGTGGTGTAGCCCCCGTGTTTGGACCCAGAGCCGCCCTTGACCGTTAAATCGGCAGACTAAGCCTTCTCCTCCAAAGATGCCAGTGCGCAAACTTTTGAAGGACAACCCCCCAATCAGCTCAACGTTATACTGCAAGCTATCTTCGAAGGCCACCACATAGCTAGTATCAACAACATAGTCCCCATCAATAGGAATCTCAATAATCGCACCATAGGTGCTGAACCAAAGATCCCCTTGCCCTGTAGCATGAACGAGGAAGATAGATTCACCACTGAAAAAACCTTTGAATCCTTGAAATTTAGTATCGATCTCGACTGTAGGACTAGAAGCAACAAATCCTGATGATTGCAGCATCATACCTCGAGTGCCATCCAGATGGTAATATTCGACATCCCCAGGGACACCTGGAGAAAGATACAACTCGCCCGGCTTCCCTTCCGCAGTAAACTCGCTCAAGAAGAGGGATTCTCCCCCAAACATTCGCATAACCCCGCGCCCAAGTCCTCCCCGCATCTTAGACTTAAGTTTGATCCAGGGATCCATCGCGGCCATTGCTCCAGCTTCTACAACTAGGGTTTGCCCAGGCTGTAATGTGAGCCGAATGGAGGCATAAGCAGGTTTGTGATCGATTTCAAATGTGGTTGAATACGTCATAGGATCCTCAGTGTATGGGGTCTGCAGTCTACAGAGTTATCGAGCCTCATCGTTAACGCGCCGGGAGCCGACTACCAATTTCATGGCCAAATGCCCCTGAGTTGTGGGTCTGGCAATACACCTTTCCTCGGCCCTTGAACCGACACACTAATCCTTCGCCTCCGAGAAAGGATCCGATCCAACTGGTCCCCGCTTTGTCAATTTTGAAGTCTAACGTTTTCTCGAACGCAACGATATGACCGGTATCTACCACGTATTCCCCGTCCACATCAATGGCATAGATAGCCCCAAATGAGCTCAGCAGAACCATGCCATTGCCGGAAATATTGAGCCAAAAGATCGACTCCCCTGAAAATAAAGTCTTCAAACCCGGAAAGCCGATATCAATCGTAACCTGGGGTGTGCTGGCTAAGTAACCTGTAGATTGCACCACGATCCCATCGCCACTGAGTTGATAGGCCAGAATATCTCCCATCAACTTGGGGGCCAGGTAGATCTCTCCGATGGTCTCGCCTGTTCGAAATACAGATAGAAAGAGAGATTCCCCTGCTAAGACCCGCTTCAACCCCCCCAGGAGACCACCGCCTTTCCCCTTTTTCAAAGTCGTACTGGCTTGTAAGGATCCGCTCATTGCAATCATTGCCCCCGCTTCGGCCACAATTTCCTCCCGTGGATCCATCTGGACGTGAGCAACGGCAGAATCAGGTTGATGCAAAATATCAAGTTTCATGGCACTTCTTAACCCTCAAGTGATAGTGACTGAATCCGTTCTGTAACCCAGACAATGCTCTAGAAGAGTTTAGGTGCCAGGAACCGGGCAAACCCTTCAATGCTCCGAGATTGCAGATAGAGTCGACCCTTGCCACTCACTCGGTTGATCAGGCCCTCACCGGAGGTCACGGCGGTAATCAAACCGCTGATGAAATTGCCACCACCGGGCAAGCCAAGGCGCATTTTAATCTGAGGATCGTAGGCTACCAAGTGCCCTGAGTCTACAATGAGTTCGCCATCAATCTCTCTTGAAGTGATCCCCCCGTACGCCCCAAAAAAGACTAGTCCTGAGCCTAGGATCCTTAGCCGTAACAAGCCTTCCCCCGCAAAGAAACTAGTCAACCCTGCCCATTGAACCCCTAACTTCAGCTGACCAACATGGCCAATGTAAGCGCCTGGCTGAAAACAGAGGGCCTGATCTTTGAGCTCCTCACAAACAATTTGACCGACCGTCGATTGAGTCAAAACGAGCTGGAGAGGTTGTTGTGTTTGATTTCGAAAATGGTTAACGAAGAGGGATTCCTTCGCGAAAAACTGCTTCAAAAAAGCAGCAAAAAAGCCGCCTGCAAGCTTGGTCTCCATTGAAAGCGCACCATCCATGCTGGCCATAGCCCCAGCTTCAGCAATGAACTTCTCCCCAGGGTTCAAGGTCACGAACACAGTTGAGAAGGCAGGTCCATAGCGGATATCGTAATGCACGGCTTTATCTCATTACGCAAGATCGAGCCGATTGTACCATAGAGATTTGAGGCCTTCAGGGGATTATTAAACCGTTAACACCAACTTATGTTTAATGAAAAACTAAGTTTACTCTGAATCCACGGCTGAGCCCCATAGTCTCGCAAGTTTGAACGACAATGTCGCAAAGATTGATGAAGAGGTGACTGCTCTGGGCTCAGCCTCCAACCTAAAGGCTTTATAAACCGTAGGTCTGTATCCTGAGTGAGCTAGTTCTGGATCGGCTGATCAGAGAATAGGAGTGGAGCAATTCCCGATGCCTGTCCTAACGGGATCTCCATATTGATATCGTAGGAATAAAACTGATCAAGTCGCTTGCAAAAGGATTCTGGAGTGAGGGCTTGTACATTTGAACTAATAATATAGCTCTGAGAGGGGGAATTCCGGAAGGATCGGTATGCACTTTGACAATACGCCAGTTTGAGTTCCTGCGGGGTTACTAACCACTGCTCACCCGATGTCTGTCCTGACAATGGGCTCATCGGCTTGGCTGCCCCCATCAAACAGATCCACAAGGAGCCAACGCCCAGTAATACCAAAATGGCTTTCGACCACCGCCGCAGCATTCGACTTTTCATCTCAACCTCCCCGTAACTTGCGAGTGAGCCCTATCACCATCTTTACCGTGTGTGGACCAACTATAACCCATAGGAGGTAAGCATCCAGAAGCACCTCGCAGACAAATACTTCCCGGCCAAAATAACGCGGATCCCAGTAACTAATCACACTCCGAAATCGCGCCGACCAGTTAAATGGAAATAATAGCAACGGTCCATCATCTACATGCACTGGAATATCAACCACAGTATGGAGCAGGCACCCCAACAAAAACCACTGGATCCAATGGATCCATCGCTGCTGCTGGCCAACTCGGTAACGTAGGTATCCTAGGCCCAGCAAGCCCAAGATCAATACAGCTGGGGAATGTAGAGTGTTGTGGCCAATAATCCAAAGCGGATCCTGAAAGAACAACACACTAAACATGTACCGAAAAGCTTGCTCTAGGTCCCAGCCCAGGATCCAGTGATAATAAATAGCGCCGCCGACAGATAAAAGGTACAGCGGAATATCAGGTGCTATGGATCCCCAGAGAAAAGCGCCCCGACCTCTCTCAGATGAGTCAAGACGCTTGGCAGTCACCGCATTGATGAGCCAGTGAGACGGAGTATTCACACTAACGATGCCCTATCTCACATCCTGGCTCTAGCTATCTGCAGACTCAGAGTCAGACCCTTGAGTGGCCTTAGCGGCCCGCATCTCCTCTAGGATTTCCTCAGGACGCTTGCCCGCCCGTTGGGATCCTTCGGGTAGATCATGAGGATCAATCACACCAGCAGGTAGGTACGCAAACTCTCGCAACGGGGTTACAGCCGGATCCTCAGTAATCTTGTAGGGCAGGCGTCCCAGGGCAGCCTGGTCAAAGTTCAATTGGTGCCGGTCGTACGCTGCGAGTTCATAATCTTCCGTCATCGACAGACAATTCGTCGGGCAGAACTCCACACAGTTCCCGCAGAAGATACAAACCCCAAAGTCAATACTGTAACTGTAGAGTTCTTTCTTCTTCAGCTCGCTGTTAAACGACCAGTCCACCACCGGCAAGTCAATCGGGCATACACGGACACACACTTCGCAAGAAATGCACTTATCAAACTCAAAGTGGATCCGTCCCCGAAATCGCTCAGACGGGACCAGCTTCTCGTAAGGGTATTGCACCGTCACGGGGCGGCGACCCATATGGTCAAAAACTACACCAAAACCCTGGCTAATATACTTAGCAGATTTTACCGCATCGCCAAGGTAGCTACCGACTTTCTCTAGGAACGCCATATCTCATCTACTCCTGAGGTCGTCAAAATCACCTTAACACTTGAACACTTAACCGCCGAACCATCCGGGTATGGCTAACTTCAGGGCTGCAGTCAACAACAAATTCACAAATGACACCGGCAGTAAAAACTTCCACCCCAAGTCCAGCAACTGATCAATCCGCACCCGAGGAATCGTCCAGCGAATCGTAATCGCAATGAACAGAAAGAAGAACGCTTTCACCAGAGTCATCACAATCCCGATTGCTGCCGTAACCACCTGAACCGAGGGTAGATCAACCGATAGACCAACCCAACCAGCCACCATCTCGACAGGAACAACAAACCCCCAACCTCCCAAATATAAAATCGAGGCTAGCAGCGCTGCTAGGAGAAGATTGGCATAGGATCCTAGGTAAAACAGAGCAAACTTCATCCCGGCGTACTCAGTCTGATATCCGGCCACCAGCTCCTCTTCTGCCTCTGGAAGATCAAACGGGATCCGTTCAGTCTCTGCCAGGGCGGAGATTAGGAAGATCACAAACCCGATAGGTTGACGCCACACATTCCATGTCAGGATTCCGAGGGAACTTTGCTGATCCACGATACTCACAGTGTCCAGACCATTGCTCATCAGCACAACACCCAGCACCGACAGAGCCAGAGGTAGCTCGTAGCTGATGGACTGCGCTGTCGCTCGTAATCCCCCCAACAAAGAATACTTGTTATTAGAGGCATACCCCGACATCAACAAACCAATCGGTTGGATGCTCGATGTCGCGATTAGAAAGAACACACCAATAGCTAGATTGGAAATGAGCAGGTGCTGACCGAAGGGCACGACCAAATAAGACAGAAAAACCGGCAAGAAGACCAGAATTGGCCCCAGTGTAAACAGAACAGGATCCGCAAAAGCCGGCACGATATCTTCCTTTGTCAGCAGTTTTATCCCATCGGCTACTGGCAATAACAAGCCCTGAGGCCCAGCCATATTAGGACCAATTCGTTGCTGAGCCGCTGCTGAGATTCTCCGCTCTAACCAGGTCAGCACCATCACTCCCAATGTCGCTGCCGTCACTAGCAACAGCATCGGCAAAGGAAGCCAGAGAGCATGAGCAATCTCAGGTGAAAGCCCAAAACCCGTTAGCCCCTCTACAAAGCTTCTCTGCAAATCGATCCCTGTGTCCATGGCTAAATCACCTGCTTGCTTGGTCTCAAATCGTGATCTTGTGATCTGTGGCGAAACCCTTGACTAACGCTTGGTTCGCTTCTTGGCTAGGGCAATTTCTCGGTCCAGAAGCATTTGGAATCGCTCCTCCTGCTGCTTATCCTGGCGTGTCGGTCCATCTAGGCGTAACAGTCGTCGAGAGTAGTAGTAGGCCCCAACTCCTAGCCCTAAGACTAGGCAGAACACGAGAAAAGCCCAGAACACCTCAAAGACTCCCATCTGACAGCCCTCCTATTATCTCGCTATCGATCCACTTCACCCATAATGATGTCGATACTTCCGAGGATAGCGATCATATCTGCCACCTTCATACCGCGAATCAGCTGAGGTAACACCTGCAAATTAATGAATCCGGGTGGACGGATCTTCCAGCGCCAGGGGGCAACATCATCTGCTCCCACAAGGTAAATGCCCAGTTCACCCTTGGCACTCTCAACCCGCACATACGTCTCGCCCTCTGGAACCTTAAATGTGGGGGATGTCTTTTTGCTGATGAATTGATAGTCTGGACCATTCCACTCTGATTTCGGCCCTTCAAACATCCGCTTCGCTTCCAAATTCTCAAACGGACCACCCGGTAAGGCCTTCAGAGCCTGCACTACAATTTTGCAAGACTCCCGCATTTCCGTGAGGCGGACACGGTAGCGAGCCAATGTGTCCCCTTCAGTCTCACAAGCTACGTCAAAATCAAGGTCGTCGTAACATTCGTAATGGTCTACCCTGCGCAGATCCCACTTTACCCCAGAGGCCCGAAGCATCGGCCCTGCTAACCCCCAGTTAATGGCATCTTGAGCACCGATAAACCCAATGCCCTCCAAGCGATTCCGGAAGATGGGGTTGTTCGTAATTAGCTTTTCGTATTCATCCACCTTGCTCGGGAAATAGGCACAGAAGTCAAGGGCTTTGTCAACCCAGCCATAGGGCAAGTCAACCGAAACACCACCAACGCGGAAGTAGTTATTGTTGATCAAGCGCATTCCGGTGGCCGCTTCAAATAGGTCCAGAATGTACTCACGATCCCGCATAGTGTAGAGGAACGGGGTCTGTGCTCCTAAGTCCGCCATGAAAGGTCCCAGCCATAGGAGATGGTTGATGATCCGAGTGAGCTCCAGCATGATGACCCGCAGGTAACTCGCTCGTCGGGGCACGGAGATATCAGCGAGCTTCTCAGACGCATTCACCGTAATCGCCTCATTGAACATGCCCGCTCCATAATCCCAGCGGGAGACATAGGGAAGGTACTGAATCACCGAGCGATTCTCGGCTATCTTCTCCATACCCCGGTGGAGATAACCAATAATCGGTTCACAGTCGACGATGTTTTCACCATCAAGCGTGACCAGCAACCGCAATACCCCGTGCATGGACGGATGGTGGGGACCAAAGTTGAGCACCATCCGATCTGCTCTGGTCTCGATCATCGGCATGAGAGCCGTCTCCAAGTTTAAGGTTTGCAACACTATGCAGTATACCTGCTTTCATTCCACCGACGAAGTGGGTCCGGTGGCTACCCGTCACCTACGGCCCTGAACAGATCCAGTTAAAACACATTGAGACTCGTGTGAGGCCTACCATGCCTGATCAACAGCATCCCCAGTACGCTAGGGATCGTGACCTACTCAATCAGCTGATGCAAGGTGCTCGCCAGCGCCCCATTCCGGACAGGATCCTAGCCGAAGTAGCGCGCCTTAGGATCCGCTACATGGGGTTCCCAGGCGCTCATGATCTACAGCAAGACCTCGATTGGATCCTAGAGGAATGGACCCTAACGGAGGAAGCTCTATTTACAAAAACTAGAGCAATTCATAGTCGCAAGGATGTTTATGAGGACAGCTTTAGTCAGCGGGATGACTGGGCCTAGCTCAGCCTGTATTGAAATCAACCTAGTTGACTAATCCATCCGAGTGTTAGCGGTAGAGCGAATGTTACGGGCCATATCCATAAAGGCTTTGGGGTTACCAGCAGTCCCAAAGGAGGCTTTATCCGTGATCACTTTGCCTTTGCCTTGCTGAGCTCGACGGTTAAACAACTCACTTGCAGCATCTAGGTATTGAGCTGGGTTACCCCCCACACTGCTCCGACTGGAAAACTGATCGGCCATTGCACACCTTCTCAAATGATTGAGGAACGTAAACCATTCTCTCAGATCATCTCACCTTCAGCTTAGGATCCTGACTCCAAGACTGGGATCCTGACCCTACTAAGTGGGGAACCGTTGAAACTTGTGGCTAGGTACTGTCCTGAAGCTAAAGGACTGGCACCATCGGCAGACTAGACGAACGACCTAGCATTGACAATAGATTATGGGCTGCATCATGACCTGAGATCCAGGCTCCCTCCACATGCGGTCCCCCACACCAATCGCCAGCACAAGTTAACGTCAACGCGGTCTTCGAGGTCAAAGGCTGCGCTAGTAACGTTGAGGTTTTGGGTACCCAAGTTGATAGGCTGGCTAGCCCCACCGTCTCATTGGGAAACGCAAACCCCCAGCGATGGACCTGCATCCACTCAGGCTTAGCAATCCAGTCTTCTAAGCGATGGCCTGTATAACCCAATAGGGCCCGTCCCGCTTGTTCCAACGCCTCAGCATCTGCATCCAGATAATTGGATGAAAAATGTGGGGTAGCGTGAAACACAAGGATCGGAGCTGTTGCCTGAGGCCGCTTACTACTATCAAGGGCAACCCAGGCCAGATTCGAGTCGTCGCACTTGATCCCTCGCCAGCTGGGGACAGGTGTGGAGCTTGGGTAGCCTGCGATCACAGCAATGCAAGCCGTGTAGCGAGCAGCAGCCAACATAGGGTAAATAGCCAGAGAGCGCACTAATGTGGTGGGTAGGATCCCTAAGACTTGGGGAGCAGGAATGGCCAGGACCAAATTATCGGCTCGAAGGGTCTGCCCGCTATCGGCTTGTAAGGACCACTGTTGGTCTTGAATAGCAATATGGCTAATGCGGCACTTTGTCTGAATTTTGAGAGATTGAGCGAGATACTTAGCCACAGCAGTCATCCCCTGAGGGGCAATGTAGCGGGGCTTTTGTGTATCGATGGTGGCCGGTTGAAGCCCCTGATCGTTGAGCAAATGGATTGAGCGAGTCCATTCCACCAACACATCAAGATTCAGAAGCTCCTTAATTAATCGGTGAAAGCTATCAGTATCAGCGGAAATATACTGGGCTCCGTGATCCACAATCACCGGCGATTCTCCGGGCCTAGGCAGGATCCGACGAGTGGCGATCCGTCCACCCACACCAGCAGACTTTTCTACCAGTAAAACATCGAGCCCAGCACGCATAAGCTGCCGAGCACACACTAGGCCAGCCATACCCGCACCGACAATGATGACGTCGTGCATAAGGATTAAAAAGTGATGAGTGACTACGGGACCAGTAATGTTAGAAAAACTATACTAATGAATGCAGGCTTAGGAAACAACTATCACCTAACGATTCTCCTCACTCACATACTTTAGTCTAGTGGGTTAGACTGAGCTGCTTCAGTTCGCTGATTAGGTCACCACTGGGAGAGCGACCCTCATAAGTAGTCAGTGATCACTCAAAGATAGCGATTAGGAGACGGCCACCCAGGAGATGACCCACTAAGAGGGAATCCCTAGGAGGGCAACCATCCTGCTCCTAAGACAATACTGATGAGCAGAAACACCGCTGCCACAGTCCAGGTAAATCGGTTCAGGTTCTGCTCTGCCGTTTTGGAGCTGGAGAACAATTGGGCCTGACCACCAAGACCTCCTAATCCGTCCCCTTTGGGACTGTGCAATAGCACTAAAACAATCAATAAGATGGCCGAGACCGTCCACAAAAACTCAAAGAAGGCTACCATCAGGGTTATCTCTCAGTACGTTCCTCCACTGCTTCCAGAATAACGTCTGATGTCCTCAGTGTTTAGTATTACGTCTAGGGAGAAAGGTCTCGCGCGTTGGGTGTTGTCAGGAGTGTTGATCAGTATCGATAGGTGTATGGCATGACCTCTAAACCGCAGTCGTCTCGACGATGGGTGGCTGGGTGTCTGGCCTTCGTGGGCGTGATGGGTGCCGCAGTGGGGGGAGCATGGCAAGTTTGGCATTATTTTACTCGCCCTGTCGGATCCCAAGATCCAATCCGAGTTGACATTGAACCTGGATCGACGAGCCGTTCGATTGGCCATCAGTTAGCTGACGCTGGGGTAATTCGCTCCGGTCGCGCTTGGCAGTTGTGGACCCGAACATTGGGGCGAGGATGGGTCTTTCAAGCTGGGGTCTATGATCTAGATCCTGGCTTATCGATGGTGGAGGTGGCGGCACAGTTGCGCACGGGCCAGACTGTTCAGGTCGCTATCACAATTCCTGAAGGGTGGCGAATTGCTCAAATGGCGGAAGCGGTAGCAGCCAAGGGCTGGATGTCGGCACCCACATTTGAGGAGGCCGCAGGATCTATTTACCGATTGCGCACTGTACCTTGGATTCCAGCAGAATCACCCTCTCTAGAAGGCTATTTGTTTCCAGATACGTATTACCTGCCTCTGAGTACTCTAGAGGATGAGATACCGCCCTTTCAAAAGGCTGAGGCGTTAATTCGAGCCATGTTAGACCAGTTTGAGGCGGTGGCGATTCCGATGTACGAGGCCAATCAAGCCAGTGACATGGCTACTCCCTTGTCGTTACATGAGTGGGTAACGCTAGCCAGCATTGTGGAGAAGGAATCGGTCGTGGATGAGGAGCGGCGACTGATTGCGGGGGTTTTCAGTAACCGACTGGCTCAACGGATCCCCCTGGGGGCTGATCCGACAGTAGAGTATGCTCTCGATATTAGGCAGACCCCCGACCGCCGTCTGACTTGGGCTGAGGTGGAGACACCGTCACCCTACAATACCTATGTCAACGCTGGATTGCCGCCTGGGGCGATCGCGAGTCCAGGATCCTTGAGTTTGCAAGCCACATTGGATCCAGAACAGACTGAGTTTTTGTACTTTGTCGCTCGATATGATGGGACACATGTGTTTAGTCGCACTCTAGATGAGCATTTGGCAGCCCAACGAGACATTGTCAACAACTTGCCGGCGGCGGGCTCAAACTAGAGTTTAGGATCCTGATCAATCAGACTCGGTGCAAGGATCCCATAGAGCCCTGATCCAAATTCTGAGGACAAGATGGTCACCAAATCTTGGTTGAAGTTGCTGCAGCCTGATATCAAAGTGTCTGGAACAATCCTGGCCTTATCTGCGGATACATTATTAGAGCGAGATATTAAAGGGATTATTTTTGATGTTGATGACACATTGGTGCCCTTGCGGCAGCCGGAAGTGGCCCCTGAAGTCATAGCTTGGTGGGAGACGATTCGATCTGGGTTCCAGGTGTGGCTGGTGAGTAATAATCTTGATGCCCGCCGGATCCGAGAGATTGGGACGAGCTTGAACGTACCGCACATTAATGGGGCTGCTAAACCGTCACGACGGGCCTTACGCCGAGCGGTGGAGTCGATGCAGTTGCCGATTCATCAAGTGGCGATCGTAGGCGATCGCATCCTGACAGATGTCTTGGCCGGGAACCGGCTGGGGATTTGGACCGTGTTGGTGGATCCGTTGCAACGGTGAGGCAGCCTCGGACACCCAACTATGGTGTGTTGGATAATAAATAAACGTGTGGAAATCTTAAGAGATCCGGAGTCCTCTCAGAATTGAGCGCCATCTGCTGAGACAGTAGTGATGGATAAATAATTGGGGTGATGGAGCTGACAGATACGGCTCTAGGGTCTCAATACCCGATTCAATTTCTCTTTAAATAACTGAATGATTGAGGTGAACAGGCTTTCTGCACGAGGGCCTGTTTAACTTATCAAGGATCCAGTTATCAAGGATCTATCAAGGATCTATCAAGGATCTAGGAGCAGGCCAGATTGTTAGGATGGCGAGGCTGTTAACAATGCAGAGTTATGCAACCTCGGCGAGTGTCGCGTGAGTTGGCGTTTTTAGGCTTGAGTCAGTTGCCCGCCAATCCAGACAAGTTACAAGACAAACAATTGGAGGATTTATTACTGGCTGCAGTACGGACATTATCTGAGGAAGCCCGAGATGTATTGGCAACGGCAGCAGAAGAGATTCAGCGGAGTGACCGATTATTGCAGGAGAGCACACAGGGTCTCCCCCCATCAAGATCTGCACTAGTGGCCTCCAACAGTCGTCAACCCGAGCCTTTCACCCCCAAGGCATCTCCATCTCAGCTCAATTTGTCAGAGGACGATTCAGGCACAGAGATTACTCGGATCCATCGTCTCCAGGATCAACTTCGGCGGACGGCGATAGCTCTACGAACAGCAGAACCAGGACAAACCTTCCAGACTGAGATTACAGGATTAACGCAACAGGTGCAGTCGTCAGTGGCTAATGCAACACAGCAGTTGATTCAGCTGGAGCAACGATTACAAACGGTTCGGCAGACGGTACAGGAGGCAATTTCGTTGTCTCAGTCAGCGATTAATCGGGCAGGGTATGCGTTGTCGATGCCAGAGTTTTTGCAGATGGTGCATTCTAAAGAGGTGCGGACCTATGCCTTGCAGTTGCTATCAACGGCGAAGTTGCACCGGGTAGATATTGATAAAACGTTGCAAGAGGCTTTAGTCGGATGGCAGCTGAACCGTCTGGGGCGAGTGGAGCGAGATATTCTCAGAATTGCGATGACTGAACTGTATGTCTTGAAGAGTGTACCCGATCGAGTCGCAGTGAATGAGGCGGTTGAACTCGGGAAGAAATATGGAACTGAAGAATCTCCCGGATTTATCAATGGGGTTCTACGACGAATTGTAAAAGCAAAAGTAACTGAAACGATGACAGGCGTAATACCTGAGACCGAAAGTAATGGCTTGGATGAGAGTGATGGTTAGGATCCTATATCAATCCTGATGAGTCAGTTCTGATGAGCTGTTAATGCTTCTCGCTAATCCCTTGTCACGGATCCGGTGCCTGAATAGTGAATACCTGAATAGTGAATGCCTAAATACTGAAGACAGAGGCCATCTACACCAGAATCGTATCCAGGATACTCTGAGCTCATCCACTTCTAACTTGGATTTTTGATCCCAATGACTTGAGTGAATGCACCTCGGGCTTGGGTGACGCCAATGGTTCGTTCTGACTTTTCAATCATGGGACGACGGAGGCTAACCACGATGAATTGAGCCTGCTGAGCTTGTTGCCAAATCATCGTTGCAAGCTTCTCGACATTAGCGCCATCTAGAAACATATCGACCTCATCAAACACGTAAAAACTGGAAGGACGATACCGTTGGAGGGCAAAGATAAAGCTAAGGGCTGTGAGAGATTTTTCCCCTCCGGACATAGAGCTCAAGCGTCGGACTTGTTTCCCTTTGGGATGAGCTACCAGGGTGAGACCGCCAGTAAACGGATCCTCCTTATTCTCTAATTCCAGATGACCATCACCATCAGAGAGCTGTGAAAAAATTGATTGAAAGTGTTGATCAACTGCTTCAAAGGCATCTAAGAAGGCTTGGCATCGCAGCGTTGAAAAGTTCTCGATGCGCAATAGTAATTCAGTCCGTTCTTGTTCGAGCGTACCCAGTTTTTCACTAAGCCCTTCTAGACGGGCTTGGGTCTCTTCATACTCTTGAATGGCGAGCATGTTGACAGGTTCTAAGGCTCTTAGTTTGTCTTCTGTCCGCTTGCGTTGGCGCTGGAGAGATTCCAATGTAAGGTCATCGGGGACTTCGGGCAATGGATCCGGTAACTGTACTTGAGCCTGCTGGCGTTGGCTCTGTAACTGATCACGGATGGCCTCTTTCTCATGTTGTTGTGTCTCGGCATTGTAGCGTTCCCATTCAACACGTTGGATGTGCTGTTGTTTAGAGCGGACTGTAAACTCTTGCTGATCTCGTTTTTGGCGGAGGTCGGCGAGGCGGGTTTCGAGTTCAGCCAGTTGCGCTTGCTGGGTTTGAATTTGAGCAGTTAAGGATCCTAACTCTTCCGTTCCCAAATCAATCTGTGCCTGAATCTGCTTAGCTCGCGTTTGACAATCAGTGATACGTTCAGTGTGTTGTTGATATTTAGCTCGGTTCAATTCTCGTTGGGTGGTGAAGGATTGCTGCCGCTGTTCAAGGTCGCGTAGTTGGGATTGGGTTTGAGAAAGTGCTGTTTCATGCTGTTGAACTTCGGCCTGCACCTGCTGCCAGTGTTGATTAACAGGGGAGTGTTCCAGCTGACTGAGTTTAACACCCAAGTCGTCGAGTCGGTGTTTGAGGGGGTCTAGTTCCGCATTGAGTTGCAGGATCCGTGCTGCCGCCTGTTGTTTTTCTGCTAGGAGTTGGTTGCGTTGGGTTTGAATGGTGGTGAGACGATCTTGATGGGATTTCAATTCAGCCTGGTGCCGTTCGAGCTGTTGCTGGGTCTTGAGAGCATTTTGACGAGCAGGGGTGAGATCTTGGATGAGGGTCTTTTCACGGGCTTGAGCAGCTTTGAGACGAGGCCCCAAGGTGGCTAGAAGTTCTTCAATGTCGTCTAACCGCTCTTTTAATAATTCAACTGCTTGGGAATCATCAGCTCCAAAGCGAGCACTAGATTTGTGCTGCTGACTACCGCCGGTCATCGCTCCAGATGTTTCCAAGAGATCGCCCTCCAGTGTGACCATCCGATATTTGCCAATGTGAGGTTGAGCTCGATCCAAACTTTCAAAAACAATCGTCTGACTAAAGACAAACCCAAAGACATCCCGGAATTTGTTGTCAAAGCTGACCAGTCGGATTGCGTAGTCAATGGCTCCTACTACATTCATAGGTCCTGGGGGTCGAGTTGCTTTCAGCTTGTTCAACGGTAGGAAGGTGGCTCTCCCTGCTTTTTCTCGCTTCAGGAAGTTGATGGCACTGGCGGCTACAATATCATCATCCACCACAACGTAATTGAGGCGGCTACCAGCAGCGATTTCCAAAGCAACTTGATAGGCAGGATCCACTTGTCCTAACTGCGCCACGAGCCCACATACACCAGGCAGTTTAGCCGCAAGGACCACTTGAGTAGCACGGGATCCTTGAGTGTCTTGCAAGACTTGACGGCGAGTTTCCAGTTTATCGAGTTCGCGTTGTTTCGTGTGGAGTTCAGTTTGGAGGCGCTGGAAGGTGGCTTGTTCAATTTCAAGGTTAGATTGGAGGTTAGCGAGTTCTGTGGCGAGCTGTTGCACTCGGGTTTCAGTCTCAGTGACTTGAGTTTGCCAGGATCCGGTTTGCGGTTCATGCTCTTGGATCCAAGCTTGTAGGAACTCAATTTCCTGGGCAAGATCCTGATCTTGTCGGTGAAATTGATGGATCTTTTCAGTGAGGCGGATATGTTCCTGCTCACGGGGACCGTGATCTTGTCGGGCATCTTCCAATTGGCGGGTGAGATAGCGTTGCTGCTTGACCCAGGCATCCGAGGATTGGGCGAGGACTTGTAAACGATCACGACTCTTTTGAACAGCGGCTTCGTGTTGAGCAACCTGGGTTTGCAGAGCTTGGGCCTGTAGGATGAGATCCTCCTGTTGGATTTGGAGGGTAGCATAATTGGCATCCAATTGATTCTGCTCAGCTTGGGCTTGTGTAGTTGAGTTTAGAAGGTCCTGACAATCTTGGGTCCAAGTAGCGAGTTGATGCTGTTGCTGTTGATGACGGGCTTGCCAGGTGGCGATGGTCTTTTGCTTTGCCAAGTACTCATCTTCACCAAGGGCATGGATCCGACTTTGCATCTCAGTAAGAGTGACTTCCTCTGTTTGAAGTTCAGCTTTAGCTGTTTCTAAGGACTTCGAGAGTTCAGTTTGCTGATCAATCAGAGTTTGAATAGCCCTCTGAGTATGCTGATATTGGATATCGATATGTTTCCAGGTGAGAACAAGCTTCTGTTGATCTAGTTGATTTAGGTGGGCACGAAGTTTTTGATAATCTTGCGCTTTTTTACTTTCTTGCAATAGGCGTTCACTGGCTGACTGTAATTCCTGCTCAATAAGACGGAAGCGCTCGATCTGTTCCTTGACTGCCTCAAGCTTGGTGTTCGCCTGGGCAATCTTTCGATCGAAGTTAGCGACTCCAGCCAACTCATCAATAATTTGGCGACGCTCTTTAGTATTCATGGAAATAATGCGGGTAACATCCCCTTGTAGCACTACATTGTAGCCATTAGGATAAACATGCATTGCTTCCAATTGTTCATGTAATTCGGTTAAAGTACAGGGCACATCATTGATGTAAAAGGTGCTGGTATAGCTAGGTTCATCTTTACCGCTTTGACGACTGGCAGGATTAACTCGTAATCGACGTGTGACTTTCCATTCTGTTGGAATATTACAGCCATTTGCTGATCCGTTTTCTGATCCATAAGTTGTTGAGGAAGGTCCATCCGCCGGAGGTACACTCGAAGATTGATTAGTCACAGGATCCTCTCCCTCATCTTGGGTCTTCTCAGGATCCGTAACCTCAGTTTCAATTTGAGGGTTCAAGTAGCGCTCTAAGAACTCAGGAGGAGCAGATTCTAGGGCAAACGTTACAGCGACAGAGGTTTCAACTTTGCGCCCGCGCTCTAAACTACCAGAGTGAACTAGATCGAGTAATTTATCGGCTCGCATTCCCTTTGATGAGGAGAGTCCGAGGGCAAAGAGCACGGCGTCAAGAATGTTGGATTTGCCGGATCCATTAGGACCCGAGATTACGGTAAACCCTGGCAGCAAGGGAATCGAGGTCGTGCTACCGAAGGATTTAAACCGAGTCAGCTCCAACTGTTTGACATACATAGTCAGTGACGGCAATCAAGTTTGTTAACGCTAGCATGAGTTTACAAAAAAGTGACTGGACAAGCACTCAGTTCAGCCACATTTAGCCAGATCCGTCTTCTCTCCCACTGAATAACCTGTGTCACTCAAGACAAGGTGTGTCAAGGTGACTGTCCCCACCCTCTACCTAGTAACGGGGAATCAATGCATTGAGACGAGCTACCAAGTTTAGTCTGGGCTTATCACTCTACAATAGGTCTTTGCAAGAGATAGTTGAATCGACTCCCACCAATCCAGTCAGTACCAGCGGCAATTCTAAAAGGAATTAGTTGCACTAACAAGGAATCATCTGCGCGTCTCTCATCGGGGACTCAAAGGGCATCTAGTAGATTGAGTGTAGCTAGGATCCGTGCACTGCTTTAATTTCAGACTACCTACTAAAGCAAGATATTAGTATCACAGTGATGCGTTTCACTCTTGATTATTATTAAGAGTCTAACTCACTAGTTCTAACTACTCTCAACTGTGAACCAGACTTGTCTTGATTGTGTTCTTCGTAAAATGTCATAGTCATTTGTAGTAAAGTTTTGTGGGAGCTAACGATGGTCCAGACTCTTTTACAGCCGTTCGAGCAGATCGAGGCTAACGCCGTAAATCTTGATATTAGTGTGGCCACGCCTGTATGTGAAGGGTTGAACTCTTTGCTAGCTAGCTACCAAGCACTTTTCCTTCAGTATCAGAAGCATCATTTTGTGGTGCAGGGTGCTGAGTTCTATATGCTGCACCAATTCTTCCAAGACCATTATGAAGAGGTTGCCGAGCACGTTCATGAGATTGGTGAGCGCTTGGATGGGTTAGGTGGGGTTCCCGCTGTTAGCTTTGCCAAGTTAGCAGAACTCTGCTGCTTCACTCCTGAAGCTGATGGTGCCTTCAACGCTAGAACAATGTTGACAAATGACTTAGCTGCTGAACAAGCCATTATCGCCGTGCTCCGTTCTCAAGCGAGCCAGGCTGAAAGTTTGGGAGACCGTGCAACCCGCTACCTGTTAGAAGGGATCCTTTTGAAGACAGAAGAGCGCGCTTACCACATTGGTCATTTCCTAGCTAATGATACTTTGGTCATTTTGAACGGACACCGTGCTTAATGACAGTCTCGGATCCCAGTATTCATGGGATCCTTTCACCCTCAACGCCAGGCGGCGGCTCAACATTGGTGGGACTAAGCTGAACTGCACTAGATTGATTGGGTTGGAAGCTGCTCCTAATGTTTTCAATTAACTCTAAGACAACACCATCTGTAGGGCTGAAGAAAAAGGCAAGGAGAAAAAAGGCGCAGGCAAATATCACGATCGCAGCACCTGAGGGGACATCCATGTAATAGCTCAAATACATTCCCGCAACGCTTGATATAGCTCCAAAAACAGAGGCGAGGAGCATCATCAGATACAGTTCTTTCACTAACAGATAGGCAGCTACTGCTGGAGCAATCAACATGGCAATAACCATCAGTGAGCCCACTGTCTCTAGATTAATCACAACGGTGACTGTCATGACAGTGATCAGACCTGTGTAGTACCAGTGCACTGGCATGCCCATCGCTTGCGCCCCTATGGGATCAAAAGTGTAGAGTAGCAACTCCTTATAGAAGAGTTTTGCCAGCAGGATCATGATGACAGTTGCTGCCAAAATGCTCCAGACGTCGGATTGAGTGACACCAAGAATATTTCCAAACAAAATATGGATCAGATCAATACTATTCGCCCCTGGTAAAACTCTGACAAGGGTGACTCCAATGGCTAAGAAGAAAGACAGCATGATCGCTAATGCAGAATCGGGCTTGACTTTGGAGCGAGACTCGATCCAGACCATGAAGAGGGCACTGATCAATCCTCCTGCCAAGGCACCAATGGAGAGCGAAACACCCATGACATAAGCTATGGGCAACCCGGACATTAGAGAGTGGGAAACAGCATGTGCCATCATGCCCATCTCTTGGACTACCATGTAACTCCCGACAACAGCACAAAGGATCCCCAAGAGGATCCCAACCGCCAAGGCGTTGCGCATGAATTCAAATGTCAACGGTTCAAGCAGCCAGTCCAACATGGTGCAATTCCTTCTGAGTTAAGTCAAATCTGTGTTAAGTCAAATCTGTGTTAGGTCAGATTGTCGAACTACCTATTAACGTCAGCTGATGGCCATAAGCAGAAATAACATTAGGCTCTGATAAAACAGTCAAAGGATCCCCCATTGCGATCAAGCTCTTGTTGAGGAGGATCAGCTGATCATAGTGTTTTATCCCTGACTCCAGGTTGTGGTTAATCACCAGCAGTGTTTTACCCTGATTTCGCAATTCCTTGAAAACGACATTAAAGATCTCCTCGGTTTTGCGATCCACTCCCGTAAAGGGTTCATCAAAAAGGAACAACTCTGCTTCCTGGGCCAGTGCCCTAGCGAGAAAGATTCGCTGCTGTTGCCCACCCGAGAGCTTTCCGATCTGCCGAGCTCGTAGATTCCAGATATCGACCCGCTCCAATGCATCACAGACCACTTGCCGAGAGTAGGAATCCGGCTGGCGGAATAATCCCGTTTTCGGGGTGCGCGCTGTCATAACTACATTCCACACCGTGGTGGGATAATCCCAGTCAACCTTGGTTCTCTGGGGCACGTAAGCCACGTTGAGAAGCTGTTGCTTGACCGGTACCCCATTGAAATGAATTATCCCAGTATTAAAAGGGATTAAGCCCAGCATTGCTTTGATCAGAGTACTCTTGCCAGCCCCATTTGGCCCAACCACGCCAACCAGCTGACCCGACTTAACGGTGATATTAAGATCCCGCAGCGCAAAAAAGCCACGGTAGCTCACAGATAGGTTTTGAACCTCCAGCATGAGAGTCTTGATCCTTTCGTCTTGATCCTTTCGTCTTGGTCCTTTCGTCTTGGTCCTTTCGTCTTGGTCATTATCTTGTCCGATCAGGGCAGGGTACACTCGCCGCCCAACCCCTCTGCAATCGTGCAAGTGTTGTATCGCAACATCCCCTGATAGGTCCCTTCGGGCGACTCAATCGGTCCTAGCCCATCTGCGATAAGTACATTTTCGGAGATCGGAACGCCAGATTCACGAGAGACGGTGCCCAGGACTTGGTCATTGGCCGTCAGTTCCGCAAAAAGGACAGGCACATTAGCCTTTTCAACAGCAGAAACTAGCTTCCTTAGCGTTGATGCACTGGGCTCATCTTCCGTAGAGACACCCAAAAGTGTGCCGGCTACAGTCAAACCATAGGCTTCCGCATAGTAGTTCGTGGCATCATGAGTCGTCACTAGCTGGCGCTGATCTTCAGGAATCGTATCGATCTGGGTTTGGATCCATTGGTCCAAAACTTGCAACTCTGCCGCTAGGGCCTCTGCATTGCTGGAATACAGCTCGGCGTTGTCAGGATCCACTTCGCTTAAAGTAGCGGCAATGACTTCCGTCATAGCGATGCCATTCTCCACATCATGCCACACATGGGGATCGGGTTCAGACTCGCCGTCCTCCTCTACAAAAATAGGGGCTGGAACAGCTTCTTCGTGTAAAGCCACCTTAGGAGTTGGAGTATCGGTAGCCTCTGCCATCTCAATAATTGAAGGCTCGAAGTTGTACCCACCATAGAAGATCACATCCGCCTGCTCAATCGCACGGCGATCGGACGGAGCTGCCTCGTAAGCATGGGGGTCATTCTCATAAGCAATTAGACAGATAATATCAACAACATCACCAGCAACTTGCTGGGCTAGATCACAGGCCACGCTGTAGGAGGCAACCACCTGAAGCTTGGCTTGAGCCTGGGATGGGACTGAAGTCGAGGCCACTACAGTAGCGCCCAAAGCAGCGCCTAAGGCCATCTTTATGAGTGGGTTGGAAGAGTAAGTCTGGTTCACAACGCTTTCTTATTGAGACTCTTTCCAGATTATACCAGATCTCTCATGCTCTAAAAGATAATTACTGCCAACAGGATCCTTAAGCATTGCTCTAATGGAGAGGTTGGCATGGCAGGGCAACACCCCAGCTCTCGCTGCTGCTGATGTCAGTTCTGCTGTAGGCAAGATTGATATGACCTTGAAAACTGCCGATGTTGTTCTGGTGGCTATCTGTGAAGATACGGGATCTTCTTAGCTAGTCACCCTCAATGCCGTGCGTTTGTTCAACACTCAGAAAGCCTAAACCTATTCAACACATCCAGCCGGATCGGCTCTGAAGATCTGAGTCAGGGCAGGAAGTCCTTGAACGCTTCTATCCCAAAGCACTTAACCACATAACCCAGACATCCAGTGGATCCCACACATCTTGATTAGAGGTTTCGTTCCGGTTGAGATCGCTTCATACTGGGAATGGCCACCTGTGAACCCTACAGCTGTTTCAGACTTGAGACTATGGCGAATTCTCTGAAGGTATTGACACTTGAGCTCAGTCAGCCGCTACAGGATCAAACCGATCTAGGAGAGTACGAGTACGCCCAAGTGTTGGTGCAATGGTATGGACGTCCGTTGGGATGGATCTGGATCCCGATTCGTCATAGTCGGTGTACAGCCCAGGATCAAGGTCAGGCCATTTTAGAAAATCATAGCTGGATCCTGATTCGACAGCTGTTGATTCGAGGGTTGGAGATGGATCCGCCTGTGACCCACTTTCGAGTGGCGGACTTGCTGGCATTGGAACCATCTAAGCCGGTTGACCAGGATCCGAAGCCGCTAGTCTCAGTGGTTGTGGTCGTGCGCAATCATCCAGACCAGGGAGTCCAGGATCCGGAGCGATTGAGGCACTGTTTCAACGCGTTGGCGGCTCTGAGGTATGACTCAGTTGAACGGATTGTCGTTGATAATGCTCCACTGGATAACCAGACGAAAGCGCTGATGGCAACTCATTTCCCCACATTTCAGTACCTGCAGGAGCCGACCCCTGGGTTGAATCAGGCCCGCAATACAGGGATCACAGCGGCAACAGGGGAGTTAATTGCGTTTACCGATGATGATTGTGAAGTGGATCCGGAGTGGGTTACGGCGATCCTGCGGGTGTTTCAACAGGATCCAGATGTTATGGCGGAGACGGGGTTGGCGGTACCTCGGTCATTGGAGACACCGGCGCAATTAGGGTTTGAACAACAGGGGGGCTGGGCTCATGGATTTGAACGACACTGGATTCGTTGGGGGGCTCAGTCGGATCCTCGGCAACTGATTCATATTCGACAGTTCATGACTGATTGTACGATGGCGTTCCGGCGGTCAGTATTTGAACAGATAGGTTTGTTTGATGCGGCATTGGATCAGCGGTCTGATGTTTTGCATGGGGGCGGGTCGATGGATCTGATGTTTCGGCTGATCTATGGGGGCTATACGCTGGCTTACGCTCCTGAGGTTTGGGTGTATCATCACCATCCGGCGGATGAGCTCACATGGCAGCACCAAATTCAGGATCATTACGAAGGCTTGATGGCCTATTTGATGAAGTCACTACGGATCTATCCAGACTATCGGCGGGCTGTGTTGCGCGTGCTGATTTGGCATATTCGCGGCAGCGTGGGGGCCTGGATCCGATCAACGGGAGGGTGGCGAGCAATAGCGGCAGCTGAAATTCGGGGGAGTGTGCAAGGGATCCAGGCTGCTTTGAACGTTAAGACCGATGGATCCTTACCAGAGTTATCTTCTCCGGCGCAACGTGCTACCGAGTGGACAGGATCCGTACGCATGATTGATCTGAGTGAGCCTATGCAAGATTGGGAGGATGTCAAGGCGTTTAATCTAGTGCGGGTGTATGTCACGTATCAGGACCAGTTGATTGGCTACGTGGATATGCAAAATGAGCATCAATCGATTCAGCGAGGGACCTTGCAAGAAGCGATTGTGTCGCAGTTGGGCTATCAGTTATTGCCGCTGGTGGATCCGTTATCCGAGTCGCCTTGGCAGGATGCGTGTGCAGATTTGCGCGTGGCGTTGAGTCCCCCAGTGGTGACGGATCCGGAGTCTGCTGAAGAGATGGTGGAGGCGGTGCAGATTGGATCCATTTCGATTGTGATTCCGACCTATGACCGGCCTGAGGACTTGCGGGTGTGTTTGCAACATGTGACAGCGCAGGTTACGTCACGTTCGATTGAGGTTTTAGTGTGTGATAACCATCCTGAGTCTGGGTTGACGCCGCCGGTTGTGGCTGAGTTCGAACAGGTGCGGTTGATTCAGGAGTGTCGGAAAGGGGCGTCCTATGCTCGGAATGCAGGAATTGCGGCCAGTCGGGGGGAGGTGGTGGTGATGATTGATGATGATGTAACGGTGCCGCCGGATTGGTTGGAGAGGTTGGTGGATCCGTTTCAGCGGCCTGAGGTGATGGTGGTGACAGGGAATGTGTTGCCACGGGAATTGCAGACAGAGGCTCAGTGGTTATTTGAACGGATCCATGGGGGGCTGAGTCAGGGGTTTCAACCGTTAGAGGTCAATGGTCACTGGTTACACTCATTTCGGCGAGCTTCACCTCCGACCTGGAGCTTGGGGGTGTCAGCCAATGCGGCATTTCGGGCGACGGTGTTCAGTCATCCTGAGATTGGGTTGATGCCGGAGGTGTTGAGTGCGGGGTTGCCGTCGAGCGGGGGGGAGGAAAATTACTTGGTCTACAAAATTTTGAAAGCGGGTTTTACGTTAGTCTACGAGCCGTCGGTGTATGGGTGGCATCGGCATCGGCACACGCGGGAGGCGTTGGAGCAACAGATGTTCGGCTATAGCAAAAGTAGTGTGGCCTATCATCTCACCCTCTGGCGGGATGCCCAGGATCCTAGAGGCCTCTGGCAGCTGTTTGTGCAGCAACCCCGCTATTATGTGCAACGAATCCTAGCGAAGTTGCAGGGATCCCAAGCGGTGCCGTGGCGGTTTCTGTGGTTGGACATAGCGGGGTATGTGGCGGGGTTTTGGGCGTATCAGCAGACGTTGCAGATTGTGGCTGCACAAGGATCCTCGGATCCGTATGTGCCGGTGGCGGAGCGGGAGGGTGAGTTTAGGGTGAGCTAGAGGGATCCTGATCATCTAAGGGATCCTGATCATCTGAGGGATCTGGGACGGGGTCGAGGCTATCGGGGAGGAGGAGGGGTTCGTATTGGGAGGCGTCTTCGCGGTCACGACGGTAGGCTAAATCTGTTTCTTCCAATCGTTCAAGATAAGGGATGAGTTGATTGAAGCTGTTAAAGCCTAGGGATTCTAGCTCTTCGAGGGTAATGGTTTCGTCAGATAGTTCTCCTTTGCGCTCCAAGAGTCTGAGGACTCTGCGGGTTTGAACTTAGAGAGCTGCCCGTTCCCTGAAGTCAGCATAAGCAGATTTGAGGCCCACTTCCAGAACATCGGGGGTGATGCGATCGACGCCAAGCTCTAGAGCTTTGTTAAGAACAGCAAGGCCCAAGCGATTGAATAGGCGGGGTCGACCACGAGATTCGTCACAGAGGCGGCGAGCGGTTTCGGGGAGAAACGGCAACACAGAATCAGGATTGTCTGGATCCGTGCAGGGCTTTTGGGTTCGGACGCTGTTGAGGTAAAGAATCCATGTAAGCCGAGAGGGAACAGCCCAACTCAGGACAGTGATCTTCC